>CAKUFW010000005.1 GCA_934650975.1 uncultured Collinsella sp. | reverse complement strand
ACAATAGGTGCATCGACGCCCGGGGTCAAGCCCTGCAACAAAACATCAGCAGCAGAAAGCAAAATCTCCGGACGCATGGAGCCCTCGTTGTCGGCATGGGTGTCGAGCATGAGCACCAGATGGTCCTCACGCTCCCCCGCCGTGAGCTCATAGCCAACAAGCGTATGGTCCAGATCAAGACGCTTGCTCTTTTTGCCGCGCGCATAGTCGATGCCATGACCCGCGCGCAGCGTGTCGATCGCAGCGCGCACCTCGTCGGCACTCACGGGTGCCTCGGGGTCCAGGTGCAAGTCGATGCGATACGACAGACGCGTGAGCTGAGCCGTCAGCGCCGGCGTGCGCACGTCGATGTAGGCAGCCTCGATAGGCGCCAGATCGGCAGGCGATGCAGCGGCCAGGCGCTCAAAGGCCTCGTCGAGCGCGACGAACTCGGTCATAAACAGGTCATACCACTCGCAGGTCGACGACGTGCCCACGGGCAGCGCCGACGAAAAGCCCACGCGCATATGCGGCGAGAAACCCTGCGTCACGGCATAGGGCAGGCCCGCGCGGCGGACGATGCGCTCAATGGTATGGATCAGTTCCAGATGCCCCAGATACTTAAGGCGGCCGCGCTTGCCGTAGCGAACGCGCAGCCTAAAGAGCGTGGGATTGTCGGTCAAGCGCTCACTCATGCGCGATCACCCATCAATACGTTCTTGGCGTGGAGCGTGGGACAGATTCCGCAGCCGGTGCACGACGTGCGGGTGCAATCGGGCGTCGTGACGCCCTCGAGCGAACGGCGGTATTCGCGCTCGAGGAAGCCACGCGAGCAGCCGGGGCTCACGTGCTCCCAAGGCAGGCGCCAGTCCAGCTCGTAGGGCAGGTGCACCAGCTCATTGAGGTCGATGCCGTTTTTGGCAGCGGCCACCTTCCAGTTGTCGAGCGAGAAGTGCTCCACCCAGGCATCGAAGCGCGAGCCCGCACGCCAGGCATCGATGATGACCGGCGTCAAATCGCGACCGGCACGGGAGAGTGCAGCCTCGATAAGCGAGGTCTCCGCATCGTGGTAGTGCACGCGAACGGCGCGGTTACGCACGCTCGTGATGAGCAGCTTCTGGCGGCGCTTAACGTCGTCGTAATCGAGCTGCGGGCACCACTGGAAGGGTGTTGCCGCCTTGGGGATGAACACCGAAACAGAGATAGACACCGAGATGGAACCGCGGCGCGCCTTGGGCACCACGGAACGACCGAGCTCCAGCACGTGATCGGCCAGGTTGGCGATAGCCACGATGTCCTCGTCGCGCTCGCCGGGAAGGCCCATCATGAAGTAGAGCTTCATGCGGTTCCAGCCGGCCTCGAAGGCTGCCTTGGCCGCGCGATCCAAGTCCTCCTCGGTCACGTTCTTGTTGATGATGTCGCGCATACGTTGGCTACCCGCCTCGGGCGCGAACGTCAGGCCGCCCTTCTTTTCGCCGGCGACCGACTCGGCCATATCAACGCCAAACGAATCCAAGCGCTGCGACGGAATGGACACGCGAATGCCCGTGTCCTCCAGACGGCGGTTGAGCCTACCGAGCACGTCGCGGATACAGGAGTGGTCAGTCGTCGAAAGCGAGGTAAGCGACACCTCGTCATAGCCAGTCTTTTCCAAGCCCTGGATTACCGATGACACAATCTGGTCGGCCGAGCGCTCGCGTACCGGACGATACGTCATGCCCGCCTGGCAAAAACGGCAACCGCGGGCGCAGCCACGCAGAATCTCGATAGACAGGCGATCATGGACCAGCTGCGCATACGGCACGCACGACTGAGAAAGCGGATTGGTGGCGCCAAAGTCCTCAACGACGCGCTTATACACCACGGGCGGGACGTCCTTGCCCTCGCGCGGCACGGTATAGCCGTGCGGTGAGCAGGGCTCGTCGTGGCGCACCTCATACAGGGATGGCACATAGGTACCGGCGACCGTCGCGAGCTGCTCAACGATCTGGGCGCGCGAAACGCCCTCGTCGCGCAAACGGCGATGCAGCTGGCAGATCTCGAGCAGCGATTCCTCGCCCTCGCCGATCAAAATGGCATCGAAGAAAGCCGCGTACGGCTCGGGGTTATACACCGAGGGACCACCGGCGACGATGATAGGATCGTCCTCGGTGCGGTCGGCCGCCAGCAGCGGAATGCCGGAAAGATCGAGCGCCTCGAGGAAGTTCGTCACAGCCATCTCGTGCGGCACGTGCATGCCAACGATGTCGAACGAGGCCACGGGCGCTGCACCCTCGAGCGACAGCAGCGGAATCCCCGCCTCACGCATGGCATCGCCCATATCGGGCCACGGCACGTAGCCTCGCTCGCAGGAGATGCCCTCGGCCTGATTAAGGATGTTGTAGAGAATGGCGATGCCCTGGTTGGGCAGACCGACCTCATACACGTCCGGATAGATCATGCAGCAGCGATAGTCGGCATCGGCCTTAGAGAGCGTACCCCACTCGTGGTCGATATAGCGGCTCGGCTTTTCGACCTTGGCGAGCAACGGCTCGATCAGATGAAAACAGTCTTGGTATGGAACGCGCAAAAGAAACCCCTAAGCAGCGAGATCGGATACGTCCTGGTAGGACGCCATAGGACGTGTGGCACCGGCGACCGTGGTCACCAGGTCGCGAACGCGCGAGAACGTAGCGGCGACAACCTCATTGGCGCGGCTGTAGTCGACATCGCGCTCGTAGAGCGACACGAGCGCGCGGCCCATGCCATAGGTGCCGGCGGCTGCAGTCAGCGCCTTGACGACAAAGCCAATGTGCGGCGTCTGCTTCACAAGCACACGGGTGACCGCGCGAATCACCAGACCGCCGGCGAGCACGCCCGCGACCTCATAGCCGCGCTCGGGCTTAATGCCGCGCCCAAAGACAGCCGCGAGCTCAAAGAGCATGCCCACCTGAGCCAGCGCCATCACGGGATAGTCGGCACCCGGCAAAAACACCAGGGCGCCCGTCGCCATGTTGGTGAGCGCGCACGAGGTAATGATGCGATTTGCCGCCGCGATGCGCATAAAGGCAAAGTTGGCGGCAAAAGCCGTCTCCTTGTCCGTACGATCGAGAATCCAGCGGGCAAGCGTCTCGAGCAGATAGGTCTTATCGGTCGCCGCCACCACGCCGAGCATGGGCGTAGATTCCTCAATGAACGGCACCTCAACAGCGGACTCGGCAAGCACGCACACGGGCGCGCCGGCAATCACGAGCTCCTGCACAGCGCTCTCCAGGCGGTCGGATCCGCACGAGAGGACCAACACCACGTCGGTATCGGCCTTGGGAACGATACGGTCCTCCCCCAGGCGATCAACACGCACAATGCCCGAAGTCGTCTGCGGCACAAAGGCATCGCGCACCGTCTCGACCAAAAAGCGAGACGCAGTCGTATCAAGGTAAACCGAGACACGCACCGGTGTATCGGAATCCTTCTTAACAGACGCGCCCATCTTAAAAGCGCTGGTCAACTTATCTACGGGAATCTTCATGGCAAACCCCTCCAGCGGTTACGCGGCGCCTGAACGATGCCGCCATATGGATTGTACGATACCCACCGTCAGCAACTGAATCATCATCGACGACGAACCAAAACTAATGAACGGCAGCGGAATACCGGTAATCGGCATCATGCCAATGCACATGCCAATGTTCTCGAAGGTCTGGAACGCCCACATGCCGACGATACCCACGCACGATAGGCGCAAGAACAGTGACTCGCACTTAAAGGCAACGCGGATCGTCGAGAAGATCAGCAGCACGTAGAGGCACAGGAGCAAAAAGGAACCGCAGAAGCCGAACGTCTCGGACAGGAAGGCGAAGACGAAGTCGGTGTGGAACTCGGGTAGAAAGCCGCCGGCCGACTGCGTCGCGTGGCCCAGGCCCTTACCAAAGAAGCCACCCGAGCCGACGGCAATGAGCGACTGCTGAAGGTTGTAGGCATCATCCGAATTGGCATTGTCGGGGTCGATGAAGACCGTCAGACGGTTCATCTGATACTGCTTGATAAGCACGTCGTGGCCAAGGAGCGAATCAAAGACCGAGTCGAGCGCCAAGATGAGCGCAATCAAACCAACCAGCAGGGCCAAGGTCGACAGCACCCATTCGCGGCGTGCACCGCTCATGCAAATGACGATAGCGCCCGACACCAGCACGACCAGGCCCGAGCCCAGGTCGCCCATGGCGACGACGGCCAAAAACGGGATGGACAGCATACCGCAGAGCTTGACGTAGTCGCGAACGGTATCGATGCGGCCGTTGTATTGCGAGCCAAGCGTGGCGATAAAGAAGATGGTGATGAGCTTGGCGAGCTCAACGGGCTGGAAGGTCAGGCCGATACCGGGGATCTTGATCCAGCCCGTCATGCCCAGACCGCCCGTATAGGACAGGCCCGGAATCTTGGGCGAGAAGATCACGATAAGGTCAATGACGAGCAGCGCCGTCGAGAAGTTAGAGATGCCGCGCAGATCGGTACGCCAGACGAGCACCGCAAGCACCGCGCCAATGCCAATGCCCAGCAGGTGGCGCGAGAATGAGGCGTCGGCCTTAAACTGTGACGCCGACCAAATAACGATGGCGCCATAGGCAACGAGCGCGACGGTAGCCAGCAGCACACCGATGTGTACCTTCTGGCGGAACGTGCCGCGCGAGGCCGAGAGCTGCTTGTTGACGCGGTCCAGGCTGCTGCGGGAGCCGGTCTTGGTTGAGCGGAACAGGTCCGCCGGCGAAAAGTCCATCGCAACCTCCTATCGAACCGAAGAATCGCCCGTAGCCGATGAGGTATCGGGCTCGTCATAAATCGCACCGAGTACATCGCGCACGACATGCATCGCCGTGTCCGATCCGCCACCGCCCTGTTCCAAGATGGTGGCAATCACGTACTTGGGATCATCGGCCGGTGCATAGGCGCAGAACCACGCGTATTCGTCCTCGCCGCTTTTCTCTCCCGTGCCCGACTTGCCGTATACCTGCGGCGTCAGGGTGCCAAAGTGTGCCGCCAGGGACGTCGATGCCGTATAAATCACGTCGTGCATGCCGTTGCGAACAAGAGCCAAATCCGAATCGCTGTTGATCTTGGCCTCCAGGCGCTTCTTCTTGCCCTTGCCGTTGTACTTATAGGCATCACCGTCGCCATCGCGCGACACGGCAGACAAAAACACGTGAGGCACGTACTGTTTGCCGCCGTTGGCAAGACCCATATAGGCGCACGCCATCTGAAGGGGCGTCACCAGGATGTCGCCCTGGCCGATAGCGATGTTCGTCATATCGCCAGCGTTCCACTTGCGGTCCTCGGCCGAGGCATCGGTAAAGTACGACTCTTTCCACTCGGCGTCGGGAATACGGCCCGCGCCCTCACTCGGCAGATCGATACCGCAGGTCTTGCCCAGCCCCCAACGGCGAAAGACCTCCTGCAGGCCCTCGGAATGCTGCTCGTCATAAAAGAACGCCTTGCCCATGTCGTAGAAGACGGGGTCGCACGAGTTGGCGATACCCGACTGCAGCGTCATGGTGCCGTGGCCGGAGTGCAGCCAGCAATACTTGCCCCACGACTTGCCCAAGCCCGTCCAATAGCCCGTGCAGTTGGTCGTCTGACCCGAGGTATAGGTTCCAAACTCAAGGCCCGCCAAGGCCGAGAGCGGCTTGATGGTCGAAGCCGACATGTATTGGCCGCTAATGGCGCGGTTGAGCAGCGGGTGCGAGCCCTCGTCGTCGTTGAGCTCGGTCCACACGTCGTTGGAGACACCACCGATAAACACGGACGGATCGAACTTGGGCTCACTTGCCATGCCCAGAATCTCGCCGTTGTTAGGGTCGAGGCACACCACGGCGCCGTTGCCGGCGTTGCTGTAGCCCGTGGTCTTGGCGAGTTCGATAGCGCTCGCCAACGCCGTCTCGCAGGCTTGCTGAATCTTGAGGTCAAGCGTGAGCTTAATGTCGGAGCCGGCCTTGGCAGGCACGGCGCCGGCCTGTCCGGTCACGTTGCCCGAAGCATCGACCTTAACCGTCTGCTCGCCGCGAATACCCTGCAGCAAGTTCTCGTAGTAGCTCTCGACACCCGCCTGGCCCACGATATCACCCGACTGGTACGTAATCTGACCGGCGGAGCTATCGTTATCGCCCGAAGCCTTCTTGTTCTGTGCCTCGAGCTGCTCGGAGGTAATGGTGCCGGTATAACCCAAAATGTGACAGGCCGTCTCGCCATACGGGTACTGGCGCTCGGTGCGTTCGGCAATCTTCACGCCCGGAAACTCACCAGCATGTTCCTGAATATAGGCAACCGTGGAGCGGCGCACGTCCGTCGCGATGGTATGCAGGCTCTGAGCGCCCTCGGAATTGTCCTGGATATTGCGCAGCACCGCGACGTAGGGCATACCGAGCACGTTGGCAAGATGGCGCACCAGCACGGTGTCCTCGGCCAGGTCGCGATAGGCGACGACGGCAAGTGAGGGACGGTTTTGCACAAGTGCCACGCCATTGCGATCAAGGATTCGCCCGCGCACAGCCGGCGTGGTGACAGTACGGGTCTGGTTGCTCTTGGCCTGCTTGTCGTAGTAGTCCGACGAGACCATCTGCATACCCCACAGCTTGACGGCGAGCGCGGCAAACATCGCGCCCACGCCGGCGGTGAGGATAGAGAAGCGACCCTTGAACGCGGTAGCCGCGGTATTGCCTTCGCCCTCGGTGGCGCGCGGGGCCGTTCCATGCTGCGTGTCGTAGGTAAAACGGGAATCGCCGCGACGCATGATGACCAGCGCGACCACAATGGCCACGACCAGCACGATACCGGCGATGATAACCGTCATCTGGGAAGACATCTATGGGCCTCCCCTATTTGAGCTTGCGGGTCTTAGGCTTGAAGCGCATGCCCGTCTGACGACCACCGCGTGCGGAGAATCCGTAACCGGACTGCGGCACGACACCGGACATCAAAAACGGAATGGCAACCAGACCCGTCAGGATCGAAGACGGCAGTGCATGACCAAAAACAGCCACCACAAAGCTCGTCTCCAGACCCATAAACAGCAAAATGATGCTGTAGACCACGTTGATGGCAAGTGCGAAGGCGCCCACGGTAATACCGCGCGCGCTCGGGGAGCCGCCCGTCTGACCGGCCGCGCTGTGCACCAGGGCAAAACTGCCCACCGTCAGCAGCAGCGACATAACGCCCACCGGAACGGCGGCGGAAAGATCGTAGAACAGGCCACTGCAAAAACCGCAGACGACAGCCCGCGTGGGATCGCCCGAGAACACGCTCAGGCACACCAGGATAATCATAAAGTTGACGCGACCGCCCGCGATGGAAATCTGCGGCGCCAGGCCCGCCTGCAGGAGCACGCAGGCAATGGCGGCGATAGCAAACGTACGGGAGCTCGTCCCCTGCTCGTGTAGATCCATGGACATGCCCTCCCTATTCGCTCGAGCCGGAATCGGTTGTCTCGGACGATTCGGAGCTCTCGTCCGAGTCCTCGCCCTTCGTCTTGGTCGCCGAATCGCGCGAGGTGCCCTGCGGCGTGCTGTTAGCAGAGCTCACGTCCTCGTCCGAGGCCGACTGCTCATCGGTCAGCGAGGTGATGACGAGCACCTCCTCGTTATTCTCTGCCGTGGTCTGGGCGCGAACGACGATGGTGTAATACACATCGTTGGCTGACTTCTCCACCGAGGAAACGGTACCGAGCGGCAGGCCCTTGGGGAACACGCCTCCAATGCCAGAGGTTACGATGATGTCGCCCACTTTGACGTCGGAGTCGACGCTCACGTACTCAAGGCGCAGGGTGCCATCAGGCTGGCCCTGCAGCATACCCTGGGCACGCGTGTCCTGCACCATAGCCGACACGCCCGAATTCTCGTCGCCAATCAGGCGCACGGTCGACGTCTTGGCCGACACCTCGATAATCTGGCCGATAACACCGGCAGAACTCGTCACGGGCATGTTGATGGTAAGGCCGTCGGCAGAGCCCTTGTCGATGGTAACGGTCGAGGTCCAGGCATCGCCCGACGCACCGACAATACGAGCAGCGGTCGACTTAAGGTTGTAGGTCGATTGCAGCCCGACCAGGCCCTCCAGGCGCTCGGCAGTCTTTTGAGCCTCGGAAAGCTCGGCGACCTTAGAGGTCAGCACCTCGTTTTGCTTCTTGAGGTCGTCGAGCGACTCCTGCGAAGCCGTGAGGTTGGAGAACACGTTGCCGATCGCGTTAAAGGGAGCCGCCACAGCCGAGCCCACAAAGCGCACCGGCGAGGTAATCGTCGTCACACCCGAGCGAACGGCATGAATCGGACCGGCCTCGCCCTCGCGGATGTAAAACGTGAGCAGCAACACCGAAATCAGGCTGAAAACAATCAACGGGCGCATACCCGTTGATTGTCGCTTGGTATTCAGATTTGAAGAGAAACCCGAAGATCGTGCCAAATGGAATCCACCTTTTGGAAATTAAGCATTGGTCTGGACGAAGCCACCGTCAAAAGCGTTGGCCTCGAGCACGCGGGCGCAGCCGTTTACGACGTTATCGAGCGCCGTGGGGCTGACGTTGACCGAAACGCCGGTCTCGTCGCGCAGACGCACGTCGAGGCCGCGCAGCAGCGCACCGCCGCCGGTCAGCAGAATGCCGTAGTACATAAGGTCCGAGGCAAGATCGGGCGGGGTGGCATCCAGGGCGTCCTTAACGGCCTTGGCCATCTCGTCGAGCGGCTTGTTAAGCGCGCGACGAATCTCCTCGCTCTCGATGCGCACGGTCTTGGGCAGGCCCGTGATCACGTCGCGGCCGTTGACCTCGACGTCGAGCTCGTCCTTAAGCGGCACGGCGGAGCCAACCTTGATCTTGATATCCTCGGCCGTGCGCTCGCCGATAGCCAGGTTGTAGGCATCGCGAACGTGGGTGAGAATCGCCTGGTCGAACTCGTCGCCGGCAATGCGGATGGACTGCGATACGACGATGCCGCCCATGGCGATAACGGCGACCTCGGTGGTGCCGCCGCCGATATCGATGACCATGGAGCCCGTGGGCTCCTCGACGGGCAGGTCGGCGCCGATGGCAGCCGCCATGGGCTCCTCGATCAGGTAGGCCTGGCGAGCGCCGGCCTGAATCGTGGCCTCAAAGACGGCACGCTTCTCGACCGACGTGACGCCGGAGGGAACGCAGACGACGACGCGCGGACGCGGGGTCCACGGGTAGCGCTTCTCGGAAGCCTTGTCGATAAAGTAGCGGAGCATGGCCTCGGTAACATCGAAGTCGGCGATGACGCCGTCCTTAAGGGGACGGACGGCCACGATGTTGCCGGGCGTACGGCCGAGCATGCGCTTGGCCTCGATGCCGACCGCCAGGATGCGCTCGTCGTTCTTGTCGATTGCGACGACGGAGGGCTCGCGGATGACGATGCCCTTGCCGCGCACGGAGACGAGCGTATTGGCGGTGCCGAGGTCGATGGCAAGATCGCCCGCATAGCTACCGAAGAACATATCCATCAAAGAAAACAACGCAACTCCTGATGTGTTGGATGATTGCTGGAAAACTACTAGCCCATCATACTAGCGCAAGCCCGGCACCTCACTTGCGGTGAAGCACCGGGCAGCGCCAAATCTCATAAGGTCACTACTGGTTGTCAGTGGCCGAGAAATCGATGTCGAGCGAGGAGACAGCCCAACCGATATGGTTGTCGGAGCGCACGAATTTAACGGTGTACTCCTGCTCGCCGCCCTTGGACAGCGAAGCCTTCACCTTGGCGGTGGTCTCGGTCATGGACTGATCCATGCCTTCGATGGAGACGGTGGCGCCCTGCGGGATCGAGGAGATGATCATCGCCTTGGCGTCCTCGGACAGGCTCGAGGCCAGGCAGGACTCGGCCTTGGCGGTATCGCCGTCACCGGCAGCTTGGAACAGGTCGGTGATGACGGACTCCTGCGAGGGATAGCCCATGCCGCGTGTATAGGCATAGCCCAGGCCGCCGGCAGCGATCGCGATGAGCAGAAGCAGGACCAGGAAGATCTTAAGACCCGTGTGGCGACGGCGACGGCGAACCTTGGCCTGCTTGCGGTCCTGCTGGACCATCTCGGACTCGGACAGCGTAAAGAAGCCGGTGTCAGAGGGGTCGGGCATAAACTGACCGGTTGCACCCGCAGGATCGAGCGGGTCGACGGCGGGAGCGTCCATCGCGGGCGCCGGAGCCGTAGACATGGCCGTCTGGGCCGAAAGCGCGGCGAGCGAGTCGTGCACGCGGGCAAGCTCGTCGGCCTGCTCGGGTGTGAGCTGATAGATACCGTCGGCGGTAGCGGCATTGAAGGCATCGAGCGCGTCGGCGGGTCGGCCGGCAGCGGAAAGCGCTTGGCCCATGCCGGCGTTGAGGGCGCGCGTATCGTCGCGCGGGCCGGCAAAGTCAATAGCCGTGCGATAGGTCTCCACGGCGTCCGCGGGACGACCGAGCTTAATGAAGCAGCGGCCCAGATCGCCGAGGGCGGCGGCAGGAGCCGGGTTGGCGCCGTCGATGGCGGCCTGACGGAAGGCGGTGCCGGCGTTGGCGTAGTCGCCCGACTGGAACAGAGCGTTACCCAGGCCCAGGTAGGCCTTAAAAGGCGTGGCGTAGGAAGCATCCTGGGTGGCTGCGGAGAACGCCTGCGCAGCCGTGGTGTAGTCGCCCACCGCTGCGAGCGCCTTGCCGCGGTTGGTGAGCAGAGCGCCGCGCTTGCCATAGGTGCCGTCGTTGAGGGCAGCGGCGTAGGCCTCGGCGGCCTCGGCGTACATGCCCAGGTGCATCAGGGCATTGCCGCGCAGGTGGTCGGCCTCACCCATAATCTCGTTGGGAGTCTTTGCCGCACCGAGCATCTGGGCGGCAGCGGAAAAATCACCCGCGCGATAAGCGGCGCGGCCCTGTTGGATCAGCTGGCTATTCAAGGAAGTCCCCTTTACTCGTGAACGATCTCGACATGAACGATCTCGTCGCCGGCGCGCAGCTGCGAGATGACGTCGAGGCCCTCGACCGTGGTGCCAAAGACGGTATAGCCGGAGTCGAGGTCGTGCTGGGCACCCAGGCAGAAGTAGAACTGCGAGCCCGCGGAATCGGGATCCATGGAGCGGGCCATGGCAAGCGCGCCGTCAACATGGCTGTTACGCGGATTGGTGGCAAACTCGCCCTTGATGCAATAGCCGGGGCCGCCGGTACCGGGCATGCCGTCGGGACCCTCAAGGCCGGCAGCAACGTCGGCGCCGGACATATCGCGGGTATTGGGGTCGCCGCCCTGGATCACAAAGCCGGGCACATAGCGATGGAACTTAAGGCCGTCATAGAAGCCCATTGTGGAAAGCTCGCAGAAGTTCGCCACATGGATGGGGGCGCCCTCACCGTCAAACTTGACCTTGATGGTGCCCTTCGACGTCTCGATCACCGCGCACTTGTCACCGACGAGCTGGTACTCGGGCGTATAGAGCTCTTTCTTAAAACCAAACATGTGGTTCCTTCCTCGTGCGTTTAAAGCATATTTGTACGAATTGTAGCAATAAGCACGGGCTTCCATCAATTGCGCACGCAGGTTATGCCGCCGGAGGGCAACAAATTACGAACGCTGCTGCGGCCTCCATGCGCTCACGTTGGCGTCGTACTGGTTAAGCGCGCTGTTGCCGCCCTGTGCGATGGGCGCCAGGATCTCGCTCTGACGGGCGCTCAGCGACTCACCGTCGGGAATAGACAGCGAGATATCCCAGCTCTGGCAGATCACGTCGACACGCTCGTACATCCACTGGGCAAGCTGCTTTAGATGATCGATGTCCTCCGCATAGAGCGTGTCGTCCTGAACCTTGAGGTTGTTGAGCTCATCCTGGGTCTTTTTAATCTGGTCGCGCAGGGCATAGGCGCTCTGCGACAGCTCCTGGCGGGTGGAGAGCGGTGTACGCAGATAGCCGTTATTAAACGAATCGATGACCTCGCCGATCTGATCCTCGTCGCTGTACGACACGATGGTCTGGTACAGGCCGTCGAGCCTGGTGTAGAGCTGGTCGTCGGTTAAGACGATCTCCTCCTGAACGACCTCGGACGTATCCTCTTGCTTGGACTCTTTCTCGGTGGCCTCGCCCTTTTGGCGCGACGGGAAGGCGGTCTTGGCGGCCTGGCCAAACTGGTCGTAGAAGCCGGGCATGACGCCCATGGGATCGGCAGTTACAAACCAATAGGCACCACCGCACACGGCGGCGAGCACCGCGATGACGATGAGCGGTTTGGGGATATGGCGCTTGTGCTTGTGATAGGCATCCTCGTCGGGGTGGATCTTGCGCTTGGGCTTTTGCTTTTTGGGCTGGGCATCATCGCGCAGGGACACCGGCGTGGGGATATCGACCTTGGGGATGCCAAAGTCCTTATCGAAGGCAGGCAGAACGCAGGTCTCGTTGGGGTCGGCTGCGTCGGAGAGCACCGCGGCGGCAGATGCGGGCGCGTGGGGCACCTCGGTATCGATCTGCTCCTGCGTCAGGCGCGGAAAGCCGGCCGTGCGTCCTGCGGCCAGGTCGGATGCGGCCGCGTCCTCGGAAAGGATGCCTGGCGCGGGGCGTCCACACTTGGGACAGGTCCGGTCACGCGGGGACAGACGGGCGCCGCAGCCGTCGCAGAACACGAACTCGGTATGCTCGGGGCCATCGCCCGGACCAACATATGCGTTGCAATAGGGGCAGAACGAGGCGCCGTCCTCGATGGTCTTTAGGCAATGCGGGCAGATCACGGCATCCTCTTTCCGAAGCAATTCAAACAATTGAGGTTAGAGCATAACATCGACACGGCCCCACAAGCGCAAGGCACCAATTCAACATCGCTAAGGTAGCTAATTTGGGACGGGGCTTTTTTAGCTGCCTTGGCCGCCAATTAGCCAAATCGATCGCGTCATCAGCTAGGGCAGCTAAAAAAGCCCCGTCCCAAATTAGCTACCCTCTGAGGTGTAGTTACTTTTTCTTCTTGCTAGGCATCGAGACCTTAATGCCCTGGGGCGATTTGGTCACGCGGGAGCGCTTGGCGCCGGCGCTCTTCTTTTTCTTGGGCTGGGTCTGGGCCACGCCCTCAAGTGCACGGGCCTCGGCCTCGCGGACAGTGCGCGCCTCACGGCGCTGCGCCATATCGGCGGCAACGCGCTTGGCAAAACGCTCGGCGGTCGATCCCGTCGAGCTCACCTTGCCGCCACCGCGACCCAGGCGAACGCGCACGCCACGGCCAAAGCCGGTGGCCACATGACGGCGACGGGGCTTAAGCGAGTCCATCATCGTTGCAAGCTTAAAGAACACCGCGCAGGTAAAGACGACGATAACCGCCAAGATGACAATCTGGCCCATCGACAGGTTGGCGATCGACAGCAGCTCCGGGAACCCGATAACGCCCGTCAGGATGCCGGCGACGACAAACACGAAAAGCACCACGCGCAAGGGCGTGAGCGGCTGCGAGATGCGCCAGATCAGGCTGACACTCGCCGCGCACGACGTGAGCAGGCACATGGTCGAAAGCGTAAGCTGGCTAAAGCCAAATACGCGCGCCACAAAGATATCGAGCGCCGCGGCCAAAATGACCGCAATCGACGCCGGCAGCGCACGCTTAAGCACGTTGGTCAAGAACGACCCCTTCACGCGGGCGTTGTTGGGCTCCAGGCCCAGCACAAAGCCCGGCGCGCCGATGCAGAAGAAGTTGATGAGCGTCATCTGAATGGGCTCAAAGGGATACGGCGGCAGGGCGATGCACAGCGCCGCCAGGCCCATCGAGAAAAGCGTCTTGGTCAGAAAGAGCGCGGCAGAGCGCTGCAGGTTATTGATAGAACGACGGCCCTCGGCCACCACGGCGGGCATCGAGGCAAAGTCGTTGTCGACGAGCACGATCTCGGCCACGTTGCGCGCGGCGTCGGAGCCGGCGGCCATGGCCACGGAGCAGTCGGCCTCCTTGAGCGCCAGCACGTCGTTGACGCCGTCGCCCGTCATGGCCACGGTGTGCCCGCGGCGCTTGAGCGCCTGCACGAGCTCGCGCTTCTGCTGCGGGGTTACGCGACCAAAGACATGGTAGCGGTCCACCGCCGCATCGAGCTTGGACGGCGTATCGAGGGTCGTGGCGTCCACGTAAGCATCGGCGCCCGGCACGCCCACCACGCGCGCAATCGAAGACACCGTGCGGGGGTCATCGCCGCTGATCACGTTAAGGGTCACGCCCTGCTCGTTAAAGTAGCCGATGGTCTCGGCCGCCGAAGTACGAATCTCGTCGCGGATGGTCACAAAGCCCACGGGCTCGGCCTCGCCCACCATATCGCCGTCGGGCGTAAAGCCGTCCACGCGAGCCACCACAAGCACGCGGCAGGTATCGGCGAGCTCGGCCACACGATTCTCGACCTGCGCAAATGCGCGAACGGAGAGCACAAACTGCGCCGCGCCCATCACATAGGAGCCCTGCGCAAACGAAGCGCCACTCCACTTTTTGGACGACGAGAACGGAATAACCGACAGCGGCTCGGACACCTCGACCGGACGATCGGCGTAGTAGTTGAGCAGCGCCTGGCAGGTCTCGTTGGCATCTGCCGAGGTCGCACGCGCCACGTTGGCGAGCGCAAAGTCGAGCACCGTGGTCTCGACGGGAACAGCTGCCTCGTCCGAGTCCGCGCCAAAGCCAACACCCTCAACAGGCAGCGGATAGGTGCCCTCGACCTCCATACGGCCCGAGGTAATGGTGCCCGTCTTGTCCAGGCACAACACATCGACGCGCGCGAGCGTCTCGATGCAGTAGAGCTGCTGCGCCAGCACCTTGCGACGTGCCAGGCGCACCGTGGCAATCGCGAGCACCGACGAGGTCAGCAGCACCAGGCCCTGCGGAATCATGCCCAGCAGGGCACCCACCGTGGACAGCAGCGCCGAAGAAGGCACACGACCGGCCAGCAGCTCGGAGAAGCACCAGGAAAGCGCGCTATCACCCGGGGTTCCCGCGGCATCCCATAGCTCGCTCACACTCGAGGTAAAGAGAGCCAGACCAAGCGGAATCATGATGATGCTCGCGAACCGCACGATGGCGTTGAGCGCGTTCATGATCTCGGAATTGACCTTTTTGACGTACTTGGCCTCGTTGTTGATCTTTGCCACGTAGTTATCGGCGCCGACATGGATCACGCGGGCACGCAGCAGGCCCGAGTCGATAAAGCTGCCGCTCATGAGTTCGGAGCCGGGCTGCTTTTTGATGAGATCGCTCTCGCCTGTCAGCAGGCTCTCGTTAACGAGCGCCTCGCCCGACACCACCACGGCGTCGGCGGGAATCTGGTCGCCGCGCCCCAAGCGAATGATGTCGTCGAGCACGATCTGGTCCAGGTCGAGCTCCACCTCGGCGCCGTCGCGCACCGCAATGGCCTTCTTAGAGGTGAGCAGCGTAAGCTTATCGACCATCTTTTTGGAGCGCATGGACTGGATGACGCCGATGGCGGTGTTCAAAAACACCACGAACAAGAACGTCAGGTTCTTAAACGACCCCGTCAACAGGACCAGAATCGCCAAGACCACGTTGATTAAATTGAACAGCGTGCAGAGGTTTTCGATGATGAGCTCGCGGACCGACTTGGTCTTGAGCTCCATGTTGCGGTTGATCTTACCGGCGGCGATGCGCTCCTCGACCTCGGCGGTCGAGAGTCCGCGCTCGATATCCGTTGCTGCCATACCACGTCCCATCACGTCGCGTCGGTATAAGAAAAACCGCCCGGACCATGCGAGGTTCGGACGGTCTTACGTTCGATGGTGCCCCATGTTGGATTCGAACCAACGGCCTTCTGCTCCGGAGGCAGACGCTCTAATCCCCTGAGCTAATAGGGCGAACGGAATGCATTATACCCAAGTGCGCCATGGGCTATCAAAATAAAAGAAAAAGCTTTGCAATTCCGAGGAAGACGCACCGCGACGGCGCGCTTTAGGCGGCAAAAGTGAGTCAGATAGTATAAACTCTCATGCACCATATAATACGGCTCGCGATGCGGGCCGTTTTTGCAAGGGCTATCCATCGAGGTGAGAGGCACACCATGATTGCAATTTTAAAGCAGAGCGCCAGCGACGAGGCCGTCAGCCACATCGTCAGCTGGATTGAAAAGAAGGGCCTGAAGACCGACGTCTCGCGCGGCGAGAACGAGACCATCATTGGCCTGGTGGGCGACACGACCAAGATCGACCCGTTCCTGCTCGAATCCATGGACGTCGTCGAGCGCGTGCAGCGCGTCTCCGAGCCGTTCAAGCGCGCCAACCGCAAGTTCCATCCCGAGGACTCCGTCATCGACTGCGGCCACGGTGTCAAGATCGGCGGCGACCAGTTCCAGGTCATCGCCGGCCCCTGCTCCGTCGAGGGCGAGAACCTCATCCGCATCGCCCGCCGCGTAAAGGCCGCCGGAGCCACGATGCTGCGCGGTGGCGCCTACAAGCCCCGCACCTCCCCGTACGCCTACCAGGGCATGGGTCCCGCCGGCCTGGACCTGCTGTGCGAGGCATCGGCCGAGCTCGACATGCCGATCGTCACCGAGATCATGGATCCGCGCGACGTGCAGGTCTTCCTGGACAAGAAGATCGACGTCATGCAGATCGGCGCCCGCAACGCCCAGAACTTCCCCCTGCTCAAGGAGGTCGGCAAGACGCAGACCCCGATCCTGCTCAAGCGCGGTATGTCCGGCACCGTCGACGAGCTGCTCATGGCCGCCGAGTACATCATGAGCGAGGGCAACGACAACGTCATCCTGTGCGAGCGCGGCATCCGCACCTTCGAGACCCGCACCCGCAACACCTTCGACCTCAACGCCGTGCCGGTACTGCACCACCTGTCGCACCTGCCTGTCGTCGCAGACCCCAGCCACGCCACCGGCTACACCCGCTACGTTGAGCCCATGGCACTCGCGGCGACCGCTTGCGGTGCCAACGGTCTGGAGATCGAGGTCCACGACGACCCGAGCCACGCTTGGTCCGACGGCGCCCAGGCGCTCACCCCCGACCAGTTCGACGACACCATGCGCCGCATCCGCGCCATCCGCGAGGTCGTCTGCCAAGAGACCGTTCAGGAGTAGCCCATGGGTACGGTGAGAAACGCACGCGTTAACCAGGGCGGCCCCAAGTGTGCCGGCATCGTGGGCCTGGGACTGATCGGCGGCAGCTTTGCCCGCGGCTATGCGCAGGCGGGCGTCCGCGTGCTGGCCTGGGACCCCGACGACGACGTCATGACGGCCGCCAGCATGGGCACCGTCGCCGGCGAACTCAACGACGAGACGCTCGGCGAGTGCGACATCATCGTCCTGGCATGCTATCCCGAAGCCTGCATAGAGTGGCTCGAAGCGCACGCCCAAGCGCTCGCCGACGCCACCGATACCGAGGCCATCATGGGCCCCGTGGTGATCGACACCGTGGGCGTCAAGGGCATCGTGTGCGAGCGCGCCTTTGAGCTCGCCCGCGAGCACGGCTTTTACTTTGTGGGCGCGCACCCCATGGCGGGCACGCAGTTCTCGGGCTACGCGCACTCCCGCGACGACCTGTTCCAGGGCGCACCGCTCGTGCTTGTACCGCCTGCGGTGGACGACGCACTTAAGCTGGAGCTTTTGGGCCAGGTGCGCGAGATGGTGCGACCCTTGGGCTTTGGCAAGTTCAGCGTAACGAGCGCCGCCGAGCACGACCGCGTCATCGCCTTTACGAGCCAGCTTGCGCACGTCGTCTCCAACGCCTATGTAAAGAGCCCGACCGCCCAGGTCCACCACGGCTTTTCGGCCGGCAGCTACCGTGACCTCACCCGCGTGGCGCATCTCAATCCGCAGATGTGGTCCGAGCTCATGATCGACGACGCCGACGCGCTCGCCTTCGAGATCGACCATCTGATCGAATCGCTCGGCGCCTACAGCCGCGCCCTTAAGGACCGCGACCAGCGCTATCTGGAGAATCTCCTTGCCGAGGGCGACCGCATCAAGCGCGCGCTCGACGACGAGGCCTCCCACTAGACCACCTATCACGCCAGGTCGAAAGGACCGAAGCTTATGGCGATTACCATCGATATCGACACCGCACGCCCCTACCAGGTGCATGTGGGCACGTTTTTGCTGGAGCAGGCGGGCCCGCTCGTACGTGCCACAGCCGGCGGCTCTCGCGCCGTCATCGTGACGGACACCAACGTAGGTCCCCTCTACCAGATGCCCGTTAAGCAGAGCCTGGAGGCGGCGGGCTACGAGGTGAGCATCTGCACCTTCGAGGCCGGCGAGGCCCATAAGCGTGCCGAGACCTACGTTGCCATCTTGGAGTTTGTGGCCGAACACGAGCTTTCGCGCTCCGACGTGATCGTGGCGCTCGGCGGCGGCGTCGTGGGCGACGTGGCCGGCTTTGTGGCCGCCACCTACATGCGCGGCTGCAAGTTTGTGCAGATCCCCACGAGTCTGCTTGCCATGGTGGATTCTTCGGTGGGCGGCAAGACGGCTATCGACCTGGCTGCCGGCAAGAACCTCGCCGGTGCGTTTTGGCAGCCGAGCGTGGTTATCGCCGACGTGGGGTGCCTGGCCACCCTCACGCCCGAGCAGTTCGCCGACGGCTGCGGCGAAGTCGTCAAGCATGCCGTGATCGCCGATCCGGAACTGTTCGCCGAGCTCGAGAAGACCCCGCTTACGCTTGAGCTGCTCAACCGCGACGTGGCCCGTGTGGCACTCATCATCGCCCGCAATATCGACATCAAGCGCGCCGTGGTCGTTGCCGACGAGCGCGAAACCAATCAGCGCAAGCTCCTCAACTTTGGGCACAGCGCCGGACACGCCGTCGAGGCCTGCGAGCACTTTGAGCTCGGCCACGGCAACTGCGTGTCGATCGGCATGGGCATCATCACGCGCGCCGCAGCCCTGCATGGCGTTTGCGATGCTGCACTGCCCGATCGTATTGAGGAGCTCTGCGCCCGCCACGGCCTCAAGACCCACTGCGACCTAGATGCCGATGACGTCTTTGCCGAGGCGCTCCACGACAAGAAGCGCGCGGGCGACAGCATCGACCTGGTAATTCCACACGACATCGGCCGCTGCAGCATCGACCGCACGCCGCTTTCCACCTTCCACGATTTAATTGCCGAGGGCCTCGGCCAGAAGGGAGACGCATCCGCATGCTAGCCCGCATCACTCCGTCCCCGCTCAAGGGCACCGTTCCCGCCATCGCGTCCAAGTCGATGGCACACCGCCTCATCATCTGCGCCGCGCTTGCCAACGGCGAGACGCACGTCACCTGCAACACCACCTGCGCCGACATCGAGGCAACGGTTCGCTGCCTTACGGCCCTGGGCGCCCGCATCGAGACCGTCGAGGACGGCTTCCAGGTTCACCCCACCATGAAGAGCATCGAATTTGGCCTGCTCAAGGCTCTTGCCGGCGGCACGCTCGACTGCGACGAGAGTGGCTCCACGCTGCGCTTTATGCTGCCTGTCGCCTGTGCGCTGGGTGCGGAGGCCACCTTCGTGGGCCAGGGCCGCCTTGGCGCCCGTCCGCTCTCCCCGCTCTCGGACGAGATCATTGCCGCCGGTTGCGACCTGCAGGGCCTGGGCGGTTTTCCGCTCAAGACGAGCGGCCGCATGCGCCCGGGTACCTTTGCGCTTCCGGGTAACGTGAGCTCGCAGTATATCTCCGGCCTGCTGCTGGCGGCCCCGCTTTTGGCCCAGCCCTCCTGCGTGCAGGTGACTGGCCTCATCGAGAGCCGCCCCTACATCAACCTGACGATCCAGGCCATGAAGGCCTTCGGCATCGAGGTCAACGTCGAGCGTATTCCGGCCAAGGACGGTCAGCCCGAGGTCACGAACTTCCGTGTGAACAGCGGCTCGTACCGCACGCCCGGCAGCGTAGCCGTCGAGGGCGACTGGTCCAACGCCGCCTTTTGGCTGTGCGCCGGCGCCATCGGCACCGACCCCATCACCGTCGAGGGCGTGTCGCTCAGCTCCGCACAGGGCGACCGCAACGTGCTCGCCGCGCTTTCGCGCTTTGGCGCCCGCATCGTGCGCTCCACGAACGCCGCCACCGTCCAGTCCGACAAACTCGCCGGCTTTGAGATGAGCGCCCACGACATTCCCGACCTGGTGCCCGTCATCTCGGCCGTGGCTTCGCTGGCGCAGGGCCGCACGTTCATCCGCGACTGCGCCCGCCTACGCATCAAGGAATCCGATCGCTTGGCCACCACCACCCGTGAGCTCACCGCACTGGGCGCGCAGGTGCGCATTGCCGGCGACGACCTCATCATCAAGGGCGTCGATGCCTTTAACGGCGGCGAGGTCAATTCGCACAACGACCACCGCATCGCCATGATGGCCGCCATCGCCGCAAGCCGCGCCACCGGCGAGGTCGTGATCCACGGCGCCGAGGCCGTCAACAAGTCCTATCCCGATTTCTTCGACCACTACCGCCTGTTGGGCGGCAAGGTCACGCTCGAGGAGGAATAGCATGTCCTCGACCTTTGGCAACGTCTTGCGTTTGAGCATCTTCGGCCAGTCACACTCCCCCGCCATCGGCTGCTCGCTCGATGGCATTCCGGCAGGCATTGCCGTTAATCGGGAGCAGTTGCAGGCATTTTTGGACCGTCGCGCCCCCGGCCGTGATGAGACCGCGACCAAGCGCCGTGAGGCAGATGCCGCGCACATCATCGCCGGCGTGGTCGATGGGCACACCACCGGCGCGCCCATCGCCGCGATCATCGAGAACACCAACACGCGTTCCAAGGACTACTCCGAGCTGCGCCGCAAGCCCCGCCCGGGACATGCGGACTTCCCCGCGCGCGTGAAGTATCACAACATGCACGACGTCGCCGGCGGTGGGCACTTCTCCGGCCGCCTGACAGCGCCCCTGTGCATTGCCGGCGGCATCGCGCTGCAGGCGCTCGAGGCCCGCGGCATCAAAGTGATGGCGCACGTCGCGCAGATCGGCGGCATTTCCGACCTCCCCATGGACGACATGGTCTATCGCGAGGCCGACCGCAAGGCGATCCTTTCGAACGAACTGCCGTGCATAGATCCTGCTGCCGCCGGCCGCATGCGCGAGGAGATCCTGGCCGCGCGCGATGAGCTCGACAGCATTGGCGGCATCGTGGAGTGCGGCATCTACGGCCTGCCCGCGGGCATCGGCGACCCCATGTTCGATGGCATCGAGAACCGCATTGCGCAGATTGCCTTTGGCATTCCCGCCGTAAAGGGCGTTGAGTTTGGCATGGGCTTTGCCGTGGCCGCCATGCGCGGCAGCGAGAACAACGACCCGTATCGCATCGACGCCGAGACCGGCGAGATCAAGGTTGAGTCCAACAACGCCGGCGGCATCTTGGGCGGCATCTCCACCGGCGCGCCCGTCATGTGGCGCATGGCCGTAAAGCCCACGCCCTCCATTGGCCGCGAACAGCAGACGGTGGACATGGACGCTATGGAAAATGCCGAGTTCTCGGTCCACGGTCGCCACGATCCCTGCATCGTCCCGCGCGCCGTCCCCGTAGCCGAGGCAGCCGCAGCGCTGGCCATCTGGGACGCCCTCCTCGAGGACGCCGCCCAGCTTTAGTCCACCAACCCCAAGGGTAGTTAATTTGGGACGGGGCTATTTTAGCTACCCCCCATATGCCAGTTGATATTTGCGCTGGCACCCATCGATTCGTCGACAGTCAAAGGGTAGCTAAAATAGCCCCGTCCCAAATTAACTACCCCCGTATAACCATTCACGAAAGGGGTCCCATGGACCTTGCCGATATTCGCCAGACCATCGATGGCATCGACACCACGCTTCTCAACAGCTTTGTCGAGCGCATGGACATTGCCACCGAAGTCGCCAAATCAAAGATCGAGATGGGCAAGGCCGTCTTCGACCCCGCCCGCGAACGCTCCAAGCTCAACAACCTTGCCAGCCGCGCACCCGAGCGCTACGAAGCGCAGACCATCACCCTGTTCCGCCTCCTCATAAGCATGAGCAAGGCCGAGCAGCAGCGCTATATCAACGAGATCAAGGGCATCACGGTGTCGCAAAAGGCCCACGCCACGGCAGCGCCCCTCGACACACCCTTCCCCCAGACGGCCAGCGTCGCCTGTCAGGGCGTCGAGGGTGCCTATAGCCAAATCGCCGCGTGCAAGCTCTTCGATGTGCCCGATATCGCTTTCTTCGAAACTTTCGAGGGCGTCATGCGTGCCGTGCGCGACGGCTTCTGCGAGTTTGGCGTGCTGCCCATCGAAAACTCCACCGCTGGCTCGGTCAACGCCGTCTACGACCTGCTCGCCCAGTTCGACTTCCACATCGTGCGCTCGCTGCGCCTCAAGATCGACCACAACCTGCTCGTCAAGCCCGGTACCAAGCTGCAGGATGTTCGTGAGGTCTATAGCCACGGTCAGGCCATCGCGCAATGCGCCGGCTTTATCGAAGCGCACGGCATGCACGCCACCAAGTATCCCAACACGGCTATGTCGGCCGAGATGGTCGCCAACTCCGAGCGCACCGACGTCGCCGCTATCGCCTCGCGCAGTTGCGCGGCGCTCTACGGTCTGGAGGTGCTGGAGCCCAACATTCAGGACTCGGACAACAACTACACGCGCTTCGTCGTCATCAGTCGCGAGCCACGCGTCTATCCCGGCGCCAACCGTACCTCGCTCATGATCACCACGGCCAACGAACCGGGCGCCCTCTATCGTGTGCTCGAGCGCTTCTATGCGCTCAACATCAACCTTATCAAGCTCGAGAGCCGCCCCATCCCCGGGCGCGACTTTGAGTTTATGTTCTACTTCGATCTGGACTGTCCCTTTGGCAGCAAAGCCCTCGACGACTTGCTCGACTCGATTGACGACGTGTGCGAGAGCTTCACCTACTTTGGCAGCTACACGGAGGTGCTCTAGATGACTGACGTCGCTACAACCCGCCCCTACGGCGTGCTGGGCCGCGTACTGGGCCACAGCTACACCCCGACCATCTACAAGGAGCTCGCGGGACTTGAGTACGTGCGTTTTGAGCGCGAGCCCGAGGACCTCGCGGCCTTTATGACGGGCGACGAGTGGGAGGGTACCAACGTGACCATTCCCTACAAGCGCGCCGTCATGGACTACCTGGACGAGCTGAGCCCGCTCGCCGAACGCATGGGCAACGTCAACACGATCACGCGTCTGGCCGACGGTCGCCTGCGCGGCGACAACACCGACTACTTCGGTTTCCAGTGCCTGGTCGAGGAGTTGGGCGTGGAGGTTGCCGGTAAGAAGGTCCTTGTGCTGGGCGCCACCGGCGGTGCCGGTACCACGGCAAGCATGGTGCTGGGCGACCTGGGCGCGATTGTGGTGCCCGTGGGACGCACGAGTGAAGTCAACTACGACAACATCGCACAGCAGTCCGACGCCGCGCTGCTCGTCAACTGCACGCCTGCCGGCATGTTCCCCCACTGCCCCGACGCGCCTTGCACGCTCGAGGGCCTCGATGCGCTCGAGGGCGTCATCGATATCGTCTACAACCCCGCCCGCACGGGCCTGATGCTCGAGGCCGAGCGCCGCGGCATCCCCTGCATCGGCGGCTTGCTCATGCTCGTGGCCCAGGCGGCACAGGCTGTCGAGCGCTATACCGGCCAGGTCACCCCGCGCGAACGCATCCTGGACGTGACGGAGCGCCTGTCTCACCGCGAGCAGAACATCGCACTGATCGGCATGCCGGGCTCGGGCAAAACCCGCGTGGGTGAGCAGATCGCCCTGCTCACCGGCCGCGAGCACATCGACCTGGACCGCGCCCTCGAGGAGCGCCTTGGCATGCCTTGCGCCGACTTTATCGTCGAGCGCGGCGAGCCGGCCTTCCGAGAGCAGGAGACAGCGGCCCTGGCCGACATCTCCAAGCGCAGCGGCCTGGTGCTTTCCACGGGTGGCGGCGTGGTTACGCGCGACGAGAACTACCCGCTGCTGCACCAGAACAGCCAGATTGTGATGCTCAACCGTAGCCTCGATGAGCTCGCCCACAAGGGTCGCCCCATCACCGCCCGCGACGGTATCGACAAGCTAGCCGAGCAGCGCATGCCGCGCTACCGCGCCTGGGCCGACTACATCATCGACTCGCGCGACTGCGCCGCCAACACCGCCCGAGCCCTCCTCGACACCCTCCCACCCGCTCTCTAACCAAAACCACCACAAAGGGGACAGGCACCTTTGTGGTGGTTTTCCATTCCGCCGCGCCGCCCGACCGACCACAAAGGAAGCAACCATGAAAGCTCTCGTCATCAACGGACCCAATCTCAACATGCTCGGCATTCGCGAGCCGGGCATCTACGGTAGCGACAACTACGACCGCTTGGTCCAGATCTGCAAGGAGGCCGGCGCCGCGCAGGGATTTGACGAGGTCGAGGTCTTCCAGTCTAACCACGAGGGCAGCATCGTCGACAAGATCCAGGAGGCCTACGGCAAGGTCGACGGCATCGTCATCAACCCGGCAGCTTACACGCACACGAGCGTTGCGATCCTGGATGCCCTCAAGGCCGTCGCCATCCCCGCCGTCGAGGTCCACATCAGCGCCGTCGAGACCCGCGAGGACTTCCGCCAGGTAAGCTACGCCCGCCTTGCCTGCTTTGCCACCATCACCGGCGAGGGCCTGCAGGGCTACGCCCACGCGCTAGAGCTGCTGAAAGAGCATCTGCTACACTAATCCATGGGACAAAATAATCAGGTTTGTTTGTCCTAAAACTTAAGTAACTGTTCGATTGACATACAAAGGAGCATATCCATGTCCCAGTACGATTACCTCGTCGTCGGTGCCGGCCTTTCGGGCGCCGTCTTTGCCAATGCCGCCAAGCGCGCCGGCAAGTCGGTCCTGGTCATCGACCGCCGCGATCACATCGCCGGCAACATCTACACCGAGGACGTCGAGGGCATCCAGGTCCACCGCTACGGCGCGCATATCTTCCACACCTCCATGAAGGTCGTCTGGGACTACGTCAACCGCTTCGCCGAGTTCAACAACTACGTCAACTCGCCGGTCGCCAACTTCCACGGCAATATGTACAACATGCCCTTTAACATGAACACCTTCGCCAAGATGTGGCCGGGCGTCGTCACGCCGGCGGACGCCAAGGCCAAGATCGCCGAGCAGGTGGCCGCCGAGAACATCGGCGAGCCGCAGAACCTTGAGGAGCAGGCGCTGTCCCTCGTGGGCCGCGACATCTTCGAGACGCTCGTGAAGGGCTACACCGAGAAGCAGTGGGGCCGCGACTGCCGCGACCTGCCCGCGAGCATCATCAAGCGCCTCCCCTGCCGCTTTACCTACGACAACAACTACTTCAACGACCGCTACCAGGGCATCCCTATGGGCGGCTACACCAAGATGGTCGCCAACATGCTCGAGGGTGTCGAGGTGCGCTGCGGCGTGGAGTACAAGGAGCTGATCGCCGCCGAGCCCGACATCGCCGCCAAGACGATCTACTGCGGTCCCATCGACGCGTTCTACGACTTTAAGCTGGGCGCGCTCGAGTACCGCAGCCTGCGCTTTGAGACCGAGACGCTCGACGAGCAGGACCACCAGGGCGTGGCCGTGGTCAACTACACCGAGCGCGAGATTCCCTACACGCGCATCATCGAGCACAAGCACTTTGAGTTTGGCACGCAGGACAAGACCGTCATCACGCGCGAGTACCCGGCCGACTGGAAGCCCGGCGACGAGCCCTACTACCCCATCAACGACGCCAAGAATGAGGCCCTGTACAAGCAATACGAGGAGCTGGCAGCGCAGGAAGGCGACGTGATCTTTGCCGGTCGCCTGGGCGGCTACAAGTACTACGACATGGACAAGGCCATCGCCGCGGCCTTCGAGCTCGTCCGCAACGAGCTAGGCGTGGAGCCCACGGAGGCGTAAGGACCCAGAACGGGTCTCTTTGCGAGCCGAAAAACAGCACAAGCAGGCACACCAACGCCGGCAGGAGCAATTTCGCCCCTGCCGGCGTTTTATTATGGAGACGGAATTGGCTGTTTTGTTCGTTAACTAGTCGAGGTTTTGCAGGAGCACGCCCTGACGAAGGGGCGAAAATCGGAAGTATGCGGCAAATACTAAACATGCCGAGCACACCGGGATGCCGCAACGCCTCTACCTGCGGTTTCTTTGTGCGAAAAGGGCGTTGTGCTCTGGGGTTTCGGAATTTGCCGCATACTTCCGGAAAACACGGCCCCAATCATGATCGCAAGCAAAAATAGGTCATCCGCGACAACATCCAGTTGTCGCGGAAACGTCAAAGGGCCCTTGCCGGAAAACCGAACAACGACCCTCCTTTGTCATCGCCTCACGTAGAGTCCGCGACGACTGTATCACTTAGAACATTGTATCGAAACGTCAAACGAACCAACAGAGCAACAAGCGGCAATATGGCTGTTCGGTTCCAGTCTCTAGATAAAAACTAATGGACGCTTTTTCGAGGTCTTTGTCTTTAGCGGCATCTCCAAGATAATTCTGGCCGCTACAACGATATCCATTTCGCCTGATCCGCTCGTTGAATCACCGTGCAGTTCTGACATCCCGTAGCGATATGGGGCGCGCCCATGTCACTGTCATATTAAATTAACCAATGAAGCCGTCACGTGCTGCTCCCCTCTATCAAATCTCGCAAACGATACGCGTACGACGAATCGAATTGATCGATAAGGAAGTCGAACACGATGCGCAAATCGCCTCTCAGCATTCCCCGGTGAGCCAAATCCGGTCCCAGCTTATCGACAGCACAAGCGCAAATTTCCTCGAGATAATACTGCGTATTTGAATTGTGCCGCGAAGAAGAGAGGCGGACCCCGTTGCGGATAACCGCCGCGCACCAGTGGAGGCCATTCTCCAAACGCTCGGGAACAACCTCATGCAGCAGGTATGCGAACGAAGTCAATGTCGCAGCCCCTTTTTGTCGACGCGAGACCTTGGAGAAGAAGCCATCCCACCGGTCGTAGTCCAAAATTGACTCAAAGTCGACATGCGACCAAGACGCGTCCGCGAAAAGTAGTGCTTCCAGCAAATCCTCAGGGTCGTTTCTACGACCATCGATCAGATTACCCGAAAAACACGCTTCATAGGTTCCATTCCAATAAGCGAAGAAAAGCGAGTTGTCCAACCTCCCCCGAAGTCGAGCATGAAGCAATTCGGACAGAAAACGCCCTCCCACATATTGTTGAAGCAACAACGGGGCTATCTCGGCGAGAATACGACGGTAACTACTTGGCTTTGTCTTAATGAACCACAACGCAATCTTTCGCACAAAGCCAACCTGAGAATCAAAAATCCATGAGGCATTTCGGTGGGCCATCAGCCCAGATGAAGTCGCCTTTATATAGTCTTCTATAACAAATGGATCGCACGCGTCGTCGCTGCACGCTGTCACCAAGACAAAACCCGTCGCAAGGTGTTTCGGATTGTAGGCAACGTAGTCTTCCAAATTAGAGACACCAAGATCCATGGCGATGATTCGTTCTGGCAATTGGGGATAATTCCCAAGAAGCAAATCCATCAGTTCGTCGTTACTCAAACGACGCTCTTGAGCGGGAAGCTGGAAAGTGGCCTCCCGTCTTTTATCCCAGAATTTACCAGCTGTCAGATATCCAGCAAGAAAAGCCTCTATTGCACGAACATTCCCTAAATAATAGGTTCCTATTGCCTCCATTAAACTCGAGTGCAGAGCCGTTTCTGGACCAACGACCAGCCTTGCAACAAGAGTCGGAAATTCGCCTACTCCCCGAGCCGCAGACAAAACGCAAGCTTTGACAAGCGCCTCAAGAGAAGAGTCTTGATGAGGGGGACACGCATTTGCACCACCCAGGCATTCCGAGACATACCCGTAGCACCATTTAAGCTCGGATTCCGAAAGTTTATCCAAATAGTCTCGAAGAGCAATTGCGAAAGTGTATCCGCATGCATCGTGTAGAAATAGAGCCGCGCCGTCACTATCTATCAGCTCTTTAGCATGAAGCAATGCAGCGTTAATGGAATCGAAGCTTTCGTTAAGCTGACCGCCATTTTCCCATCCGTTGTGCGCCCACGTATAAAAATCAAGAGATTGACTCGAGTTCTCGTCTTTCAACATCGCCCTATGCTGTTTTAGCTTTTCTGCCAAATCCTTGTCTGGATCAACTTCCAAGATAATTCCAGGTTGATTCGGATCATCAGAATTTCCAACGACCCTAAGTCGGCGCGAATCCATTTGCTGGTACGCCCATCTAGTGACCACATCTTCCTCATCCGATGATCCGATCATGTCGTCAATAATCGAATGGATGTGATCAGAAGCGCTAGTCTTTCCATCCAGTAGAATAAGGTTGTTGTCGAGCTGAACTTGAAGCGCGGCGTTTGAAATCTGCTTCTCGCTAATTCGATACTTCGAAACAACCTCTCTGTCATGGTTATGCAGATAGTAGCCCGCAAAAGGAGGAACAACCGGATAACACCGCCCGTTTATCCACCTCTCTTTATCCAACATAATCACAGTCCGACAGGAAAGTAACGCGCAGAGCACGTCGGGGCATTTATCCGGAGCGTTCAGCACGGCCGAAACGACAATGGACACAACCGAGCAAGAATGGGAAGCCTTCAAAGCAGCAAAGCAAAGGTATTCTAACTGCGCGGGAGTAGCTACATCTGAAACCTCAAGTAGCCATCGCTCAAATGCCATCATGATTGACGAATACAAATCAGAACCGCAACCAAACAAGTGGGCCGTCCATAGTCTGCCGCTAAAAATATAGCTTCTGTCTATCTCGCCCAACCGCACGCTCGCCTCCAAACATTCATCAGCAAAATCCGAATGCATGAGAGAGTCGGCAACATGGTCGGCAATTCTGCAGACCAACCGCAATCCAGCTTTCCAGTCAGCCCTAAAAAGGGCATAAACAGGAGTCTGCATGGCGCTTGTCGGATAATGAAATCTTCCACAGTCGCGGAGCGCAAATTCCCTCTCACAGTCGAAGGTCACCTCATAGAATTCGTCTTTATGATTGGCTTTGATTGTCCAAGCGTTAAATAAGAACTCCGAGTATTCGTTTGGGATCGCACGGGCAATGTACCGTGTAGATAAAGAATCCTTGATCATGCCCTGGAACATAGGGTGGTTATGCTCCTTGCAATCATCCCAATCCCGCTCTTGAGCACAATAATCTGTCAATTCTTGACTCAGTTCATTCGCCGTTTCAAGAATTACCGAAACACATGTTTCTTCAATACTGTGGTATTGATAGCTATCACTCTCATGCCCGATCTTCTCAATCAACGCGAGCGCAACCAGCCCTGCCCGACGCGCCGCTTCTCCAGAATGGTTGTTTTTGCCCCAAACATCTAAAACTTTAACGAGACCAGAAGATGCCTTTAGAGGGATCTCCTCCCTATAGTTATAAAGAAAAGCAATATAGTCCTTCCAGCCATGGGTGGAAGGCTTTTCCTGAAGAGGAACCTTTCCTTTGTATCCGCTGTCTGATATACGCTCCATTGCCTCATAATCGATATCCATGCAAGAAAGACACAACGTTCTTCCCAGATCAATCGCAAACGCCCAATCGTTCGCTTTAAGCTCAAAGGATAATTGCGGTAGCAGTTCTGCCGTTTGATTGGACTGCAGAATCGCGCGGTTAATGCAATCTCCCCACTTCTGATATGCATCTTCGTTGCGGAGCACCTCTTCAATCAAGTATTCCAACACTTCACTGTTTACGCCGACACTCTCAACAAGCCAATCGGCCAGTATCTTCTTCGTGGCATAATCCGGATTTAACTCAGCCAGGAAATGTCCAGCTGAATCTGTTGTCGAAAGAAGATGATTAAGCAGCGCGTCAATTGCGAGCTCTTGATAATAATCATGAGCGAAGCGTACGCTCTGTATATCAAAATTGGCAATTATGCCGTCGATTCTAAACCGTTCGAGCACCTTCAAGTCAGGTACAAAGCTCGTCTTATCCAATGAAAGCCGACAAGACGCCATCCAAAAAACCGTCTCTTTTCGCAAAGCAGATTCAGCTTCGCTAAACCCTTTGAAATAGAGCTCATTGAGGATAAAACCTCTCAACCCTTCTTCAGACGCTATTTCCCCCGGTCTCACCTTTGAGAGGACTTTGGCGATAATAGGCTTTCTGAACGGAGGGGCGGAGACAATCGAAGGAGACTTGTCCGCATAGCCTAAACGAGCAAGATAGCCACATGTCTCATCTTCGGTAAAGCCACCAACCGAAACAACCGTTGGAGCGGACTCAAACGCATCATGAACACGTCCCTCCACTTCCCTACCGCATGAAGAGCGAGCCGTTATAAGAACCGACCAACTTCCGTTGCTCGCAAAGTCAAATAGAGCAACCGGAAGGGAACGATTCTGCGATTCAGCCAAGTACTCGGCAGAATCAATTAACAGATAGCGCTTGTCCGTTGATTGAAAAACACGTTGAACATCACTTAGCCCAAACCCGTGCCAACCACCAAACAGGTCCTCCTCGCTCCTCCAGGCACCGGCCCCATGGCAGTCCACCACAACAGCAACCGAATCGCCGGGGAGCGAGGACAGGAACTCTTTGGCGACCGCGGTCTTGCCAACGCCCGAATCACCCGTAAGTAACACGACGCTGTTCCCCCTGCGAAATCCCTCGCGAATCTCTTCGAGAAGTTCACGCCGGTCAATCTTGAGTTCTTCATCTTTAATAACGACCGAAGTATCGATGTGTCCAAGATAGCGCTTGCCCTGACCAACAAGACGCAGCCCCAAACCAAAGGCATCATACGGATCGTTGGAGAAAAAGTGCCTTGCTATTGTTTCATTCTCAAGCAGCACAAACGAGGACTCAAAGGCGGATGCAAGAAACCACTCGATCTTAATTCCAAGGCGACCGGCATGGTCTTCGATCGCCGTCTTGGCCACCGGATCCCGAACGCCGTCGGGTCCTGTGCTCCCTGGCCCAAAATCCCTATTACAGAAGAAAACGAGGCGTGTCAGCTCTGGATAGCATTCATGGATTTTATCCACAGTATCGATTAGCTCGCGTCTCCTTTGCGAAAGAGCCACCTGATAGTACTTTGCCTGCCACCCAATTGCCTCACCGTCAACCGCAATTGGATTGGTTTCAATCCCAGGATTATTGAAGTAACGAGATATACCCATCTCGTATCCATATTTTTTGCAAAACAGCAGGTAGCAAAACTGCTCAAAAGCCGCTTGCTCATTCCCACTAAACTTGCAAGCAAAAACATTCCAGTCTGCAAGAATCATCTCTGGGACCTCCGAGCACATACGCCAAAACGAGGACTTCTACATGCATCAATATTACTAGGAAGGTGCCCGTTCCGTTTTTCTTGCTTTTGTATAGACGTCCTCAATCTCAATCGAATAGGGTGCCATCTTGTGACTTTTGAAGCAGCTCAACAAATCCAATTTGGTCGAGTATGTGCTTTATCGCATAGGTTTTCAAATAGCTACTCAACAGAGCCGTCAACTCTTCGACAAACGCTCTGAATTCAATCTCAGTCAGATACCGTTTGAGCATCCACACCATCTGGATGTAGCTAATGCTCTTACGCCCTCCGACCCTAGCGCAATAAAGACGCTCATCGTGGGCGCAAACGTTACGAAACTTAACGAGAGTCTCAATTGAAAGCTGAGCGGCCTTTTCGCTAAAGAAACCGCTTTTCTTCGATCCGGTTTTCCCAGTTGCATCTACAATCATTTTGCAAAAAGCACGCCGCTCACGAGGCTTCATTAGATTATAGAAATGCTCCATGTTTCCAAACGTCAAATCATTAACCAGAACCCAAAGCGGCACTGAACCATATTCATTGCGGTAGTGGACAACAAATTCAGATTTACTTTTTAATGCTCTGCGGCTTAGTATGCTCGTCAGATTAGATATCTCGTGAGCATACCTTGCCTCATCTTTTCCCGTCGCAGCATATTCATCTTGAGTACAAAATGAAGACTGCAAGTAATAGTCATTGGGATCACGGTGAACATTCGAGAATGTGTAAGCGATCGCGGTTTTTATTTTTGCCTCGGCCAATATGAGAAACTTAAAAGTAAGAGATCTCAGTTCCCTATCGAACGTAAACAATGAATAAAGGTCCGAAAATGATGCACCGCTGCGGTACCGGTCCTCATTGAACTCCGAACTTAGGCTCTTATCAATGAACGGATCTTTATAGCCATTGACAATTGAGTAATAGCCCTCGCACATCAGAATGCGTGTCGTGTTGGCGTCAACAGCCAAGCCCCTTTGCCCGAGTAATCTGACCTGATCGTCAATAGGCAAGAAAGGCTTTGCTGTCATTGGGGCTCCTTAAATGAAGAAAGGCGACCATCCCAAGAAGGACAGCCGCCTTTCTGCAGGACGCGGGACCCGTAGGTTATCCGCGTCAATACCGCTGTTTTGATAGTCTACTGATTATCGATCCATAAATCAACCCGAAAGATAGCAGCTATTATTTGCCCATGTCCCAAAGATGCATTTACAATACCAATACCCAGCACAAGATGCTGTCCCTCTGGAAGTTTCTCGAGGTCGCTAAAGTTCGTTTCGACAACCAGAGAGTCATTTGGATCGCCCTCATCTGCCAGGGCGTATATGGGCCAAACTCATCAATACCTTCTTCCAGCATTGAATGTTCTCACCTACCACGATCCGTTTGCCTGGCACGAGTCGAAAGCAGGCGCAAGCTATTCTGCAATGTATGAGTTGGCAATTCACGGCAGGCTCTTTATAGAACTTCTCGAAGAGACAATTGAAGAGACCTGGGGAACAAAAAAGATGAGCTTCCATACCATCAAGAAACCGAAAACAGGCGAAGCCGCTTTGTTGAAGACGTGTGCGCGACAATCTACGCCGCTAACTACACCGATATACGTATCCGGGAACTAAACAGCATCGATCTTAATATATCGCCACGCGGCAAAGAGCTTTTCCAGCGCTTGACTCCGCCATCGGCAACCCGGTAAAGCCATCTCTGGCTAACGCACTCACCAGAATCCCTGTGTCCTTGCGCAGCGACTCCTCGCCGACTGTCACGATGTTCACAGACACGACCCGTGCCCCTCGTCTATGATTTATTGTTTAAGCGCTAGAAATCATATGACGGGTCACGAACCGTGTTCCGTCATGCGGTTAGCGATAAGCGCAAGAAATTTTGCGTAGCCCAAATTCAAATCGGATTGCAACCAGTTACAGATAAATGGTCCAATGGACAGTCTTCATTTCATATATGAACAACGCCATGCCAGTCACATCACCTTGCAGGCGCTTGAGCTTAGTCAACTACTTACCAAATCACATCGGCGGAAATACTTTCTTTCATGATTTCCAAAACCCTCTCATCAACCGAAGCTCCAACGACCTCGGCAAGCTCAATTCCAAGTTTTAAAAATTTTGCACGCCCGAGATCGAGCTGCAACTTCTCCTTACCATTGTTCCTGATACAAACGAGGCGCTGCAAAGAGTACAGCTCCAATTCGTCACCGGGGTCAACAGTGAAAGAAATCCATTCACCAGACGTCAGCACACCCAACGAGTCCAATGTACTAACTGCTTCTGTTGAAACCATACCGCCGTTATAGGTCCACGAATCATCGGCGGACGTTCTGAAAAGCAAGGGGACAGGCTCAGGACGCGAACTTGGGCCGACGGGAGTCCACAAGCAACAGCGAAGAACCGAAAGCAGCTGGATCGCATCCTCAACGTCCATCTGTTCAAGCAAGGCCTTGGTTCTCTTTGAGCGTGCATGCCCCGTTGACACTTCTTGAGAGATTAACTTAGCCCAGATTTCCCTCAGCTCATCATCGTAGGCAGTTTGAGCGCCGCGAATATCCATATCGATACAGGATGAATCCAATTTGCTCGCGTCGGAGCCATCAGCCAATCCACCAGCACGGTTCAAAACGTTCAGCACATTTTCCGCCTGCATCGTGCTCGTAGGATATCCATATGCTAAAAGAAAGATCTGGGCGTCACTAAAGGTCGGAAAAGCTTTCTTATAAATGTCAACAATGTCGGATATTGACTTTGCCCTAACGCAAGCAGCTTCGGCTTCATCTTTTGCCGCCTTGATCGGATGAACGGCACTGCGAACGCCCTGAATAAAGTTTAGAGGAAATACTGACCGACTTCCGTCCCCCTGAAGATTGAGGTTTAGCGTCGGATGAAGATTCATATCATTGGCAGCAAAGTTGACCGCTCCAGCTTGAACATTTGCTTTTATATCGCTACTAACAGAAACGTTCATCGCTTACTCCCTAACAACGAAAACGCCATGCCTAAGGCAACAAGATCTTAATATCTAGACAGTGCCACTGGTAAATTCTATTAAGAGGTCCTGCATGCCCACCAACTCCAGCATTCGCCAAACAACAGAGCGTGCCAGAGATTATCCTTTACCGGAAAGCATAGAAACGGCGCTCAGCTGCAACTGCATTTCGGGCTTCCTTTAGATGTCTCTCCGCTTTTAGGCGTACATCTTTTAATTGCTTAACCGGATCAACATCAATCTGATCAAAAACATGAGCCATGTCACCGTCGACATACGCAACGAAAGAAGAACCGCCCAAACTGCCAATTGCCCCATCGTGCTGTGAAAGCACGCGTTCCATATCTCTACGAACGTCACGTATCCTACGTTCAGCACATTGAAGAAAATGACAGAAGAGTTCGATAACAAGCTTGTTGTATTCCATGTTCGTATATCGAAAACTAAGAAAAGGAGAATCAGACGGATTACACTCTTTAATCTTCGAAATAGTAGTGTCTAAAAACGCGTGAAGCTTTGCCGAGGTATTGTAGTCGCGCATGTCAGCGATTTGGTCAAGATCGAATCGGACCCTGGTAGAGTCATTTTCTTTCACAAGCGAGACAACGGTTTGACCATGCTGAACGGGATTTCGTATCTCATACATAAACACGTAAAGGCCGCCGCCGTCATACCAAGAAGAAGGCAACTTCCAATAGTCTTTATATAGTTCGTCTTTGGAACCTTTGTCGTATTCACGCATAACGGCTTGCATTCTGTCGATAAGACCTCGGCCAGCTGATACATAATTACAAAAAGCGCCGTTTACAACAATCCTCTCACCAAAACGTCCGCCGGCAAAGCCATCGGACAAGATGTCAGACCGATCGCATGGAACCAAACGCCTCAATTCACTGTAGTTCCATCGAAATTGTTCATAAAGCTGATTGACCTCCCAGAAAGAACGCACGACATCGGAGTACTCTTTCATTTTGATGACAGAATCGCCTTCAAGTAACTCAATCTTTGAAAGCGCATCGCAGCCTTCGACACTAACCGATTGAATCGGCAACACATGTACTAAGTCCGCCAAAGAAATTCCTCCAAAGAAAGAAATAACGTTCGAGCATTGATCGATAAGTGAAGTTATCAAGCCGGTGAAAGCCACCATTCGTGACGCATCATACTAACGTGCCAATGAAGCTTGCAATGTAAGGAAGAACGGCTATCGCAACGTCAACTCCCTTGTCAGACATCCAAGCAAGAACTTTCTGTACGCGACTTTCCGCTTCCTTCTTAGGCTTGTTCTTGACTGTTTCCAAATCGAGAAGTAAGCACTTTAGCTCTCTTTTGAGGTCGCCGTTCAAAACGTTTTCCGGGATAGATTGGACCTGCTCGGCAACCTGAGTAATAGTCAGCACATTCGTCACGCTGTTTTGATTAACAGCACTAGCCTGAATATTCACGGTGTTCATACTTCCTGACACAGACTCGAGAGCAATTTTAGCCCTGTAATGCCTAAGATGACCCAGTATAAGCTCAAGATCACCACGCAAATCCTCTTCTTCTGAGCCGAACCCGTAACCACTCAGGCCAACGGCAAAGTTCTTAATATCGACCTCGTAAACCCGAACCATACGATCGACGCAGTGTCGACGATCATCATCGTTTCCACTGCTAATAAGACGCTTGCACTCATCAATATCTTCGTCGACAGATGCGAGAGCGAGAAAAAATGGATCACACTTCAGATTCTTACGCTCAGACTCTATCTGGACAAGGAGTTTTCCCCGAAGCTTCTTCAAATCACCTTTATTATCGTATCTGACCACCTGGCCAGGTACGATCGCCCTACTCTTATCCCTATCAAGCCCCAAAATTAATAACGAATCGGCGCTCGAAAAAACGGCAATTATTTCCTTAACAAGATCACCCGCAGAACGGTCGTCATACGCGCGCAGCGCCTCATCGATTCTCGCAATGTAGTATTCAGCCTGTGTCATGAAATCACTTCCGACCTATTAAACAACCGCCTATTCCCAGCCAAATTCCTTCAACGACGTTTCAATCATATGTCTAATGATGTTATTCCCTAGCTCTCTTTGGACAAGCTCTGTTTCCCCTGGCCTCCCGGAGAGATGCATGCAACTGTTGTATATGGAGCCCAACAGATGGAATGTCTCTGGCACTTCAACACCGTGCTCGCTCGCATATCGAAGCCTGTCCTCGGTCCCTGTATTAATTTCCAGGAATCCAGGCCTATCATCTGCCGCCAGCGCCTCATAGTTGAGCCTCTCGACGGCCAATCTGATACCACAGCACACTTCCGATGGAGCAAAGGGCTTCCCAGAGAAATAGTCGCCGAGCTTTGCCTCCATACCACTCCGAAACGATGAGGGGCTCTTCAGCCCACCTTCAATCCCTTGCTTGGCGATGTACTCCAAGACATCTTCGGAGACCGTGTCACAGTCGGAAAAATGAAGGTAATGGGAGGAAACCGACTTATAGATATCAGGAAGTTCCTTCTTACACCTATTTCTGTCAATGAGCAGCTTATTCAAACGCCCATTTACAGAGTCGCCCCCTGAATTGGGAATGTATGAGGTATGGAAGCTTTTGAAACGAAAGCTCTTAAAGAGGCCTGGGTCAAGATGCGTCAAGATGATGACATAGAGGTTCTTCCCGGAATTCTTGAACTGCTTCATCATCTCCGGCAGGAAGTGCTGGGCGACAAGCAGATTGGCATCGTCAAGGTAATCGAAAACCTCATCGATAATCAATAGTGCGTTCTCTTTCTCGCCAAACCTCGCCCGCGCTCGAAATAGCGCAACACACAGTTGGAGTGCGTCGATCTCACCATTAGAGGCGTCATCCCAATCGGGGAAATCGACGACAAGCTGATGGTTCCTGACTTTAGCCTCGACCCCATACCTGGTTCTGTTCAGCAATGGGAGCATCTCATTGATATCATTCTTAAACTTACGGAATCGAAGGTATGAACAGGCTTCCTTTATCTCGTTACGCTTTCCCTCGATAAATCTATTAACCTGTATCGCGTTTACGTAGTTCGAGATATCCCCCTTCGTGGGATACCGACGATCAAGGATTTCCTTGATTGAGCTCAACGGCTTTACAAAAGAAATGTAACTGAGAACTTCAGCCTCAGTAATATCACCGCCCATGCCCGTTTCGAGCGAAATAACGCCTTTGAAGAAATTATTGATGGCTGCAGCATATCGGGAACCCGTGGTCACCTTAAAAGCCGCATCGCAGCTGAGGAGCTCGCTAAGGAACTCATAGTTCTTGAATTCCTCGGCAAGGTTATCCATCCTACCGCGTAAGACCGACGCATATTTCTGTCGCTCCGCAGTGACTGAATAGTTCAAACGGACAGTGGCCGGCACCTTTTCGTACAGAACGCACTGCTGAACGCTCATCTTAGTTTGACTGAGGACCCTTGGCCCCACCCGACGGTTCGTCATATTTGCATACAGACCCGAGCGAACGACTTGCACGTCTACCCTACTCGCAATTTCATTCGAATCGGCATTAGCAATCAATGTCACGTCGTCGTCAAAAGTCACGGACAAGGACGCGTCGTCCCAGTCCTCCCCGTTATAACGATCCGCGTCTGCCAATTTTAGTCGCCTGGTGTTAAGGGATGCGAACGCCGTCGCAAGCGAAGACTTACCCGACCCGTTAGGTGCCACTAGAAAGTTAGGCTTGTTCGGGTAAAAGTCGCAATCCACGGCAAGATGATCAATCCCCTTGACGTGGTTGCACGCAATACAGGTAATCCTTGCCATAGTAAGCCCCTTCCAGCTTTACGGCACAGCCCTTGCTATACGAATAACAGCGATGTTACCGCTGCTCTACACATGCGAACATAAGTACCCCTAATAAAAAATGAACCGATGACGGTAAAGGAGCACCGGTGCGATCAGGCAGTAGACGGCCAAGCTCCTTCACGAGAATCTAACTTAACAGAAACACTAGACTGAACCCAAGCTGACCAATCGAAAGCGAAGCCGGTTTCTTAAAACTGTCAACGCTTTTGTCATCGAAAATCTACCAGCGGTTGATAGATGCTGTCCGCCGATTTCCTCAAAGCAATTAAACTACTTTACTCACAAAAAGTAACGCACACCTATTATCATTGCCTCAAGCGCTGGCTAGATTTCAAATATCAGAGTGTCCGAGAACAGTTAGCTATTAGCCAACAGCCCATCGGATCCCATTCAATAGAAAACTCGCTGGGCGTATAAGAGAAAGCCAAGAAGGCAGCCCGGCAAATGGCCCACTACTAGAAAGGATGGACATGTACGCAGTAATCACTCGCACACGCTATAGATGAATAGTGGAGGAAATATGGAAGAAGAAGTCGAGGGTATTCCATGTCACCATTAGCTAGCAAACGTTAAAGTTCGTGAATCAGGCCACACAATATGTTTTCGGTTTCAGCTCCAGTCATAAACTGGAGCTTTTTTTGACTGCCCATTGTTAATTGTTGTTCTTGAATATACCGAAGATTATTGAACTCAGTTTAGAAACTGCCGACGGCTCCTGAACCTTTAGTCCGATTTCTTTGTTTATTTCATAGCCCCTATCAATTTTTAACTGATAAGTCTGAACCCCACGATCGATCTCACGTTCACGCCCGCCCCATATTTCCATCAGTTTAACAATATGGGTGTAGCTGTAATTCCCAACTTCCCTGCCATTGTTCACGGAGCACAAAAAGGGAAAGACGTAATTAACGGCCCTGAAAAAAGGCCGATGAAACGACGGGTATAGAACCTCCTCATTAGCCAACCCACTATTAACCATTAATGACAGCTGTTCCAGATAATTCGATAACTCCGTAAGCGTTTTATTAAAAAGTGAAGCAAACGTTTCGCTATCAATGCAGGCTCGATCGATAGGTATAAAAATATCTGGATGCAATTCTGCGAGCTCAGCATACTTACCAGCAGCCTTTTCAAGGTTTTCACTGCTTGCCAAGTAAGATAGCAATCCTTGTTTAATGCTCGAACTTGACGTACCGGCTATAGAGATAAATTCTTTTTCGGAAAACGACTTCAAAGAACGAACCGATAGGCTCGTAACAGCTTGAGCATAAATAAGGACTTCGGAAGAGATAAAGCTGAATAGCTTCATCCTGGGCAGAACCTCGGCCCTAAAAGTATCAGCAAAATTAATCGACCATTCAGAGGCTTTTATATAGCTATCGTTACGCAGCTGCTTAACAGTAAGCCGATAAGAACCGAATGCAGCAATAAGAGCGCCAGCAGTCGCAAGATCTGCTAACGTATTCAAGTCTTTCGATAAATTCCCTAATAATTCCTGAAGCACAGCGTTCCCCATCAATTAGACGCTTCTACATGAAGCCAATTAATCCGCATTGATATAACGTCATGCACCAGACAATGAACGTAATGTAATTTTACTTTAGTTTTCTCGAACCGTTTGCAAGCACAGCCCTTCCATATCGCAGTAAGCATTAAAGGATTAAGCCAGACCGCCTCGATATCCAACTCGATACCCGTGATTCGCTGCCTGTCAAATAGCAAGCTGCAGTCGAAAACAAAGAGCAAAGCCAGAGGGACAATAAGACGAAGCCCCAAGAGGAGATAGGACGCAGTGGTAGATTCAGCCCCTGTGTCCAAATCTAAATCACCTAAATGATTAAGCGATGATTATAAAATTCGATTGATGTAAGAATGCCAAATTGGACCCCATCGCCACCGATAGGGTCCAATTTTAAACGAGTATTTAGCTAGATCACCTTCGCTACGGACCAGCCCCCTAGTCCCTCTTAAACAGATCCCTCGTGTACACCTTGTCCGCCACGTCCGCGAGCTCGTCGCTCCAGCGGTTGGCGACGATCACGTCGCAGCCGGCCTTGAAGGCCTCAAGGTCGTGGGTCACCTCGGAGCCGAAGAACTCCGGCGCGTCCAGCGTGGGCTCGTAGACCACGACGGGCACGCCCTTGGCCTTCACGCGCTTCATGACGCCCTGGATGGAGCTCGCGCGGAAGTTGTCGGAGTTGGACTTCATCGTCAGGCGGTACACGCCCACGACCGGCTTCGGCTTGCCCTCGTAGACACGGTCCCACACCATCTGCAGCACCTCGTCGGCAACGAAGTCCTTGCGGGTACGGTTGGCCTCGACGATGGCCTCGATCAGGTTCTGCGGCACGTCCCTGTAGTTGGCCAGCAGCTGCTTGGTGTCCTTGGGCAGGCAGTAGCCGCCGTAGCCGAAGCTGGGGTTGTTGTAGTGGGATCCGATGCGCGGCTCCAGGCACACGCCGTCGATGACGTCGCGGGTGTTGAGGCCGCGTACCTCGCAGTAGGTGTCGAGCTCGTTGAAGTAGGCCACGCGCAGCGCCAGGTAGGTGTTGGCGAACAGCTTCACTGCCTCGGCCTCGGTGGTGCCCAGCACCAGCTCCGGGATGCCCACGGTGCAGTCGGCGTTGACGCGCTCGAGTTCCGCGGGGTCCGCCCCTTGGGCAAGCAGGCGTGCGAAGCGCTCGGCAGCCGCGACGGCGTCGGCGTCCTCCTTGGGTGCACCGACCACGATGCGGCTAGGGTGCAGGTTGTCGTAGAGCGCCTTGCTCTCGCGCAGGAACTCCGGGCTGAAGAAGATCTTGCTGTCGCCCAGCCTCTCGCGCAGGCCCGCGGTGTAGCCGACGGGGATGGTCGACTTGATGACGATCCAAGCGTCAGGGTTCACCGAGCGCACCGCCGCGATGGCGGCCTCGACCGAGCTCGTGTCGAAGAAGTTCCTGTCCGAGTCGTAGTTGGTGGGCGTGGCGATGACGGCGTAGTCGGCGCCCGTGTAGGCCTCCGCCACGTCCACGGTGGCGTGCAGGTCGAGCTCGCGCTCCCCCGCCTTGGCCTCCGCCAGGAAGCGCTCGATCTCGTCGTCCTGGATGGGCGATACGTAGTTGTTTATCTTCTCGACCTTCTCGGGGACGATGTCAAGCGCGTGGACCTCGTTGTGCTGCGAGAGCAGGACGGCGAGGGACAAGCCAACGTAGCCGGTACCGGCGACAGCAATCTTCATATCATTCTCCTTCTAGAAAGGAACAGTTAGCATTCGTAGTACTTGCGATACCACTTGGCGAAGGCCCTCAGGCCGTCCTCGAGCGGCGTCGCGGGCTTGTAGCCCAGGTCGCGCTGGAGCGCCGTGGTATCGGCATAGGTGACGGGCACGTCGCCGGGCTGCATCGGCACGAGCTGCTTGTGGGCCTCGAAGTCGTAGTCGGCCGGCAGCACGCCCTCCCCCACCAGCACGCGCTGCAGCGTGTCGACGAAGTCGAGCAGGTTCTCGGGGTGCGAGTTGCCGATGTTGTAGACGCGGTGGGCGGCGAGCGGCAGGCCGTCCTCGCCCATCTTCACCTCGGGAGCGGCGTCCATGACGCGCCTGACGCCCTCGACGATGTCGTCGACGTAGGTGAAGTCGCGGCGGCAGTCGCCCATGTTGAAGATCTTGATGGTGTCGCCGCGGCGCAGCTTCTCGGTGAAGCCGAAGTAGGCCATATCGGGCCTGCCCATGGGGCCGTACACCGTGAAGAAGCGAAGGCCGGTCGCGGGGATGGAGTAGAGCTTGGAGTAGGCGGCGGCCATGAGCTCGTTGGACTTCTTGGTGGCGGCGTAGAGCGACACCGGCGAGTCCACGCGGTCCTCCTCGGAGAACGGCACCTTCTTGTTGCCGCCGTAGACCGAGCTGGAGCTGGCGTAGACGAGGTGCTTGACCGGGTGGTGGCGGCAGGCCTCGAGCACGTTGAAGAAGCCCACGAGGTTACTCTCCAGGTATGCGCGCGGGTTCTCGATGGAGTAGCGGACGCCCGCCTGGGCGGCGAGGTTCACCACGACATCAAAGCCGTTCTGAGCGAACAGGCGCTCGATGAGGGCGGCGTCGCACAGGTCGCCGCGCACGAAGGTGAAGCGGCCGTCCGTGTCGGCCTCGGCAAGCATGCGCAGGCGGGCGTCCTTGATGCCGGGGTCGTAGTAGCTGTTGAGGTTGTCGAGGCCGACAATCGTGTCATCGGTCTCCTCGAGCAGCTTCTTGACGAGGAAGGCGCCGATGAAGCCGGCGGCTCCCGTCACGAGAACTTTTCTAGTTGTCATATAGCAAACTCCTAAATCCGAGAACACATAGATTTCGCGCGGTGTCTCCAGGCCGCATCCATAACTCCATCGTTACTCAATTCACCCTCCATTGGACAACGCACGAATCAGCTCCTGCGAATGACTTTCTTAACGATTCGCTTAGCGGATTTCGGGACGAGCGAACGGGCAAAAAGCTCGGCCTCCCGAAGTCGCAGCGTCTCCACAATCCCGTTGCGAAGCAGTATCCGTCCCATCGCCGCGCTGACCGCCCTATCGAACCCCAATCCAGAGCCGTACGCCTCGAGGAAGACTGGCCTTCCGGGGTGACGAACCGAAGGCTCCTTTAGCTGCCTCTCGTAGAGGAAAGCCTCGTCGGGGTCCCGCCTCTCGGCCTCTATGCCGAATTCAGCTAGACCGGCAAGCAGCCGCGCACCCCTCGGGGTGGACGCGATGGCGCACGACACCTTTTCCGCCTTGCCTGACTTTTGGCCGTGCCGTCCGTACCCGCTGAAGTCGCCGATCGTCAGGTCGCCGGCCCTCTGCCCACGGGCATACCTGCACGAATAGCAGTTCTCTCGGTACGTGAGGGCCGAATGGTAGCCGACCTGATAGGCGTCGTTGCTTTTCGGTCCCTTTTTATAAAAAAGGCCTTGAGTATCGCTTAAGGTTAGGCGAAACTTTGCAGTTTCGAAAGCTGGGTCGCGGAAGCTGAGCGCCGATGCGATCCGTCCGCACCTCTCCTCTATCCTTTTTACGTGCTCCTCGAGATAGGCTGATGGGCATACCCCATGGCAGATTATGTCGACGGTCGTTAGGCAGTCCTCCAGCCTCTCGCCGACGAAGGTCCGCAGGGCCGCCACTTGGCAGGGAAGCCCGATGAAGAGGACGCCCTCTCCCTTTCGAAGCTGCTTTTTCGCGCTCTCGAAGACACTCGACATGTCGGACTCGGCATACTTGGAGTTCTTGCACCTCCGCAAATCGGATTCACCCGAAAGCTCGATGAAGCGGAATGCGTAGAGGTCGTCCGCGGGTACCCCGTAGCAGTGGATGCCTTTCGACAGTCCCCAACGGTAGCATGCCGAGGCGACACCTCCCGATGCGGACGCGCGCCGATCGACGGCATCGGATTGCCATGCGGCATAGACGTCGTTCGATTTCGTGTGAAGAAGTCCACCCGTCAAGAGATGACAGGCCCTTTCACAGGCGCCGCACCCTATGCACGCATTCCTGTCAACCGATGGAGTCCTGACTCCCATCGCATCCGGCTCCAGCTTAATGCAGCCTTTGGGACATGCTGCGGCGCATGCCCCGCACCCGGTGCAGCTGGCTCTATTGGCTAGTTTTGGCGTCGTCATAGCGTCACCATGTCTTCCAAGATGGCGATTGATTCATCTCTGAAGCTGGAAATTCTCTCACGAACATGCGACCAGTCGATCGGGGACAGTTCCGCGCCGCCGGTCCCGTCGCCGCACCGGTCAAGGACGCCGAGCCGCTTAGCGAGAGAAAGCACGCGGGTGCTGTGGCTCCTGGTGTAGAAGCGCATGTCCCTTTCATAGTAAAGTGAGAAAAGCATTCCGTGATAGGACGCAGTGAAGACGGCATCCGCAGATTTGACCAGCCCAAGGAAATCTGACAGCGAGGCGGGCTTGACGTTTTCCACGCCGCGGACCGGGCGATAGTAATTGATAAACTTTAAGCCAAGCCCATGGCGCGCGGCATACGCGCGAGCATCCTGCAGACAGCTCCCATCGGGAGAATCGAAGTACACGAGAACATAACCGCCATTGATGGGCTTGGGCTTAACGATGCCATTCCATTCAGCAGCCGTTAAAAGCATTGTAGGATCGCAAACAAGGTCCGCTTGTTTGCCGGAGATCCGTTTTACCCAGCCAACAGCATCATCTTCCCTGACCGCGATTCGCTCCATTCTGCAGAGGAGACGCGCGACCTCCACGTCATCGGACCGCTGCTCATAGCCGCCCACGGAAGAGGCGAATGCAACTTTCTTCGTTTTATCCCCGGCAAAATCAAGGAAGTAATTACGGTCGTCCTCAGTAATATCTCTGCCCCAGATAATATCGGAACCGGCAACGACGATATCGTACTCGTCGGCAGCCTGGGAGATATCTTCGGGGAAATAAGAACGGGAGAACGCCATGTTCTCAGCCGAAAACGCATCGAGGGCGCACTTCTTCCTATTGATTCCAGGACCAAGCAGCAACCTCTTTGCAAGATCTTTCGGTCCGTTGATCTTGTTTTCGAGCCCCTCACGAGCCTCAATCGCAGGACAGCGATAATCTATCACTTCGCACACGCAGCCCAGATCAGCAATTTTACGATACAAGCCGTACGTCTGAAGGTACGAGCCGAAGTTAGTGGATCTGTGAAAAGTGACGATTCCGACTTTAGGCATGTTTTTTCCTATCTATAAATTCGCCGATGAGTGCGATGGCCGAGCTTCGGTTTATGGCCACCGAGAAGGTAAGGCAAAGCCCGAGGCAGATGCAGTTAGCCGCGACGCCCCCGATGAAATATGCGGCGGCGGTGGCTCCGGCGAGGACAAATGTCGAAACGAGGACTCTAGCGTCAAGGCCAACATGCATGTGCCTGCGCTCGATATCAACCACGCGCATGACGGCAACGAGGCCGTAGCCGATAATGGTCGAGACGGGAGCGGCGTAAACTCCGAGCGGCCACATCAGAGCGACTAAGGACGCGATACTGACGATGGCCGAGACGATCGTCGCCTCCATGACTTTACGCGACTCGTTATTCACGAGATAGATGGGGCTCACGAGACCTGTGAAGAGGTTGGCGTAGACGGCTACCATGTAAAAGGGGACGAGGCCATAAGCATCGGAAAACTTGACGTTCACCATTAGAGGCCACAGGAAGGGCATAACGGCGAGAATGAGCAGAAAAAGAGCGGAGAAGAATCGGACCGTGACGTCGACTGTCCGACGAATGAAGTCTTCTCCATCCTCGTCGCGGTAGTGAAGAATTACCTGCTCCGTCCAGGAAGCGTTGAAGACGCTGAAGACGGTCGAGTAAATCGTCGAGAACTTGTTGGCGACCGATATCAAACCGTTCGCGGCGGTGCCCAGCGCCGTCGCGACGATCACGCGGTCGGCAGACTGAAGCGCCCACCAGGAGATCTCGTTTGGCATGAGGGGCAGAGCGTACCTGGTAAGGTCTCTCGCCTGAGTGACAGACCAAAGCGACGGCCTGAAATAGCGCCACGGACACGTTCTCAAAGCGATGACGCCGGTGCCGAAAAGGGGTCCGAGGCAGCACGAGAGCATCATTCCGTCGACGCCCATCGAGAAACCGACAAGGAGCACGACGTTGAGAACGACGGTAAGGGACGCCGAGACGAAGCTGCCCAGGGCGTAGGTGACGTTGTCGCCGATACCCCTGGCCGTGTAGAGGGCGAGCTGCAGCGCGACGTTGACCAGAACATAGGGCAGCAGGACCCACTTGTAGGGCAAGGTGATAAAAGGCGCAGCCACGAAAAATACGACAGCATAGATGAGAGCAAGGACACCCGACTCGATATACACCGCGGTGAGAATCGAAGCCATGTCGTCCTCATCGCCTCGGGCCTCAGCTGCAAACCTAAAGATAGCCTGGGAGAGCTGGAGGTGTACGATGGGCACGAGAAGCGTTCCGATCGTGGTGACGAGGTCAAAGGTTCCGTAATCGGAGGTGCTCAGCAGCGCCGTATAGAGAGGCAGCAGCAGGAAAGCAAGTGCTTTGGTGCACATCGTCCCAAAACCGATGATTCCCGTATTCTTTAGCAGGTCCTTTCCCCGGCTGCTCTCCTTTGCCGCCATCATCGCACCGCCTCGCCAAAGGAGACTTCACGCGCATAGTCTCCGATAGTCATGCCCGTAAACCCTCGCGAAACGCGATCGAAGACCCTGTCGAGATGCTCGTAGAGGCGCTCGATGTCCTCTTCGGTCCTAAATGTAGGGCTCCCCCCCGGCATGAACTCGGAAGAATGGAGCATGAACATGAGGTACCCCGACGAGCTGTTTTCCACATGGTCCACGAGCCACAGGAGCTCGTTGAGGTTCCTGCCGTTAGGCCTGAGCTGAAGGGACTGCCCGCGAGCGACGTTGAGGAAAGACCTTGCCAGGGGCTTCGCACCGCTGGTAGATGGCGAGATCAGGGCATGCGTCTCCCTGACGGTCAAAGGAATCTCAATTAGGGTCTCATTACCGCAATTAACGGGGTAGGGCTCCTCTTGAGCAGATGAGTAATTTGTGCCGAACACACCTCTCGTCCTGCCAGGAGAAGTTTTCCAATCGATATGGGGGGTCACGCTGCAGTCGCAAAGGTATCCCTTGCGGGCAAGCAGATTGAAATAGCGTGAGTCCATGGCCCAGCGCCCCGCACGGTGCGTCACGGGCCTAATTCCGATATTCCGCTCGATCGCAAGCGTGATCGCGTCTACCTTTGCCTCCATGGCCTCATCGGGATACTCGATAAGATACGGCAGGCCGGGATTGTCGTTCGTATCGACGTCAAGCTCGAAGAACGGGGGCGTATTCCACGCGTGCAGGTGCATACCCACCTCGCAACGACCCTCCGAAGCCCATTCCCCGACCATTCGACAGAATTCTGGATCAGAGACCATCTCCCAGTTCGAAAGATACGTCGGCTTAAAACCGTAACGGTCGCATAGCTGCTGAAATCTGGGGAGGTAGCTTATATTGCGTGTGCCTATGGGGCTCTTCCCGTCCCAATCCCAAAGGTTATCCCCCTCGGTATCTATGCTTATAAGAAACTTTTTCATTTCACTTTCCCTAATCTAAGGACACCACGCAAACCAGTCCTCGACTCACCGCCAACTCCTAGTGCCACAAACCCAAGAGCAAAAGGAAGAACAAGACTCCAGGGGTTAATAATCTGAATGGACTGCGAAAAGGCAAGTGCCGCAATGAGGGGCAGAGTGTTGACCGGCGTGATGTGCTCAGCTGCGCGAGCGCATCGCACTCCGAGATAAACGAGAATCCCAAAGAAGACCGCAGCCCCAACGATACCAAGACATACATAAATCTGTTGGATGCCATTGTGCATGGAGTTCCAAAGCCCGGTAACCTCTTTGTAATTAACAACGCCTGTACCAAAAAAAGCTCTCCAGGACTGATGGATAAACCAGTTGTTATAACCCTCAAGAAGCTCAGTTCTACCGTTTGCCGTCACAAAGTCGGCGCCTTCAAAACGTCGGGTAATTGTTTCGATTAGAAGCGGGTTCTTGGCAACGATAACAGCAGCAACAAGCAAAACAACGCTGAAGGCAATAAGCGCGCGTCTACGCTCCCTAGACCTTCGGATGCTTAACAAAACCATGATAATAACAAGCACCGCCAGCATCATCATCCACGTTCTCGACTGCGAAAGCACACCGGCAAAGAGGCTGACAGACATAGAAGAAAGGATGAGCACCCTACTGATATCCGTCTTAATCAGCAAAAGCAATCCGCACCCAAGAGAGACAAGAGAGTAGTAACCAACCTCGTTGGGGTTGAAACGTACATACATGGAAGAAATGTCAACGGTCCCGTCGGCGCCGTAAGCGCCGGAACCACCGTAGCCAAGTCTAGCGGAGCCAGCAAGCAGGCTCTCAAGAGGCACGGTCTCTGTAGTCCTTAGGATAACAATTAGGAAAGCTAAGGCTGCACCAACAATGAACGAGACAAGCATAAGCTTGCAATTACGAGTTTCACCCGTAGCAATCAAAACCAAAAGAACTAAACAAGAGATATAACCCGCTTCAGCGCCAAGATCGATTTCTGAATACCAGTATGTCATGGCAAGCTCTTGCAAAGCCAAGTAAACCAATGCCAGAAATACAATTTTATCCGGAAGCACCCTTCGCTTGAAAACGATAAAGACAACCGAAGCCAGAGCAATATAGTTAAAGGGCAGGCCATAGGCGAACGGCATCGAAAAGGCAATAAGAGCCTCTATACCGCTCGCCTTCAGACAAGCAAACGCCAGGAGATACTCTGCAAGAACAAAGTATTTGTTGAGGCTAACACCCAAGTAGTCCCTGCAAAACAGTGTGGCGGCAATTAGGACAAACCAGAATGCCAGTTCAGTTTTCGTCTTCATTTCAGTCAAGAATGCTTCACCGCCTTCAAGTAAATCCGCTCATACCCCTTTGCCATCTCACTGGAGCTAAAGCATCTCGCCCTCGACAATGACGAAGAAGCCATCTTGTCTCGAAATCCAGCGTCGCAAAATCGTTCCATTGCGTCCACGAGTGCATCCTTGGAACCGGGTTCAATGAGCAAACCTTCTCGCTCGTTGCGCACAACGTCGCCAACACCACCGACATTAGTAGTAATGACGGGCAAGCCGGATGCAATCGCCTCTATCACCGCCATAGGCATGGCTTCGCGAAACGAGCACTGAACGTAAACATTAGCCCGCGAAAGCCATTTGGCTACGTTCGTCACAGATCCCGGCAATACAATACGTGAGTCCCCCTTCGCCGCAGCCAAGAGGGTTTCGTGTACAGGACCATCCCCAACGAGAATGAGACGAGAATCAGGATGACTACAAGAAACTGTCTTAAAAGCATCCAGAAGCATAGCTTGATTCTTATTTTCGTTCTGGGTCCCAACATTGATAAAGACTGTTGGTCCATCCAAACATGAGGGGTGATACTCATCAAGATCTATGCCGTTATTTACTTCGAGGACCCTTTCCGAATTGCACCGAAAATGACGAATCGCCTGAGCTTGGGTTTCAGCAGAAACGGCAACGAGCTTAATCAGCTTTCCTCGAGAATCGAGTCGCGCAGCTTTTTCAACCAATGGATGAAGGGCCTTGGGCATGGTTGTATGGAGCGTCACAACAACAGGGACACGATGAATGATACACCATGGCAAAACAGCCTGAGAGCCTCCTAGATGGGCATGTACCACATCGGGGGAAAAGTCATTGAGAACAGAGGACATCTGCTTGAGCGCCCCAACACGAATCTTCTCATAAGGCCCTATGTGCCTGACGTCAACGCCCTGAGAACGAAGCCCGTCCTCAAGATGCCCGGCAACGCTACGTTCGTAACAGATGACGCAAACCTCAAAAGAATTCTTATCCAAACTCCTGGCGAGCTCATAAACCATACGTTGAGCTCCGCCCACAATAAAGCATGGCAAAGCTATAGCTACCTTAATTTTTCCCATGTTTATTCCTATAAGCCTCTTCTAGGACAGCTTCCCATCTATCGACAATCACGTCAGTGCGATAGTCCTTCATTGAGTTTTGCGCGCAAGCGCCCATGCGGCTCCTCAGACATGCATCGGAAAGCAGCTCCTTAAGCGCCTCCGCGAACTCCTTGGTATCTCCAACTTGAACAAGGCGCCCAGTCTCTCCATCACGGATAAGCTCACTAGGCCCTCCAATGGGACAGTCTGTAGAAACTGAAGGCAGCCCAGCTGCCATGGCTTCCATCAGAGCATTCGGCATACCCTCAAAGTCACTCGATAGGGCAAAGATTCCCGCACTCTTGAAGACTTCAGACGGTTCTTCAGTTCTCCCCATGAGCGTTACACGGTCGACAAGGCCGGTGCAAACAATTCTCTCTTGCAAGGTCGCTTCGAGATCACCAGCACCAAATATCTCCAAAGTGGCTTCTTTATCGGAGCGGGCAACATCAGCAAATGCATCGATGAGCAACTCCTGGTTCTTCTGGGCGTTAAGCCTTCCGAGCGTAACCACTTTATGAGATGAAGCGGGATCAGTTTCGATGAAACAACTGTCGGGCACCGGGTTGGCTATGACGGTCTTACGCGGAACCCTAACGTCTCCGAAGGCAGACATAGCGGCTGCGGTTTGGAAAACAATGGCGTCGGAATTGGCAAAAAGCCCCCTTGCAGCCACTCGTGCGACGCCGGGATACTCACGCGCGGGATCATTCCTAACAGAAAGCACGTGCGCGGCATCAGTACCGCACACCGCGACAGCAGAGCGAAAACTCGGCGCTCTCAAGAAGCTGAGAAGCACGTCAATGCCCATCGACTTGCAGGCTTCATGAATAATCTTAGTTCTAGTAAAATTACGACTCAGAAATGATTCATTACCATTGTCGAGATATACCAAATTAATCTCTGGATCGAGTATATATTCCCCCTGCGTCTTATGGTCACAGAAAAAAGTGATGTCATGCCCACGCTTATGAAGGCAATTTGCGAGCGTGCTCAACACCCGCTCTGCTCCGCCTCCGCTCAAAAGTCCTCCATACATCCCTAGACGCATTACCAATTCACCTACCTCTCTTGATATCCACTCCAGAACTGATGCTTTCTGATAAATTAAAGTCCTGAGGCCAACTATTTTGAGTGCGAAGGCCAGATTCAACATGCCCAATAGGGATTCGAAGATAATTACAAGCCAATGCTGCAGCAAATGAGGTGACTCGCGCTTTTAGCGCATTCAGCAAAGGACACAATTTAATCGCCTCGGGACGAGTCCCGAATACAAGGATGATTTTCTGCAAGATAGCCCCTAAATGATTATTCTTATAAAGATCTAAACGACCAAAAGAGGAATCGACCGTGCTCAAGCAAAAATATCGACTCCGCTAGACATCACCTAAATGAAGGCCTGAGTTCAAATGACGCCAGAGAAGTAATTAAGAACTCAGAGCGCAGCGATAGTATTCCTCTAGTCTTTTAATCTCAGTCTGAAGGTCATAGCCCCTTTGGGCCAACAAGCGAGCTGGCTCGGCAAAGCGTTCCGCATCAGCAACTTCAACGATTCTCTCGGCCCAAACCGAAAGAGGGCAGTCGAGTCCTGCTTCAACAGTAGTGGGAAGCAAAGCCGCCTCCTTGGTTACTCCGTCAGAAATGAGACAAGGCAAGCCTGCAGCCTGAGCCTCCACGAGCACAAATGGCAAACCTTCGTGAATGGAAGGCATTACAAAACAATCAGCTGCCTGTAGAAGATCAGGTACATCTTTTCTAAAGCCCAGCAACTTGACATTATCTGAAATGCCGAGACTGCCAATCTTATTTGACAATTCGTCCTTCAATGCACCGTCACCAACGATGAGAAGAACCAATTCCTTATTGTGTTGTAGCG
>CAKUFW010000004.1 GCA_934650975.1 uncultured Collinsella sp. | reverse complement strand
CGGTGTCCCCTTCCTTTCAAGAAAGGGAAGAGGCGGGGCATGCCCCGCCTCTTACACCACATCTCTGCGCGCTACCGGGGTCCAAAAACAGCCGTTCACTTCGCGGGAAAAGTATTAGACCTCAATGGGGAAGGGCGGCTGCCCGACGCCAACGCGGTGGCAGGGGTCGATCAATCAGAGCCACGCGCCTGCGCGCTATGGTAATAGTGTTGCAAAAGTATGAAAATATCCTACAATTGCAACATGAAGTACTTTAGCAACATAACGGCGATAAGCGAGCTTTCCGAGAGCGAGGGCGTGTTCACCACAGCCCAGGCGGCCCGCATGGACATCTCACGAGATGCGCTGGCGCACTCGTGCCGCGTGGGTCGTCTTGAACGGATATGCCACGGCGCCTACCGGATGTCTGGCACGCAGCGCCGAGACACCGATGAGCTCAACGCCCTTTGGAAGCTCACCGATCCCTCCCTTTGCGCGTGGGAGAGAAGGCGTCGGTGGGACGGCATCGCCGTGAGTGGTACGACTGCGGCGAACCTGCAACAAATGGGCGATTTCTATCTGTCCCCCTACAGGATGACCGCGCCCACGCGCATCAATACAAGAAACGAATCCCTTTCCTTTGCAAAGCGCGAGATTGCCGAGCAGGATATCGTCTGGCTCGATGGCCTGCCGGTAACCAAACCCGAGCGCACGCTTGTCGATCTATGCCTCGATTGCGAGGACCCCTCATTAATTACTGATGCCTATCACGACGCACTCGAGCGTGGGCTCAATACGCAGCGGCTGAAAGGACTCGTAGAAGAGAACTCTAAAACCGCCAAACGACGTGAGCTAATGATGCCTCTGCTAATGGTGCTGAACGACTAATGCGAAACGGAGGACATGGTGAAATACAAGACACCCGCCGCATTGGAGATGGCTGTTAGGGATGCCGCAAGGCAGTCGCCGATGGATACCAATCGGGCGATCACTGGCTTCCACTTTCACCGTCTTCTGTGCCGCGTTTTTTCAGAAGACAACGGCCGCTTTGTGCTTAAGGGCGGTCAAAGCGTCCTGGCGCGAACGTTCGATGCGCGTGTTACAAGAGATATAGACTTGGTTGTTCAAGAGGAAAGCCTGGAAGAAGCTATTGCCGATCTGGTGCAAGCGGCTTCGGTTGATCTGGATGATTTTGTTTCGTTCATCTTTGATCGTGCAGAGCAGATTAAAGCAGAGGATGAATATCGGTGCGGGACGAAGGTGTGGTTTACCCCCTTTATGGGAACCAAGAAGCTACAGCCTATTTCAATTGATTTGGTAGTTGATGAGGTTCGGGGACTTGAGCCTGAAGTTCTTACGCCGGTCGACCGTCTGAATATCGATGGGCTCTCAGTTTGCGATTATCGAGTATGTCGAGCGGAGAGCGCTCTTGCAGATAAATTGCTTGCAATGCTAGAACTGCACGACGGTCGGGCTTCTTCGCGAATCAAGGATATCGTAGACATCCTGGTGTATGCGAAGACGTGCTCTATTGATGGTGCCACGCTTGCTGAAAGAGTTGAGAAAGAGGCGTCTGCCCGTAAGGTGACAATGCCCGATGAGTTTGCGGCACCTCTCTGGTGGAAGCAAAATGGTTCTGCACAATACGCAAAAATGGCAAGGCAGGCGGGAGTATTTGGCTTCGCTACGAACATCGCTGAGGCGGAAATGCTGGTCAATCGGCTGTATGCGCCGTGCTTCGGTTGCTCGATGGCAGCGCGCTCGTGGAATCCGCAGACCATGAGATGGGAGTAGCCCAGATAGCCCAACAACGCGGCGGCAGGGATGGTCCTGCCGCCGCGTTGTTGCTGCTGCTTATGTTTTACTCGCAGGCTTGGTCGAGTGTCTCGGCGACGGCCTTTTTTGCGGTTTCGAGATCGCGTTGGGCCTGAGCGACAGCTGACTCGGCTTGCTTCTTCGCCTTTACGACCTCGGCAAAGCGATTGATGGATTCGCTGTACTCGCGCGTACGGGGGTCGAGTGCCGGCGGGACTTCGATCTCGAACAGGTCGGTAGGGCGGATGGCGCGCATCCTTGCCGCTTCAGTTAATGCCTGAATCAACTGTGCCCCATGGCCTTCGGTGAGATATCCAACGACTATTTCCGAAAACACGACGCGTTCCTCTTCGGTCATCGTCTGGAATGACGGGCGAATGACGGTGGTGTTATGCGAAGCAACCAGGTGCTGCTTTGCGTCTTCGGTGCTAACAACGAGCAAGTTGGATGCGCCAGAGCGACCCAACATACGTGGCATGACGATATCGCCCGCGCGAAGCTCGTAGCGATCGAGGACGCTGGGGTCTATCTTTACGAATTTAGAATCTGAACCATTTAGATCCTCTACGGCATCTACAGGCAAAAGGTTGCCGTCTTGAAAATCCTGAGACGAGATACGGCGCGCCTCGATTGCGTCAACGTCGTTCGATGTCGTGCTTTCGCGGGGCATGAATGGCGCTACTCGCGTAAAGGTGTCACCGAGCGTGGCGCTGTAGTTTCGGGTGATGGCGATGAGGTTGATTCTGCCTTTTGAGAGAGCAGCATGGTGTTGGAGCAGCTCTCGTGTGGCGAAAACGGACGTTTCGATAAGCATCGGCCTGGGTGCATTTGTATTAATGCGAGTCCAGTCGGGCGAGACGGTGAGAGTGGCGTCTGAGTAACGCGACGTATTAGTTGCAGCATATTGAAAGCGCGGCCCTGGTTGGATCACGCTGCGAAACGCTATGTTGCGATTCCCCGTGGACATTATGAGAAGCGCGCTCATCATATGGGGCGCGGGTTCGGAAAACGGCAGATAGACGATACCCTCGATGAGTCCTTCGCGTATCAGAATCGTGCGTGCTTGCTCAGCTTTATCGAGTAAATCGGCGGGAAGTACCACGGCTGCTCGAGTGCGGCCCGAAAGGGCGATTGCATACAGGCACCAAATAAATGGACCCCAGTCACAAAAATCGAGATAGCCAGGTTCCAAATAATCGATGAGTGCAGCGCAGTCCTTTTCGACATCGCGTTTGCTGGCGCGATAGTAGTTTGATGCGTCGATAAACACTGGAGCGAGGTCGCCATCACTTGCATTCTGTTTACCGGGCTTGAGCTCGCAAATATCGGGCACGCCGTTACCGTTCAAGGCGAAGCACTCAGTGAGATCTTTGGCATCCATGCCGCCAGGTAGACGTACAGTGAGCAGGCGACTGTCTTGTTCCAGATTTAGTGCGCGAGAGAGGGTGGCGGTAGTGAGCCGCGGCAATTTCTGCTTAGTTTCACGCATGTATAGAGCCCTTTCTTCTCAGTGGGTTTATATTAGCAGAAAAAATTGAAAATTTCTAATGACGAGAACAGTACACTGTGCTATCCTCGAAGCAATCCAAATCCAACTCAATACCAACTGCTTAATGTAACCGCAACGCAGTCTTTAGACAAACAGCGCTACCGAGCAGGAGGATTTCACTTATGAAACTGTCGATTAGATCGACAACCATCGTCCTAACGTCAGAATATTCTAGAGCGTAGAACAGACTTACATCAAACACCTGAACTCGGATAGAAAGAAGCATTCATGAAGAATCGGGACAACATCTACAAGGCATTTCTCAGTGCGATCGACGAGGATCTTCGCGACATGTGCGAAGTGAACAAGAAGGTGGAGCGGCCGCTTCCGTGTCCGTACTGCGGTGAGGAGAACGCTGAGCGCCTGGCCAAGGCACTCGTTGGCGTGCTGGAAGAGCACTCGCCCGATATTCCCTGGCTGGTGCCCGAGCAGTATCGAGCCGATGTGCACGAGGCTCGCGAGCTTTTGACCGCCGCGACGCTCGCGTTGCTGCCGCTGTATTTTCCCCCGCGCGATAGCTGCATGGACAGCATAGCGACTGTGATGAGCATGTTTAAGCATGGGCGGAATGCGGGCTTTAAATCGGCTGGCGCCCTGTTGTTTGAGGAGGTTACGACAGGGATGAAGTACAGCGCCAAGAAGGGCGCTTATGTCCCGTCCTCATTCGTACGCCATATCGATGGCAAAAAGCCATGCGACCGGCTGCACCGCGATGGATCGCGCGGCTTTACGGCGGACGAAGACGATGCCGTCATGTTTTATAAGCGCTACCTCAAGGTGCAGCGACGCGTATTCGACATGAATCGGCGTTTCAACTTTGAGCTATGCGTCAAACGCCCGTTTGAGGCACTTTCGGACGAACGACACACTTTTTATTGCAAGGAGGAAAAGATGGAGATCGATTTGGCAACTAAGGTGAAGAAGCTTCAGGACCGCTACACCCTCAACCTCGCTCAGGCGAAAGGGTATGACTTGCTCGACAAGCTGATGATCAATGCGCTGCTTGCGTATTTGCGTGATGAAACGGCAACGGTTGCGGCACGCGAGAGCTATCTGTCACAGACCGAGCGTCTGGTTGACGGTTCAGTCAAGTTTCCGCATACGACGAGCCCCAAGGAGGGCGTAGACGTCGATCGCATTGCCTAACAACCACCAACACCACGGACAAGAAAGGGGCCATGCCATGCCAGTCATCAAGATGTTCGGCTACGAGGCCGCGCAGCAAACGGAGTATCAGACCAAGAAGTGGGCGACCAAGGAGGAAATGCAGGCGCTGTCGTCTGGCAATGAGCAGCGCGATGTGATCTTGGCGCAAGGTGCCACGGTGGCTTTCTACGAGGACGACAAGCATTGGGAGACCAGCGTGTCCAACAATGTCTTTGCCTTTGGCGGCACTGGTAGCGGCAAGACGGCTAGTTTTGTTTTGCCCAACCTGCTCAATCACCACGAGTGCTGCTATGTGGTCACGGACACCAAGGGCGAGCTGCTGCGCCGTACGGGGAAAGGCTTCGAAGAGGACGGCTACGAGGTAACGGTGCTCGACACTGTTAATCCCGAGCAGTCGGCCGGGTATGATCCCCTGCGCTATGTGATGAATGTCGAGGATATTCCCACCACAGTGACGGCAATCATGGAGGGGGTCGATCCTGACGGTCGTAGCCTTAGGTATGATCCGTTTTGGAATGACGCGAGCGACCTGTTGCTTCGAGCGATTGTTGGAATTCTGTTTCTCTTGGAGACCCTTGCCGGCACGTTTGCGCCGGGCGAGGACCCCAATGCCCCGCGCCGCTACCTTAAGATGAACAACGTCTTTAAGCTCGCGGCGCTCATCAAGGTTACGGGGGATGGCGAGGGACGATTCCCGTTGGATTACCTTGTGGAAGAGGTGGAGTCCAAGGAGTTTCTCGATAAGTATGGGTCGGCGGAAGCAGATCTGTATGGCGTTGAGCAGTATCGCGATTTTCGAGGTGCAGCTGACAGGACACTCAAGAGCATTCTGATTACGCTTAATGCGACCATCTCGCGGCTTAAGACTCCTCAGCTCATGCGCGTCTTTGAGAAAGACGAGATGCGGCTCGATCGTATTGATGGGGGCAAGCGTGTGATCGACCTTAAGGTGAGCGACAACGACTCGACCAATGCGTGGCTTGCGAACGTTGCCCTTAAGCAGCTGTTTAACCTGGCCCAGCGCCGCGCCGACGCCAGCCCCACCGGACATTTACAGCGCCGCGTGCAGTTTGTGCTCGATGAGTTTCCCAATGTGGGGCGCATTCCCGATTTTGAGCGCAGTATTGCGACCGTGCGCAGCCGCGGTATTAGCTTTTTGATGTGCGCGCAGTCGCTGGGCCAGCTCGACGGCGTGTACGGCAAGTCCGCCGCGCGCACCATCTTGGATAACTGCGACAGCGTGGTCTATATGGGCGGCGGCAGCAACATCGAGACCCAGCGCTACATAAGCGATTTGTGCGGTGAATCGGTTTTGGGCACCAACTACGTGGGCGCCGAGCTCACTGCCGTTGATGCGCGCGGCTACGTCATGACCCCGGGCGAGGTGGGGCTTATGCCGCGCACCGATTGCCTGGTCAAAGTGACCGGAATGCGCCCCTTCCGAGCCAAGAAGTATTTTTGCAAAGACCATCCCAATGCGGCTAAGTGGCTGAGGGATTAGCCCCAGCAGCTTCGCGCGTTCTGTCCTGTATTTTGGCCGCACGGCCTCCGTTTGCCATGAGGCGTGCTGCCCTATTTGTCCCTTACCTAATCCGTTCGGAAAGGAATTACCATGTCCGTTATGTACCGTGAGCCCAGCATCATCAAGAAGTCCAAGGACGGCCGCGTTGCCGCCGTCGATATGGCAAGCGAGCTGCTCAACAGCCGCGTGCTGCTGCTGGAGGGCGAAGTCAACGACGTGACCTGCAACGGCCTCATTAAGTCCATGCTGGTACTGGAGCATCAAAGTGCGACCGAGCCCATCACCCTTATCATCAACAGCCCGGGCGGCAGCGTTACGGCGGGGCTTGCGCTCATCGACACCATGCAGTCGCTCGACTGCCCCGTGATCACGGTGGGCGAGGGCGTCGTGGCCTCGATGGCCGCGGTGATCCTGGCCTGCGGCGACCGCCGCCAGGTGTACCGCCACACGCAGGTGCTCATTCACCAGCTGATGGGCGGCACGGGTATGGCGCAGCAGACCGATATCGAGATCGCAGCACAGCACACGGCGGCCATGCGCGCCGAGCTGGACGAGCTTCTGGCCGAGCACGGCAACCTGAGCGCCCAGGAGTTCCACGAGCTCACCGAACGTGACTGCTGGTGCAACGCCAAACGCGCCCTGGAGCTGGGCCTGGTGGACGAGATTATTGCGCCTAGCAAGAAGGCGCTCTAACAAGGTCTATACCTTACAACCACGTTGAGCAGGGCGAACGAGCACTTAGTTTCACAGCCAGAAAGAGGTTAAACATGAGCAGGATTTGGGATGTCGACGGCATTGAGTGGGAAGATCTGCCCACCGTGAGCGATCTGCTGTGCGCTGCGGATACAAAGATCCTGGCGCGCGAGGTTGCCCTGCGATACGGCGGCAAGCCGGACGGCCGTGGCCGTGGCGATATCGAGCGCAGCCTAAAGCGCGCTCGCCGCAAGGTCAAAAAGCTGCGGAAGATCGACCCCGAGCCCAGTGACAAGATTGTCCTGCTGCCCAAGCATGTCATCAATCGTCGCGATGCGGGCCACAGCTTTGGCTGTTACGACGTGGAGCCGTGCGCCTTTACGCGCGGTTGCGCCCAAAGGCCAGGGGAGGACGTGTGCGCCGAAGTGTATCCGTGGGAATTGTTCCTGCTCAATGAGGAACCTGCAAGCGTCATTCTGGGCTACCGGGTATGGCTCGGCGGCGAATGGGACCTATGCGAACGTTATCGCTTTTTGGCTGTGGTGTGCGCCAGCGCGCTGCATCGCATCCGCGAGCAAAAGGAGCTGCGCAAGTGTCTCAAGAAGGACGATGCGGCCTGTGGCATGGACGAGGATGAGGTGATCGAAGGTGTTCGCCAAGACGTGCTGTATCCCGAGGAAGTAATCAACGCAAAGCTCGGCGGCTATTGGGATACGATCCTGGGGCTCGATCTGCCCTGGAAGGACGAGCATTTCGAGACTTGCGTGCGAATCGACAGGGCTATCGATGACTTGTTTGCTAGGGAGACGAAACGCAATGCCACGGAGCTTGGGAGGAAGCTCAAGCGAGGGTATGAGAGGCGCAACGAGCAATTTGACGAGGACTTACTGAACGGGGTATCCATGCGAATGGATATCGACAGGCCGCTGAAAATCTGTCCGGACGAAATGATAGAACGGTAGCGTAAATGGAATTAGTGCTTTAAGGAGCTAACAATGGGAATCGCCTATAAGGAACTATTTCGTAAAAAAGACCGGGTCTATGGTTTTGGTCCTGCCGGCTTCTTTATTAAAAGATTCAAGAAGAGCGACTACAGCGAGGCGGAATTGCTCGATTTAATTTCGGGAACGGACTTTTCTCTCGGTGAGGCTGGCGAGGACATTAGCCTGGAAAAGAAATGTGAAATAATTGAACAGGCGGTTGCCGGGACGCATTATACGAGCTGGGCCCTTAACCTGATAGGTTTGATTATCTCTCTTGCAGTCGGAGCGTATTTGTCTACGTTGCCGGTCGAGATCGCGGTGGCTCTTCTGGCCATATTTCTGGTTATCCTGGGAGCATACGCGTGGTTTCGATTTTGCTTTGAGCGTGATAGAACCGTGCTGCTGTGTGCATTGAACCATATAACGACGCTTCAACCAGAGCCTCATAAGATCGAAGGTAGGGGTTAAGGGATGCGCATTGCTGCCCTAAAACATGGGGTAGTGAGTATTTGCTCGTTGAGCACTGCTGAATATTGCGAAACGGCTCTGCCGATATTGCGCTTGGACACCGGGACCGACACCGGCCCCGGTGCTTTTTGTGCTACCGGCCTATCCGCGGCGCTGCCGCATGTTGGTCTCGCCCATGTCAACCCAGACCGCGTTGCGAACGATCCTGCCTATGATTGCGTCGGCATGGATCTTGCCGCCGAGCCTCTTCTCGAGTTTTGTGATGTCGGCCATGTTAGCCCTTCTCGATTTTCGAAAGCTCGTCGATCATGCATTTGCGAATCAACGTGCTGAAGCTCATGCCATGGAGTTCCGCGACCTCTTTGGCGCTGTCTCGAAGATTCTTCGGGACACGGATGGTGATGGCAGTCATTTCGCCATCTACCAGGTACTGCTGAATATCGGTCACATCGGCTCCACTCTTAATCAGTTCCTTGTAGCCCATCGTAGATGACCTTCCTTACAAGGTTATAGTGCGGCTATGTAAGCCTCATACACCATCCTGTCTATTTCCGCTTGAAGTGCACTGTTTCTGGGATTAGAGACCATCTCGACGACAGCCTTAGATAGGCGCCTGGCCCATTCGCCATCAATTGGCGGAATAGGTATGCGCTTTAGATAATTAGAAGAGTTATTTGCCGTCGGGTTAATAGCATGAATTAGCTGATTCGCTGTGTCTGAGTTAAGAATGCCTAATAAAGGGATAACATACTCCTCTTTATTGGGGAAAATGCCGACTATGCTCTGATCGAACACCCGATTAGACATTAAAACAGCTTTTACGACTTTACTCTTGACCATGGGAATGCCAATGCCCTTTTTAAAGTAATACTCGCTATTTTGGAATCGTGCCTTTTTGTCATTTTTATAATGTCGCTGGGCTTCAACTCCCCAATCGATATACCACTCATCCTCCAATTGGACATACTTTGTTTTGCTTGCTCCTTTTGCAAATGAGATATAGCAATTTGTTCCTTCGATAGGTTGGATGCTGTTCCAATTGCCGCAAATGCAGGCAGGATTTACTACGGAATAGCCTTTTCCATTACGGGTTGCTTCGTTCAGTTTTCTAATGAAACGCTTGTTGTCACCTGTGTAAATTCCTGTCGCACAGTTTGCAATATCGCCCAGCTTTTCGAGTTTTGAGTTGATGACCTCAAAAATCAAATTGTCACTCAGGATAAAAGAACAGCTTTCACCGCGCAGGATATTTGCCTGTCTGAGATGAAAGGAAGAGATATGCGGCAAATCGAAAGACCCATGAAATTCGGAGGTATGTCTAAATCCCTTATAGATGTCGATCGTATTGTTCAAAGCGCTGTCTTTATCGTATTTAGTCAGGGTTATGATGCAGAGATTGCTATAGCCGAAAGATACTTCGGGAAATAGTTTGCTCGGGAAAATCAGTATTTCGTTTATCTGGGTGTTTTCTAAGATAAACCGTCGTAAATACTCATGCATGTGCAAGAACAAAAATGTATCGGGGATGATGAAACACAGCTTTCCTCCATCCCGAAGCAAAGAGAGACACCTGTACAAAAAGAGAGTATAGGTTTCTTTCACATATAATTCTGGAAACTTTTTCTTTAACTCTGCGCGCCTGTCGTAATCTTGCCACGCTCCATAAGGAGGGTTTCCTATGATTTTGTCGTATATCGGCGATTTTGCGACTCGATCAAAAAAATCGTCAAACAGGACGTCGGCCTGCCTGACGGAGATCGCCTTGTTGTCTCCATACTTTTCCTGAAGCTTCCCAACTGCATTGGGATCAATGTCGCATGTATCAATTCGAGGAGAACCGCAGTTTCGCATAATTGCATCGATGAATGCTCCAGCTCCTCCGCAAGGTTCCAGTATTCTGTCGCCTGATTCTATATCAAGCATTCTGACCATGTAGTCAGTTATTTCACAGTCATTTGTATAATAGGCTTGAAATTTATCTGCCATTTTATCGTCCTACCAAGTGAGATATTTGGTTAAGTCGTTATCGAGAATGTAGTCTGCGAATTCTTTAGAAAAGTCTCCCATCCAATCGATGTTCAGGACCATCCATTTTTTCAAGTCAAACCCCGTAAATTCCTTCATCTTGGAATAGGCATCTTCGGCGCAAAAGACTTGCCAATGTGGTGAATTCTTCAGCGTTTGGAGATAGTGATTGTTCTCGTCTTCAGGCTGCCTGACGAATATCAGACACTCATATTTGTTGGAAAGGGCGGCGTAAATGCCTGCTACCTGGAGCAGGCGATTCGTATTACCTTTTTCGTTGCTTGAAAAACCGCTCTTGAAATCAACGTTATAGAACCTGCCATTTTGTTTGAAATGCATGTCTAGAGACATGTTTATGTTACTGCTATCAATCATGTCCCAAGCAACAAGATAGTAATCCGAAAGATCTCTTTTTTGTTCTTCAGGAATCTCAAGTTTGATGATGAATTCTTTAGTTTCAGACTGCATAGAATCTTGTATTTCAGTAAATGAAGGAGGCTCGAAAAAAGACAGGCTATTCAAGGGATGGGCAAAAGCAATTTTACAGAACGGTTCCCATAATTCGCCAATGCGCCTCGAAAATGCCATGTAGTCGTATTTCCAGATTGCATTCCTGTATTCAAGCATTACTACATAATATGCGTATGATGTCAGTAGTAGACAATCGAGCAGTTTTTGAGGGTCCGATTGCCCTTCTGCCGTCTGGCTAAGCCTAGTGTCCCTTTTTTTAACAATCCGCTTGTTGAATTCAGCTGCTTTCCTTTTTTCATTACGAATATTGCTGATATCAATAAGGATTTCATCAGCTTCATTGCGAATTAAATTGAGCAAATCAGTCTTATTCATTGCGTTCCGATCGACGTTGCTATCGTTACATTGTTGCAAAATGCACAATTCATGCGAAATGCAATACATCCGACACTATATCACTGATAAGAATGGTTCTTATGTGCCCACCAATAACATCCGGCATTACATTGATAGGGGTCGCACCCTGCCAGCCAGTTGCGACAATAGCAGAATCTATGCCCACGGCATAGCGCAGCTGAACGAACACGTAAGCCGCCGAAGAGCGGTTTATTTGTATCGCAAATCTAACAGTTTAGATAACAGGTGATGATTCGGGGAGCGGAGGGTCCCCGAATGCCATGCTCTTCCCAGCCAAACATAGAATTTGCCCGAACGCCCACCCGGATCTTTGTTTGGCGACAGCCACTCCGGGTGGGCGTTAGGGCGGATGGGACAGATCCATATGGAAGGAGCGAATCCCTTTGGGGCACTCGTGGCGGGCCTGGCCGCCGACGAGTTCCTGCTGCCCAGAGAGGCCGTCGACGAGAGGCGCTGCCGCGACGAGGTCGGCGTCGGCACGCTCGTCGAGGCCGCCGCGGCCTACCGGCTGACCTGGGGTGCCCAGAATGCGGCGCGCACGGCGCCTGGAGGGACGGGCCGACCGCGGCCGGGGTCCCGAGGTGGCGCTGCCGCTGCTGCGGCAGGAGGCTCACCTCCCTCACCGGCACCGTCCTCGAGCACTGCCGCAAGCCGCTCGCCACCTGGGTCTCCTTCATCAGGCTCATGCGCCGCAACGTCCCCGTCGAGTGCGCGGCCGAGCCGTGCGGCGTCACCCACAAGACGGCCTTCGAGTGGCGCCACCGCGTGCTCGCCACGGTGTCCGACCACCGGGACCGGATCGTGCTGCGCGACACCGCATGGGTGGACGAGACCTACGTCAACGACACCGACCTCTCCAAGGGCTACGGGCAGGCCAGGAAGCGCGGCCTCTCCCGCCAGAAGCTGTGCATCTGCGTCGCCATCGACATCCACAAGAACCCGGTCGCGGTCGTCTGCGGCCACGGAAAGCCCAGCTCGGCGCGCGTGAGGAAGGCCATGGGCGGCAGGATAGCGCCCGGGTCCCTGCTCATCCACGACCTCGAGCGGGCCCACGGCGTGCTGGTCGGGGACGGCGGGCTCGAGAGCGAGGCGCACAGGGCAGGCGTCAACGACCCGGTCCACCTGGAGCGGATGGAGATGCTGAACGACCTGTGCTCCCGGCTCAAGCGCTACCCCTGGCGCTTCACGGGGATGTCGCCGCGGAACCTGCAGGCCTACCTCGACTGGTACGTCTACCTCTTCCGGGTCAACCAGGCGCGCGACAGATGGGGCCCGATCGCAAGGGTGGTGCGCCATATCCTGATGGCCGACGCGACTTACCGCGGCTTGGGGTAGGTGCGGCATCACCCGTTATCTAAACTGTTAGATTATTTAATTAAATTTCCCTTTGTGAATCTTTGGGGATCGTTAAGTGTATCGCGCTGATGACGAAGTAAGGCTTTATCGCTGTTGAGAATCAGTAGATTTACCAGGTCAAATCGAATCGGATAGTTCTTACAACTGGGATGGTCTGCCAAGTAAGCGGTTGCCAAGCACTCGGGGGAGCTCCGATCGAGGTCTGTCGCGGGGAATCCCTTGCCGTTATTCTGGCTGAGCTGACAGATGATAAAGACTAGCTCATCTTTTTCTACAGCGATGAAACAGAAGCCGTCACTGTGTTGCCAGCTCCTATCTAAAACTATGAAACCACTTCGCTTGAGGTAACTCTCGATACCCTCCATTGCCTTGATATTGCTGTCTTCCACGGTTGAACTCCTTTGTCATCGGCTCGCATTTGGCTGCTGCTTTTGTTGTCCGTGTGCCACGGGAATTTACGAGGATTGAGAGGTGGAGGTTGGAGCCTTGGCTGCAATCGCCGCAGCTAAGGCTCGTTCCGGATAAAACGCCGCGGCTCAAAGCTGGCATGTTCGAAGGTGAATCTTGAAGGCGACGATAATAGAACGCCCTAGGGCGCCTTGGCATGTGGAATGAAAAAGCGCCAAGCGGAAAAGTTATTTCCAAGGGTGGGTAAATGGAGGCTACGTGGCCAAACTGTCTTCTTCATTGGCGTTCCCTCGATCAACGGCTGGGATGCTTGCTTGCATGGATAGCTCCCTATCTTGCTCTTTTCGGCATCGATGTTTCGCAGGCGTTCAGCCATCGGTACGATAACGGACGTGTCATACGACAGCACGATACTGTGCTGTCGTATGACATAGAATAGCAGCACGATTTTGTGCTGTCAATCTGTTGAGTGGAAATTTGAGCAATGATATCTTCTAGATGACGCATGGTCAGGAGGAGCTATGACGATAGGCGCGCGCATACGCAAATTTCGCAATGAATGTGGATTAACGCAGAGGGACTTGGCTGATACGGTTGGCATTACTGAATCTGCTATTCGTAATTACGAACGAGACATCAGAACGCCGAGCGATTCGCAAATTGAGAAAATTGCCGTCGCACTTGGGGTGTCGCCCGATTCTATTCGCGACATGGGTGTGAGTGGGGCTCGTGGCGCGCTTGAGGTTCTGTTTAGATTTGAACGAGAACTCGGGCTAAAGCCAGTTGTCACCTATGAGGGCATAGCTGTTGTGCCAGACTCAAGAAAGCGAAACACGCGGCGGACCGCTCAGGCGTTGGAGCTGTGGAAGTGCATGCGCGACCAGCTCGAAGCTGGTGAAATGACTGAAGAAGAGTATGAGAATTGGAAGGCCAGATTCCAGGGTTAATCAATGGCTGCTTTCATTTAAGTGCTAATACGAACCCCGCTTCTTCTAAAGAAAACAATGCTATTTTAAAAGGCTGAAGACTTTTATGGGACGGGAACCGAGGGCTTTTGTTTGTGCCTATTCGTCATACCCGCAATTGACGGAGTAAGGCTCAGCCCAACTTGTCAGGGTCATATCCCTTTGTATACACGGTAAAGCTAAGGTCATCGATTGCGCCGGTGCTGTAGATGCATGCGTCGGGCGTGCTCCATGTGTCTTGGACGGTCGGGTCAGTCCGGACATATTCGGGCCCATCGATTCCAAGTAATGGAATGGGCCTCACCGCGTGGTCGGCGTTATTTATCTGCACAATGATCTCCAACAACATGTGCAGTTTTACATGCCATGAGCTGTATGGATGCTCACCTGGCCCCTTGTAATCCAGTGTGCACTTTGATTGTGGACTTTCGGCGAGCTGGCTCAAACATTCAAAAAGCGCCGGGTACTTGGCTCCAGGAAACTCGACTTGTGCATACCGATTGCCATCGCGGACAAATCCGTACCATAACACGGGATATGGATACTCGAGCCTATCCGGCCGCTTGATTTTCGCCCTACAATTGGGCTGGTTGACGATAGACAGCCACGTCCTATAGAGCTCATCGGAAATGAGATCGTTCGCTTGGTATGCTGGGCCAAGACCATCGAGGACAAAGCTGCCGAGGCGCTCAAAATAGTGGGCACAATCCGTTAGGCCCTTTTCATATGCCGTTTCAGCCTTTCTCTGTATATTGAGCGCGACATCGCGGGGCGATTTACGACCAAGATGCTTCTCGGCGTTAAAGCGCGGGTTGCAATAGAGCTTGGTCTTATCGTTGTACCGGTCACAGTACTTGCTGTTGGGGCCGGTTGGGAAAAAGAGCGAGCCGCAGGCTTGGCATGTTATCGGCATAATGCCGCACAGTAGTAGCTCGTGGAGGATGCGGGCATATAGACTGGCGAAGGAGCATTCCTCATCGGTGAAATACAACTCTCCAGCCTTTGCAATAATCGCTTGGCGATTCACAAGCTCGTTGAGTTCTTCTTGGTTGTTGAGCTCGGCGTGCTTGTGAAAGTCTTCCATTGCAAAGATGCCGTTGTCGCGCATCGCCTTGACGTAGTTAGTACGAAATAGCTGCATAAAAGGGGCGTCATTCATCTGCTTAATTTCATCCAGATGTTTTTCGAGCCTCTGGACCGTTTCGTTTCCCGGTAGGCGCTTTTTGGCTATACGCAGAAAACTGTCGCCAAAGACGATGATGCCTGGGAGCTGCTTATCGAATATTTGAAAACGGCGCGGGTCGCTTGCCCAGATGGCTGCCGGGAATAGCTCCTCTTTCTGCGAGAGCAACTCAGGCGCTCTGGTGTTTTTAAGCAATGGGACAAGCTCCAAGCATCCCTGGTAGAAAACAATGAGAAGCGCTCGAAAGAGTTCGATATTGGTGCAAACGCAAGCGGTCTCTATTTGAGACCTGACCTTCGGATAGTTATCTCTTGGATTGTCGTGGTCATATGGCACCGGTTCCGTTAGATCAATCGAGCCGTATGCGGTATTTATCTCTATGTTGTTCGACTTGAGCTGAAGATAGGAGCTGAAGAGAGCGGCCATTTCTTGGCTGTTGAGTTTGCCCGATGTGGTGATGACCGCGCGGTACAGATGATTGATTTCGTTGCACTCAATAGCGTTGTTCTCCATCCAACAGGCGAAATATCGATAGTCGGGGATCTCTGTGAAGTACATGACGCACTGCCTGCAGACGTTTTTTAGAAGATACCTGGCTTCGCCGGAAATCTTTCCGCGAGTATGGGACGTAATGGCTTTGTCGAATAATGGATTAAGGAAATCAAGATCGAGCTCCTTTTGTTTTTGAAGGGATTCAATCTCGGCTTTGCTCAATTCTACTTGTGCGGACTCCTGGCCGGGACCGTCTGGGTGAGTTTGGCTGTTAAGGTCCGACTCGGCTGCCTGGCCCAACGAATTGTTTGGTTCATGGTTGGGGGAAGCAGGAGACCGGTGAATGGCGTTCTGCAGCTCGATATAAGAGCGCTGTCTTGTGTGCTCGTAAAAGCAGCCCCCGATTTCATTGAAAAATGAGCTTAGGTCAACGCGCAATAGGTCGTTGGCTATGGAGGCGAGGCCCCATGCTCTTGCACTGCTGGGATTACTTTTATCTCCAGAGCAATCTATCTCTGGTGTCCTGTTAAGAAGAAGCATACGGGGGTTGACGGGAGAGCGAAGAAAACCCGCCTCAAAACCCCAACTAAATGACTCTTTTTTGGAATCAAGCATCGATGCTCCAAACAGCCAAAATTTAAAACTCGATAAAAGTCATATTACGCGGCTGTTTGCGGCTGTTCAATGGAATCAAGCGAAAAGGCTTAAATCCGGGGAGGCCGTTATGTCCGATTACATCAAGTTCAACGAGGCAAATAGCGATGTCTGCGAGCGCGAGGCGAATGCTCTTCGCGAGATCATCGTCGTTGCCATGGGTCGTTTGCGTCAGATGCGCAAGCAGTGCAAGTGCGGGTATGCGTTATTGGAAGATTTCGAGAATGCGTTGGATGCCTACGGAGTGATCCGCGAGCGAGTCGACGAGCTTGACCAGCTCGGCTTTGAGTTCAGATGGTCGTCAGTCTCCGATGTAGATATCGATGGGTTCCTCGAACTCGAATGGGGCGAAGGCGTCAGTTCTCCACGTGAGCGCGGTTTCGATATCGCCTGTTAATTTGTTCGCACGACTTGGTATCAAGGTGAGCGAACAGTCTCTGATTGGAGTCGACTAGAGGCTGCATCTTAGTTGCCGTCGATTCCGGTTTGATCTCTGTTGAAGGGAAGATCATGAACGCTTCTATCCAAATTTCGTCCAGCGCCGTTGATGTTGCGCCTAGCACCACTAAGGGTGAAGTCATCGAGCTCGTGCAGGGCGCGCTGCTCATTGCCGTTGCCGCGATAGCCGTTGCCGGCATCGCTTCTGTCGCTGCTCCGTTTTGCGTCTGGAAGGGCGAGGTCGCGTTGTTCTTGAACGATTCGTTCCATACCTCTTATACCGTTCCTGCGATTGCGGAGTACGCGTCGGCGACAGCTGGGTCCGATTGGATGTCGTTGCTCGTGGCCGCGCTCATCGCGGCGTATCCTGCCTACCATGCTATTTGGCGCGTTCGCGAGGGATTTGGACTCAGCTGTGAGGCGCCGGTGTTCAATAAGCGCGTGTCGCGCTTTCTCGCTGCGGTTAGCGCTTGCCTGCTGCTGTCGATGCCGTTCATGGGTTATGGATCGAGTTGGCTCATCAATGGCAGCGCGATGGGTGACCAGAGCCTTGTCGAGACGGGGCATCATACGTGGACCATTTCTATCATGATCATGTTTGGTTGCACCCTGATGTGCCTGTTCAAGTGGTTTGTCGCCAAGGGCCCCGGACGCAATTTCGGTAGCGGCTTTGCTATCGAGTTGGTCCGACTCGCCGACGTCTTGCTGAAGCGTGCGAGCTCAAACCTGGTCTTATGCTATGTGGCCGAGCTGCTCGCCTGCGTGCTTGCGCTGGTTTTCATTGTTGTTGCTTATGTTGCCATAAGCGTTGCCTTCGCGCTTGCTTTCGGCGCTATTGCCCTGGCAGTGTGTCTTGCTGGACTTCCCATTATCTTGGCTGCTTCGTCGCATAGGTAGCAGGGGGCTCCCAGGTACCTGGACCAGCCATGCCCTAACGCCGGTCCGTTGCTGGCGCTGGGCCATGACAGTGCTTGAGTCCAGCGGCAAGTGTTCTCGGGATGGCTGTGCGAGTTCTTGTCATGACGTGAGGAGAAATGCAAATTGGGCCAGCGACGTCTAATCGGACAGCAAGCGTAACATCTTTCCCATGGGTATTGAGAGTGTCGACGGTTAGTCTCTGGTCATAGAAGAGGCTCTTTTGACGACAAGGGGATCACTCGGGATTCTTGTGGAGGTGCTTGCTTTCGGTCAAATTGACCCATGAAAAGAAAGCGCATAACTGGCCAGCGGGAAGTTTCTTGAGCTGCATCATGGTATTGATGCCAATCGATTTAAGGTATTTGCGTCCAGAGTCCGTATCGAGGCGGGGGTCGGTTGTTAAAAGCAATTCTAAGTTATTCTGGCCTAATGCTACGTCTAGCGGTTTATGCTCGTTGAAAAGGGAGAAAAGCAGTACCTTGCCCTCTTTGAGATCACTGAGGAGTTTGTTGCGGCGTGACATGTTCCGTTTTAAGTAGATGGCGTTGTTTATGTCGACGGCGGTTAAATGTATCGGGGCCTTGCGATAGCAAACATTGGTTTTGTAATCGTGGGCAGAGAAGAGGGGGCCGCTTTGAGTTTGAGTGCTTGATCGCTGCACACCAGATTGCCCATCTTCGTTTTTAGTAATTGTCGGCGTCAAAGCGTTTGCCAGACGAAAGTAATCCCCCATTCCGGAAGATGGAATGCCGGGAAAGGGGAGACGGGGTGTGTTGGTTTTGCCCTTACTTTCCTTTTTCAGCTTTTTGTTAAAACGGACCACTTCTTCCATCAATCGATATGCAGGCAACGTACAGGAGTCTTCTCCGATTTCCTGGTCGTGAGTTTCAACGCTGTCTTTTAAGTTGTTTAATTGTGTCTGGAAGTCCGGATGGTCTTCTGCGATTCCGCTGACAACGACAGAGGTATGACCATTGATGACTTGGTTGTCCCAAATTACATAGATGGGAAAGCTATCGCTGGTTAATTCTTTGCCTCCGATGTGGACGTTTAGGGATCTCCATTTTTCGTATGTTTCGTTGCTGATGGAGGGCTCTTTTTGATAGTAAGGTCCTGCAACTTTATCAACGAATAAACCAAGGTGCTCGTACGATTTCTTTAATGCGGCATTTTTAGGTCGACTGCCTTTACGCTTGATGCTTGTCGCTGCGTTATGTGCCAGCTTTCGATCAGCGATATCGTTGTCGCCGAAGCCGGCAGCGTTCGATGCCGAAGGGTACAGATGGAGACGCTCGCAATAAGGTGAGTGATTCCCTGACGGAAAAAATGGGAGACCGCATTTTTCGCAACGTTTCAAGTTGTTGCCGCTTTTATATAGCAATCCGATTATGGTCTGGTAAAAAGCAGGGAAGGAACTGGTGGTGTAAGAGACAACGGATTCATCGGCTTTGGCTATCATGGCCTTATGGAGAAGCAATCGGGAGAGCGAGGACGGATCAGAAAGTTGGTATTTTGCAGGGATGTATCTCTCTGAAATGTACCCCACTTTATTGATTTCTTTGGGGATCAGGCAATTATCCGAATAATAGTCGGCCATTTCTACTAGCTGGTCAAAGGCGATAAGCTTGCTCGGGTCTATAAGAGCCGTCTGCAGGTCTTTCTTTACCTGGATGGCCAGATCTCTGAATAATGTCAGGGTGTCCGAAATGTGCCCCTCTAATCCAATGAATAGGGATTGTGCATACGGCTGATATTGTTTTATCAGGTTGCTTCTTGAGAACGAAGACGTTTTTTTGGATAGTTGTAGACATTCCTGATATATGAGAAGGCAAATAGCACAGCCGAGCCGATAGGTATCATTCCAACTTAATTGGGTAGTCATTGGAATCTCTGGGGTCGTGCTGCCCGATGCAATTGGGGCCGATATAGCATCTAGTATGTCATCGGATGAGTTGGCTTCTTGCATTTCTTGCCTGTTGTTTAAATCGGTGAGCAGGGATGATGCGACTTCTTTTTTGATATTCGGGAAATCTAGAGCGTCAATGGAAGAATCGACCAGTTTCGATGTAATCGCGCATTTTTTGGCCCAAATACCATATAGCTTTGAAAAAGGGAGCGCTTGCCCCGAGAGGTGACGATAAGGTTCGTCCTCATGGGGAATGTAATCGGGAGTAGGATGATCTAGCTGGATGGATAAGCCAGCTGAGCATGCGCGATTAATTATTTTTTCGCAGAATGGTGAGCAGCCCCCATCGGCATATTTGAGCAGCAGATCGTGAACATGCTCTTCAAGATCGTGGTGTAGCCTCCTCTTTGTGGCTGTGGGGATTTTTCTTAAGTCGCCGCAAGTCGAGTACAGCGAGATGAGTTCTGGAACGCTCCTTTCTTCAAAGCGTTTGTACCATTCGGAAATATTAAAAAAGAACGAGAAAAGATCTATGCGCAGGAGCTCGTTTGCAAGGTCGGCGGCGCTACTGAGGTGTTCGGATGCAAACCGCGCTTCGTCTTTGAAAGAGAAATCGCATGGGAAGATGGTTAGCTGTGGCGAGAAGGAAACCTGAAGTGCTCCATCAAGGTCCATAAAGAGGATACTTTCTTTCCAAAAATCATCGGCGAGCTGTTCCACGTGTACTCCGATAGGCACAAAAATAAAACTAATAATAATTTAGTGCCATTGTGCCACTTTGTCGTGTTCAATGGGAGTCGAGCAAGAAAGAAGTCCAAAGGAGGACGGAAAATGTTTGACGACACCCTGTTTGAACTGGTGGATTCTACCAAGCGAGATGAGCCCGAAGATCTGGTTTGCGAAGTTATGACGATCTGTGATGAGCTGAAGGCCTGTCTTTCCGATGAATGCGAGCTCGGCTACTTTGAGGCTTGCGTCCGTCAAAGTGCCTATGAGCTCATGCTCGACAACTGCCGTGACGAGCTTGCCCGTTTGGGCTTTGAGCTCGAGTGGGGTGTTGAGGACTATCCGGTGGTCTCGCCGGTTCGTCAGCTTGAGTTTACGTGTGTTCCAACACGGGACGTCGCTAGCGCCGAGTTCTCAAGCCGCAACGAATTTGATATTGCCTGCTAGCTCTTTTCCTCTACGAACGGTCTAGCTAACCTGCTGTTTTATTGGGGCAACTGGATAGCCCCTGTATTTACACCAATCACCCCAAAAACCAATCACTAACCAATCGGGTCTCTCTGAAAGGAAGATCATGAACACCTCTATCCAAAATGTGCGCACTTTTCACAGGCCTAGCATTGCCAAACTTGCCGAAGGCGTGTTGCTAATCGCAGTTGCTGCGTTAGCCGTAATCGGCGTCATCTCCTTTACTGCGCCGTCGCATATCTGGAAAGGCGAGATTCCTATGTTCACGCCTGACCTGTTCGATCATCCCTACGATGCCCCAACGGCGGAGGATATTGTGTCAGGAATGGAGACGCTCGACCTGGTGTCGACGGTCGCGGCCGTGCTCGTTGCTCTGTACCCCGTATACCACGCCATTTGGTCTCTCTGCGCGGGTATTGGGTGCGACTGCAAGGCCCCCGTCTTTTGCGGGCGGATGTCGCGCCGCTTTGGCTCGCTGAGCGCCTGTTCGCTTCTGGCCGCGCTTGCCGTATGTCGCGGGTTCGAGTGCTATATCGATGGCGGGGCCACGGGAGACAAACTCCTTATGATCGTGGGCCTTTTCCTCATGGTGACATCGATTGCGCTTGTTCTTGGTTGCGCCTTGGCATGTATTGTCAAATGGTATGAGATCAAGGGCCCCGGTCGCTATCGTGGCGATGTGGCTCTTATCGCATGGTTCGGCCGCGCGGATGCCCTGCTTGATCGCGCGAGCTCGAACATGGTGCTGCTGTATGGCGCCGAGATGCTCGCCTGCGTGGCATCGTTGATTTTTGGGTATGGCGTCGCTAGCGCTATCGCTTCCATTATTACGAACGCATTAACCGCCTGGGGCATTGTGCTCGCCATCATCTTTATCCCTCTCTGCATCGCTTGCGTTTCGGCAAGCTCGAAAAACTAGAGGGTTGAATCTATTCGCGGAGATGTTAAAAGCCGCGACACCAAGCTCAGTTTTGCCTTGAGCGGCGATGGCGCCGCCACCGCAACCGCCCTGCGTGAGTTTTTGTTCGCGCGGGATGGTATTCAACACATGCAACAACTAAATCGGAGGTTTGACCATGGCTACGTGGGAACTGAACTGTCAATCGAATCCGTCGTCTGCAGGCGACAAGAAGCTCGCTCCCTATCTTGCACGTCAGAAGGCGATGCGCGAGTTTTTTGAGCGTGCGCTGTTTGTCCCAAAGGATCAGGACAACACCAAGGACCAGGACAACAACGGCCTGTACTTTTTGGGTGCTACGACAGGCTCGGGTAAAAACTACACGGCAGAGCAGGTCACGGCCGACCTGATTGCCGGCGGCTGGGACGAGTCGGGCTGCTTTAATAAGTGTCCGGGCCGTCGTTACCTGGTGTTTGTGGTGCCGGGAAAAGATAACCGCGACAACTACGTTGCAGGCGTGCGCGAGTTGCTGGCCGATCAGGGCATGAACAGCGAAGACGCAGCGCGCATGGTGTTCGATCTTCCGCGAGCAGGCGAGAGCCTTTTGAATTGGATTGAGACTACCCGCGGCAAGGGTGCCGTGGACGTGCGCGACATCCCGTGCCCCATCGAGGCAGATGACGAGAGCTCTCGTCGCGTCATTAAACGGGCATGGCGCAACGCTATGGAGATCGCCGTTGATCTTTTGCACGTTCTTGATACAAAGAAACGCCTGGGAAGCGTTGCCGACCGTCTGATCCCCGCCTTGAAGGATAAGCTGTCGTTGGCTGACGCGAGCCTGCGCTGGGCAGTGGGTCGCGAGCTCAAAAACATCACGCGCGGCATGGAGGTAATCCCTCAGATTTGGCCATCTGCGCTGCTCAACGATAAGAGCATGCCGCACGTGATTGCGTGCACACCCCAAAAACTCGTCAACAGAATCGATACGGTGACCGGTGCGGGCATCGTGCTCTTTAACGCAATGGCTGCCGAGAAGGGCCTGTTTATCTTTGATGAAATCGACCACATGAAGGCCGACATGCTGTCGACGCTGACAGACGATCCCGTGACGTTTCAGCCGGACGAAGTGCTGCGCATTCTCGACCGTCATTTTAACGGTGGCGTGGTGGACCCTCTGCTGTTGGGAAATCGCGATCAATGGATGGCGGTCTACACGCACGCCTCCACTTCGGGCGACCACAAGGGGTCGAATGCCGAGAGGAACAGGGTTTCGCGAGCAAGCGTAGAGGAGGCTGCTGAAGAAATCGCCAAGGATGCCAAGAAAATTCAAAAGGCACTTGCCTCTTGTATTAAGGAAATGAAACTGCGCCCGCCTTTTGCGCTGTCTGAAGAGGCGAAAGAAGAGCAGCTGTCCGGTCGACATCTTTTTGGTAGTGACGATATTTCGGTGGGTGACAACTCGGTAAACCCGTTGCGTTACAAGCTCAATGAGGGCGGTACCCACAATATGATTACGGCTCATGGGGCAGATGGGCAGCAAACCGTTAACAAGGCGGTTCGTCGTTCGCGTGGCGTCGTTAGGATGGTGGTGGGTCATCTTGCCCGCTGCGCCACACTTATGGACAGCTTGTACTACGGAGGTCTTTCGTACAAGGACGATCTTTCGCGCAAGAACATCATCGATGCCCTGGGCATTAGGAACAACCAGACCAGTGAGAGGTATTTTTGGGATGCGTTGATGCTGGCGCTGTTCTTTAAGGACCGCAAGAACGACGACATTGATGCTGCGGACGACTCGATGTATGCGCGTGGCGTTGATTACCTGGTAATGGAAACTACCATCGAGCATATGTTTACCACGTATCTAACCAGCCATGGCATTGAGCGCATGCCCGAGGCCTACCTTGCCTCCATTGCCGCCAAAGCGCCTTGCGTGTGCATGAGCGCAACATGGAGTGCGCCGACCGTCAAAAACTTCAACCTAGATTACCTTGACGAGGTTCATGGCGTGGTTCGCAAGGATGCCTGGATCGACGAGCTCAACCAGGAGATCGTGCGACAGACCAAGCTGTTTAACAAACAGGCTGCGAAGGAGTACGACGTCGATATCGCCTGGGTGGATGAGTCCAAGGAAATTGCCGGCATGGTCGCGCTGGCGGGTGGCGCCTTTGGCGGCATCATCGTGTCGCCCGACGAGGTGTACGAGCGCGCGATGCGGTTCTTTGACGGGATTAGCGTGAGTGAGGGCCTTGCGGTACGCCTGCGCTTAAAGATTGCCGACAGGGTGGGCATAAGCGACGCCAAGAGCATCGAGTTTGAGTTGAAACGCCTGAGCAAGACGCTCGTTGCCGTGAGCACTTGGGCCCGTGGTGTGGCGCGTAACGAGCAACAGGCGGGAGCCGTTTTTACCACGCGCCACATGGGAAACCATGGCGAATTTAATAGTCTGGCGCTGGATCTTGCACGCGAGATTGTTGCGGAGCTGGTGATTAGAAACGTCAAGTGCCCCGAGATGTCGTACGAGAAATCGCTTGAGGCCGCCAAGGCCATGGTGCCGTGCTTTAACGCTGCGGAATGGGATGCAGGTTGGCGTGGCGCTCAAAAACGTCTCGAGCTGGGCCAGCCGACCCTGATGTTCATCAATCTTTCGGCCGGCGGCTTTTCCAAGAATCTCAAATACAAGGTGCCGGAGAATCTGTGCGACATGGTTCGCCGGGTCGATTGCGGCTTTGAGAATGCCGACCGTCGCCCCAAGATGGATCTTGATTTCTTATATATCGAGTCGCCCACAAGTCGTTTGACCTGGGGAGTGGAGATCAACTCGGACAAGTTTGTCCAGCAGGCGCTACTTGGCGTGGTGGAGCAGGAGGAGCTGGTAGCGCGCGGCGAGGTTCCGTTTATTCAAAAGCGCTGGAATGTACGGATGTTGTTGTCTGGCGTTAAAAAGAGCCTGCCGGTGCGCGACACCCTCTCTTATCAGGTTGAAGGCGCTCGCATTGTGGCACAGGCTGTGGGTCGCCTGATGCGCACGAGTGTAAAGATGCCCCGCGTGCAGGTGATGCTCGACCGCGAGATTGCGAACGATTGCAACTTTTCGTTCTTGCATGATTTGCCGATGGGCTACGAGCTTGAGCAGGTGGTTGGTGCCTGCGCCGCTGCCAACGACCATATGACGGACAACAAGGAGCATGCTGCCGTTAAGCAGCAGAACCTTGCCGCCTTTAGGAACAACCTTGCCAAGCAAAAGCACGAAAAGCTGGCGTGGAAGGTTGCCTCGCTAAATGCCGGGGACGAAGATCTTGCTGCCTTTGATAGCGAGCGCGACTTTTACCTGCATCATTTTTGCCTGCCATGGGAAGATCTCGCGCAATACCCAGAGCGCCGGAGTACCGCGCTGCGCATGCCGCATGCCACAAGTGGCTATGCCTATGCAGAAGGCGGGGCATGCAAGGTGCCTCGCTTTGAATTCCCCAACTACGATGCTGAGCCCGTCGAGCAAATTGCCGCTCGTCTGGAGGACTATTGCCGTTGCAGCGCGGGATATAAGGGCGCAAAGGTTCGTCAGGTGAGTCAGGCTGCGGCGCGTGTGCCCGAGCTGCTGTCGATTCGTGAGGTGCGCGAGCGCTGGTCTCGTGATGGGGTGCCCTCGACGCTGCGGCCGGCGGCAACGGCACACATGACGCCCTATATGTTCCAGGCGGTCTACCTGGGTGAGCTGGGAGAATCTGCCGGAAGGGCAATCTTTGAGGCATATTACGACGGCCGTTATTCGCTTACGCGTGGCGATGCCGCCCATGCCGAGACGGGCGGTGACTTTGAGGTGCTCGATGCCGCCGGCAACAAGACCGGGGTGTGGATCGACTTTAAGCACTATCGCATCGGCGCCTATATCGCTTATGTCCGTGACGGCCGCGAGGCGTCGGATGCCGAGCGCTTTAGGGCCAAGGCTCAAAAAGTTGGGGCGAAACGCCTGCTAATCGTCAACGTTTTGGCTGACGAGGCAGCACTTGAGTGCGTCCCCAAGGCGCTCGATGCCGAGGGGGCTGTGTTCTCCGTTCCTTACATGGCCGCTGACGGTGCAATCAATCTGGGGATGATGGAGGCGATTCGTCGTGCAATCGAAGCGTAATCAGCCATGCGGCTTGGGAGACATTGCCGTGTCCGAGTTCAAGTTGCGGCTCGACGCCGCGGCTGCCGAGGAACGCTACTCGGTCTTTTGGTGCAACGTGGGCGACGCTGGTAAGCATGCCGTGGCGAACTTTATGGCCGATGTGTGCCAGACGGGCAAGGTCGTGGCGCTCACGCAGCTTGCGGACAACCGCATCTTTTTGATGGTCAAGGCGGGCATGCAGACGGGTGATCTCAATGCCGCACTTTATCAGGAGCAGGTGGTGCCGATAAAAACTCATTGGAGCGAGTTGGACGACTACGTTGCGCTTCGTCTGCTGTTCAACTCTTGCTCCCAGTTTGAGGGGATTGAGGACGAGGTTCCCAATGACACCGGGCACTTGTATGTCATTAGCGCCAAGGACGCCCGCCGCGACGCCGTCGAAAGTGACGGCGGGGAGCCTGCCAAGATCGAAACGGTCGAGATTGTTATCGATGAGGATTGCACCTTCGATCTTAAGATTCGAACGTTCACCAAGCGCCGTGTGCTTATTGGCAGGGCGCAAGGTGACGAGAAAGAGCTCGAGAAGATTAAGAGCCAAGTGGGCTACAGGCTATCGCCCGTGGCGACGATGGTGCTTGCCCATGAACAAAAGGACGAGTACATCTTGCGTCGTGCCAGGGGCGACAAGCCGTCCAAGCGTCGTGATCTGACGTTCTCGGCCCAGGCGGACAAAGTCGCCTATACCAAGAAGGGCATTCTATATCGAGAGCTGCAGATTCTTGAACGCCGTTACAGCGACTTCGCGCGGGTGACGCTCATGGAATACCCGCGCAAGAGCTTCTACGAGGTGCTCAAGGGTGATGAATACGTTCTCGTAGTTGCGGAGCGCATGGTGGGGCAGCGAATCGTGGTGTCGTTTGCGCGTAATGGGTTTGCCGAAGTGGCACGCCGGCTGGCCGATCGACTTAACGATTCCTCGTGGGGCGTTTATGCATCGTATGGCGGAAGGACCGTGGATTCGCGGGCGCTGAACCTTGTCGTTGTGCCCAATGAGGTTGCTGAGGACGACGGCTATGCCTTGCATGCCGGCGTGGTGGAACAGCACGTGACGCCGGATGTGTGCGAACCACTATTTAAGGTGGCATCAAAGCAAAAGGATCGCAACGCGCAAGAGGCGATCCTGGGTGCCATGCTCAAAGAGCTGCTGGTAAAGCAGGATGTTGTCAACAAGCGGGTGACGGCGTTTGACCTTGACGCTTTGGGTATTGAGTCGGTGACGGTGTGCGGCTTGGTCGATGTGCCGCACAAAGAGAAGGGCAAGATTGAGCTGGATTCGCGTATCGCTACGTTGGCGATTGGCGCGGATGGAGGCATGCGCTATGCCTCACATTCGGCGGAGGATGGTCCCGAGGACGAGATGGAGCTCGATTTGCTGACCGCGGACGGCAAGCTCGATAAGGGGGCCTATGTCTTTGACGTGCATGCGGACGGGAGGTCTATGCTTGCGCGCGTGCGGGATACGGGACTGACGACGTTGTCCAACAACTTTATGGCCCTGGTGGGCGAGCATCAGCTTACGGGTGAAGCAGGTCGCAAGAAAGCGTATTTCGAAAGCTTCAACTCGCCTTATTACGGCATTGGAACGTTCGAGCGCGCGGGCAAGACTTGCTATTTTGTGGGCGTCAACAACGGAACACAGGAGGATATGGCGACCGCGATTCACGTGCGTTCGATTGAGCTGCTCGACGGCGATGATTTGTCCGAGCTGTTGGTTCAGCTGGCCAACATAGGCCTTTCGCGCTATAAGGCCCCGTCTGTGTGGCCGATTCCGGTCAAGTATCTCAACGAGTGCGCTGCGCGTGAGGGCGCGGCGGGGGACGGCGATGAGTGCTCGTAAAAGTGTAGTCGAGTTATATGTACTAGAAATCTAAAATTGTTCTTGCATCCTATAGTAGGAGTGCATATACTGCAGTCATAGCACATCAGATGGGGTCTCGAAAAGAGACCAAGCATACGCATTAGAGTTTATCTTGGAGGGACTTGAGCAATGACTACCTGTATTTCACCCCTTTACAACGACAATAGCGAGCAGATCAATCTTCAGGCTATGTACGAATACTACGGCAGTTCTAAAACCAAGAACTGTCTGTACGATCAGAGCGATTTGGAGCCTAGCGCCGAAGATCGGGAGTATCTGAACGAGATTGAGCACGAGTGGGAGTATGAACTCGGCATCCGCTAGTACAGCTGACTCGCAATCTAGAACCTCCGATTTAATTACCCCGTTATCACCTCTTTTTAGCGGGGCACGTTGGATCGACTATGTGTGTCAAACATCAGCTCATCGTGGGAAGGAATCGGCAATGAGCAGGAACATGAACAAGAACATCAACGGTGGCGCTGCGGGTAAGGCGAAGGCTGCCGGGCGCGTGGCGACGGTTGCTGCGGCGGCTATCGCCATGACGGGCGGCTCGCTGCTGTCTCCGCTGACTGCGGTGGCGCAGGGCACGAGCGGCGTCGATGCCGAGGGCAAGCCGGCTGCGGTGATGTCGCCGCTGACGAGCGCGGCTGCCGCCGGCACCGGTGCGGGTGCAGTGTCGGCGGCGCAAAAGGTCGCCAATCTGCAGGCTGCGGTCGATGCGGCGCGCGCCAAGGCAGCCGCCGCCAAGGCCGACCTGGATGCAGCCGCCGCTCCTTACGACGCGGCTACCGCTAACCAGCAGCAGGCGCAGGGCGCCTATGACGCAGCTCGCGGTGCGAGCGATGCTGCCTCCTCTGCCGCTTCGGCCGAGCTGGAACAGCAGATGGGTGCCGCGCAGGATAAGGCCGATGCGGATGTGAAGGCGCTCGCGGAGGCGCAGTCCGCGCTCGACGCTGCCAAGAAAGACCTGACGGACAAGGGCGAAGCCCTGACCGCTGCTCAGAAGGCTGCCGACGATGCGCAGTCCGCGCTCGAGGTCGCGCAGGCTGCCGCTGCCGACGCCACACCCGAGGCTGTTGTCGCAGCCCAGGCTGCTGCGGAGCAGGCAGCGGCAGCGTTGGAGCAGGCGAAGCAGCAGGCTGCCGACGCGCAGGTCAGGCTTTCGAATGCCCAGGCTGGCGTTGATGCCGCCGCGGCTAAACAGCAGGACGCGCAGGGCAAGCTTTCGGCAGCTCAACAGGCAAAGGACGCGGCAGATGCGGATGTGGACGCCGCGCAGGCGGCCTACGATGCTGCCAAGGTTGATCTTGACCGCGCCGAGCAGGGTGTTGCGGGTCCGGAGTACGAGGCCGCCAAGGCAAAGGTGACCGCTGCCTCCGAGGCGCTGTCTAACGCGAAGTCCGTTCAGTCGCAGCGCGAGAGTGAACTCGCTGCCGCTTCGCAGGAGGTGACCACTGCTGAGGGCGAGGTGCAGGCTGCCCAGCAGGCGCTCGCCGATCAGCAGCAAGCTGCGGTCGATGCCCAGGTCAAGCTGGATGCCGCTGCTGCCGCCAAGGCTGCTGCCGACACCGCCGTCGACCAGGCCAAAGCCGATCATGCCTCTGCGCTTGCGGCGCTGGTCGATGCCCAGGCCAAGCTCTCGGCCGCCAAGGACGAGAAAGATGCTGCCGACAAGGCACTTGACCAGGCAAAGGCTCAAAAACAGCAGGCCGACCAGGCTGCGGCTCAGGCACAGGCCAAGCTTGACGCAGCCCAGGCCGCGGCGAACGCTTCGGCGGAAAACTACCGCCAGGGTGCCATCGCGTTCTTTAAGAGCGTGGGCGCCGACGACGCCGCAAGCCTGATTCTCAACTGCAAATACGCGAGCCTCACCAAGGTGGGCGAGGAGGTTGACGCGACGAGCCTGACCAACATGAAGCAGGCGATTGTGTGGCTCAAGGCGTGCAACGAATATCGCAAGGGCGTCGGCCTGAGCGAGCTCAAGGTGACGTATAACATGATGGCGACCGCCATCGCCGATGCGAACTTCTCGGACACTAAGGTCGAGCATGCCCAGCAGTTCAATGTGGGCGAAAACGTGGCTTGGAACTTTGGAAGCAATCCGTTTGTTCAGTGGGTCGATGAAGAAAAGGACGTCTTTGACCGCGCCGCGGCTACGCTGGGCGTGACGGGTCTTACGGGAAAAGCTGCTTTCGATTTCTACGAGCAGCATAGTAACGAAATCGATCGCTACGTGGCTGCGCATGGCGGACTTGTGCACACAGTCGGTCACTACATGAACGTGATCGATCCCGATTACACCGTGACGGGCATGGGCGTTTGCACGCGCGGAACGATGAATCGCTGGAGCACACAGGCGCAGACATTCAATATGTCCGGCAGCTGGTACAAGGCGTATTCCGACAACCCCATGACGGTCGATGAGTACGAGGCTGCGTTGAATGCGTGGTGCGATTCTCTGGCGAATCCCGAGCAGGGCGTTGATGCTGCTCGTAAGGAGCTCGCTGCGGCTCAGGGCGTGGCTGCTGACGCTGGCAACAAGGTGAACGCTGCGGCGCAGGCTGCTGCTGCGAAGCAGGCTCAGGTCGATGTTGCTGTCGCCGGCGTTGACGCCGCTGTGGCTGGGGTCTCGGATGCTCAGGCTGCCGTGGAAGAGAAGCAGGCCGCGGCTGAGGCCGCCGCGCGCGCCGTGGATGATGCCCGCGCCGACCTGGACGCCGCCAATGCTGCGGTTGCCGCGGCGCAAGGTGTTGTTGCCGCCAAGTCCGGTGCGCTCGATGTCGCCAAGGGTAAGGCCGCCGCGGCTCAGCGTGCGCTGGATGCTGCTCGCGCAAGTGTTGGCGACAAGGAGGGCGCGCTTGCCGCTGCTCAGGGCGAGCTGGCTGCGTACTCGGCCGACGTTGCCGCTGCTCAGCGTGCGTTTGATGCGGCTTCTTCGGCGCTCGCGGACGTTCGTGCTGCTCAGGCCGAGGCTCAGGCTGCGCTGGATGCTGCCCAGGGCGTGGCGGACCAGGCGGGAGCCGATGTTGCCGCTGCCCAGGCCGAGCTTGCTGCTGCTCAGGGCACTGCGACCGACGCCGGCGCGGCTGTGACCGCGGCGCAGACCGCATCCGTTGCGGCTGCTGCTCGTGCGGCTCAGCTGCGCGATGCCGCCGCGGCGCTTGCCCAGGCTGCGGAGGACAAGGCGGCTGCCGACGATGCTCTCGATACTGCTGCTTCGGCTTTGACCGATGCCGAGTCTGGCGTCGGTGCGGCTGCTGACGCTGTTGCGGATGCGATCGCTGCTCGCGACGCTTCTTCTGCTGCTGTTGCTCGCCTGCGTGGAATCGACCTTGCCGACGCCATCGCCAACGGTCATGCCGACGATGCGGACGAGGCGCTCAACGCTAAGATCGCTGCGGCTCATGATGCCGCCGAGCGTGTCGTGGCGGCGAAGGCCGAGCTCGATGCCGCTGTCGCCGCAACCGAGGCCGTGGCCCCGACCTACTGGGAGGCGCTCGGTGACTACAACACCGCCAAGGCCGAGCTTGACGGCGCCGTCGCCGAGCTCAACGCCGAGATTGCGCGCCAGGAAGCCGCCGAGCGCGCTGCCACCCAGATCCAGACTCAGCCCACAACGCAGGTGACGTATCAGGCCAAGCATGCGGCCTCGGCGTCCGAGGTTACCACGCAGCAGACGACGATGCCCGCCACGGGCGACGCGTCCAACCTGCTGGGCGAGACCTTCGTGATCGGCGGCACGGTCCTGGTAGCCGCCGGTGTCTTCCTGTCCGATAAGCGTCGCCAATCGATCCATTAGGGACGGAGGAAAACGGATCATTTTCGGCGCGCGCCGCAGGGGTAAGGGACCGCGGCGCGCGCCGTGTTTTATGACTTCGAAAGGTGATTAAGGAGGAGCGCATGCAGATTAGAGGAGAAGCTGCGATTGCCTGCGGATTCATGGCGGGCCTGGCAACGGGTCTGCTGTTCGACGGATGCTTCGACGGCTACATCAACCGATTCCGAGATTCGGGTTTTTTGAGAGGGAGGTATCGACAGCCGGTGCCAGTTCGCCAAAAGGCAGCCGTGTCGAGCAAGCCCCGCAGCGCGGATGCCTCAAAAATCAAGGTAATCGTCACCAAGAACGGCAAGATCTATCACCGCGCTTCGGGCTGCAAAAGCCTTCCTCAAAACGCCATTAGAACAAGCGTGCCGCTGACAACGGCACTCAAACGAGGCAAGACCCCCTGCCCAGTATGCTGGCCACCAACGGCTTAGATGCTTCCCAAGATACGCGCCGCAACGCCATGAGTTTCTGCAAACGTACGGACTCTCGCTTTTTCCTTTTTAGAAAGTGAGCCAAATACCTTATTCAGCTTTTCCTTTTAAAAAGGCCTGTTGCTGCTCAGTCAACATTCGGCACCCTTCCCAACGCTCGTATGATCTGCTTCTGAGATCGCTTTTGCTCTCTAATAGCGGCCGCGAGAGCTTTCCGGCGTTCGATTTTTGCTCGCAGTTCATCAACGTCTGCAGCAGGGACATAGTCGCTTTTGACATTGTTGCCGACGCGATAGTTGAGATAGCAGTATTCGTGGCCCTTTATGTTTCGCATGCGGATGCTGCCCTTTGGAAGGAGGCCGATTTCCTGTTCCATAAGGTCCAAGAGGCGACTCGAGCGTGCGTACTCCTCTTCTAGGACATCTTCTAAGACGGACACAATGCCTCCCTTCCGAATAGTTACCCTACATTTTAGCAAACACAGCTAATTGTAGGGTAACTAAAACGTGTCCGCACGGCGTGGGAGACTTATCCTGCCGTCCTGCTCTGCCGAGGCGGTATGAACGTAAGCAACGACCCTCTAAGGAGTTCGATATCGATGAGTGACAACGCAAAGCATCTCGTAAAGAAGGGCGTAAAGGACGCGGGGCCGTGCCTCGCGCTGTGCATTGCCGGCGCGGCGGTTGGACTGATCGCCGCTTTTGGGCCGCTCGACGCGCTTCGAAGCGCGAGCTATCTGCATGTTTGCTTCGCCCTCGCCGCCGCCATGGTGACCGGTGGCGTGCTCGATCTGATCTTTTGGGTGCTTGACCCGTTTGGATGGAAAAACGAGGGGTAAGCCCTAAGGGATGCGACTGCCGGGTTCGGCCCACGATTTCTGCTATTGATTTGTCCGGGGTTGAACGGCGCGGAGGTGATATGCGATGTCCATTTTTGTTACCGGAGACGTTCACGGTATTGCCGAATACGGGGCGAGCCGCTTCTCATCGCGCAGCTGGCCGCTGGGCCGTTCGTTGACGCGTGATGACGTGGTGATCGTTGCCGGCGACTTCGGCTTTATATGGGGCGGCTCGAACACCGACAAATACTGGCTCGACTGGTTTGAGTCTAAGTCCTGGACCACGTGTTTTGTCGATGGCAACCACGAGAATCACCATCTGTTGGCGGAGCTGCCGGTACGGGAGTGGAACGGAGGCCTCGTTCATGTGGCGCGACCGCACGTGCTGCACCTGATGCGTGGCGAGGTGTTCGACATCGCGGGGAGTACAGTGCTCGCGATGGGCGGCGCTGCAAGCCACGACAAACAGTGGCGCCAGGAGGGAAAGACCTGGTGGCCCGAGGAAATGCCGAGCGAGAGCGAGATGGAACATTGCCGCTTCTCGCTCGACCGCGTGGGCTGGAAGGTCGACTACGTGGTGACTCACGAGGCGCCGGTCGATCTGGCAGACGAGCTGTGCATGGAGTGCAATCGCGAGTTCTACGACGACTCGCTGCAGAACTTTCTGGGCGAGCTAGATAGGCGGCTCGACTACCGCACCTGGTTCTTCGGGCATTACCATGACGACGAATGGCGCGACGACAAGCATCGTCTTGTCTACCAAGATATCGTTTCGATTGAAGCGCGGCGCACCGACGAGTGGGGCGAGACGACGAGCAGCTATTCTAAGCAAGAACGTTAGGAGGTCCCCATGATCTGGTTCACCAGCGATACTCACTTTGGGCATGAGAACGTGCTGAAGTTCACCGACCGCCCGTGGGATACGATTTGGCAGATGAACGACGCCATCGTCGATAGCATCAACGGCAAGGTCGCTGCGGACGATGAGTTCTACATCCTGGGCGACTTCAGCTTTAAGATGACCGCCCAGGATGCGTACAGACTGCGCAAGCAGATCGCCTGCAGGCGCATCCACCTCGTCCCGGGAAACCACGACAAGGACTGGACCCAGCCGGCGGTGGCCGGCGCGTTCACCGTGGAGCCGCCGATCTGCGTGCTCAAGATCGACGGACAGAAGATCGTGCTCAGCCACTACCCGATGGCGGACTGGCAGGGCATGAACCATGGATCGTGGCACCTCCATGGGCACATCCACAGCAGCGGCGGCGCGTACAACGAGTTCAACCGCAAGCAGGGGCTGCTGCGCTATGACGTGGGCGTTGACGCCAATGACTATGCGCCGGTGAGCTTGGACGAGCTGAAGGAATGGTTCGCCGAAGTCGACGAGCCGTGCGGCCGGGTGAAATGGCCCTGGTGGGTCAACGAGACCGGCGACGAGCAGATTGAGCGCGAGCTCGAGGCATATAAGAGGGAAGAGGCGATCCGATGACGGTTTACGTTACGGGCGACATTCACGGTGGGCTTGACATGCAAAAGCTCCGCGACTGGGAACTTGGGGATAGTCTTATCAGCGACGACTATCTCATCATTGCCGGTGACTTTGGCTTTCCCTGGGATTTTTCCGCCGAGGAATGCGCCGATATCGCATGGCTGGAGTCGCGCCCTTACACCGTACTCTTTGTCGACGGCAACCACGAGCGCTATGACCACTGGACAGAACGTCCCATGGAGCTGTGGCACGGCGGCCTGACGCAACGCCTATCGGACACCTCGCCCATCCGGCGTCTGACGCGCGGCGAGGTCTTTGGGCTCGACGGCTCGACAATCTTTACCATGGGCGGCGCCACGAGCGTGGACAAGGAGTATCGCATTCCTTATTCCAGCTGGTGGCCGCAGGAGCTGCCGGGCGAGCGCAACTTTGAAGAGGCGCGGGCAAAGCTCGACAGCGTGGGCTGGAAGGTCGACTACGTGATCACCCACACCTGCTCCACGCGCATGCTCTCGCCTACGCTCTATCCGGCACCCGGATGGAACCGTCCCGATGTCGATCGGCTCACGGCGTTTTTCGACGAGCTGGAGGACCGCTTGGACTACAAGCGCTGGTACTACGGGCATTTTCATCGCGATGCCAACCCGGCAGAGCGCCACACCGTACTCTACGACCGCATCGTCCGCCTGGGCAACGAGCTCATGCCCTGGGACGTTGCGTAGAGGCGGGGTGGCTGGCTAGTCGGCCGTTACGGTGATGTTTTCCCGGTGCTTGCGGATGACGTCCCAGCTAAAGTGCTCGACCAGCTGCTCGGCAGAGCGGGGTGTGGTGCCCGGCGCGATGCCCGTTTGTCCGGCGAGCCAGCCCAGCAGTGCCTCGGGCGTGCCAAAGCGGGCGCGTAGTTCGCCAAGGTCCAGATCGCGGTCGCGCTTGGATAGGCGGCGACCGTCCGGTGACATGAGAAGCGGAATGTGCGCGTAGCGCGGCGTGGGCAGCCCCAGCAGGTGCTGCAGATAGATTTGACGCGGCGTGGATCCCAGCAGGTCGCATCCGCGCACAACTTCGGTAACACCCATGGCGGCGTCGTCAACCACCACGGCTAACTGGTAGGCAAACACGCCGTCGCTGCGGCGCACCAAAAAGTCGCCGCACTCGGTGGCGAGCGCCTCACATTGGGCCCCGTACGTGCGGTCCACAAACTCGACCACGTCGTCCACGAGGTCATCGACGGCGGGCACGCGCAGGCGTGTGGCCGGGGCGCGCAGAGTGCTGCGGCGCACAATTTCTTCGGCAGAAAGTCCCCGGCAGGCGCCGCGGTAGATGGGCGTGCCATCGCTGGCGTGCGGCGCGCTCGCGGCGTGGAGCTCGGCGCGCGTGCAAAAGCAGGGGTAGGTGAGGCCGGCGTCTTGCAGCTGATGCAGCGCGGCCTCGTACAAGTTCAGGCGATCGTGCTGATAGTAGGGGCCCTCGTCCCACTCGAGCCCCAGCCAAGCGAGGTCGTCGATCAGTTGGGCGGCGAGTTCGGGTCGTTTGCAGCGATCGTCTAGGTCCTCGATGCGCAGCACAACGCTGCCGCCCTGGCTGCGGGCCGAAAGCCATGCGCACAGGCAGCTGAACACGTTGCCCAGGTGCATACGGCCCGAGGGCGACGGGGCGAAGCGGCCCACGACGGGCGTGGGCGTGGCGGGTGCGCCCGCCGTGGCAGCGGACGCGTTGGGTGCCGTCGGTGTACTCGCGGCGGGCGTTGCTATGTTGCATGCGTTGATATCCATGCGGACGAGTATAGCGCGGGAGGTAGGGGAGGCGCCGCCGTGGCTCGCAAGTTGCCGAGGACGCGCATTGTGCGCGGCGGACTGCGGACCCAGCACCTTAATCCCTGCCCGCCAGCTCAACCTCCCAAACGACAGAAACCCCGGCAGCTCTTCGCAACTGCCGGGGTTTCCGCGGAAAAGGGGGACATGATCCTCGAGCGAACGGGAAAGGGGCAAACCGTTTTCGCTCAACTGCTTTATGCCCCTCGTCCGGCGGCTCAATCAGTGCGCGTCACGCCCACACAAAGCCGCTACACCTGTGATGGAGGTGTGAAGTGGTATCTATTGCCAGACGGGTGCTTGGCCAAGGACTGTCCCAAACTGCCGGCAGATAAGGAACGTCCCTAAGTGCCGGGCTTAGGTGGGACTTTTGTCCCGTTTGATGCTCCGCTGGCCTAGATATTCGTCATGTGCGCCCATAAACGTGGGACAATGACGATGTTGGTATCACAGACAAAGGATGTGCCTATGAACGCCCCCGTTGCCAAGACCTGTCGGCAGCGTCGCCTGTTCGCGCGATTCGCTTCCGTCTGCGCGCTCGTCGCGCTCGCGTTGCTGCTGCTGCCTGCCGCCGCGCACGCCGACGGCTACTCCATGAGCCAAACCTACATCGGCGCCACGGTCGAGGCCGATGGCTCGCTGACCGTTGTCGAGGGACGCCAGTTCGATTTCGACGATGACATTAACGGCGTGTATTGGGATATCAATACAGGCTCTAACCAGCAAGGCGGCTCGGTGGGCGTCAATGTGCTGAGCGTCGAGGAAGACGACACCGCGTTTAACAAGGTCGACAGCGCAAACAAGGGCGATCGTGGCGTCTACACCGTGGAACAGTCCGACGGCGGCGTGAGGATCAAGGTGTTCAGCCCTCACGAGAGCGGCGACAGCGCGATCTTTTACGTGAGCTACACCATGACCGGTGCGGTCATGAACTGGTCCGATACCGCCGAGCTCTACTGGAAGTTCGTGGGCGACGGCTGGTCCGCCGATTCCGACGATGTGGAGCTGGAGGTTTACTTTGCAAACGCCGCCGCTGGGACGGCGGCCTCCAAGGGCGACAACTTCCGTGCGTGGGGTCACGGCCCGCTCACGGGCGACGTGTCGCTCGATGCGGACGAGCCCATGGTCACCTATACCATTCCCTGCGTGCATGAGGGCGAGTTCGCCGAGGCGCGCGTGGTCTTTCCCAGCGACTGGGTGCCGTGGCTTAGCGCCTCGAGCGAGGAGCGCCTGCCGACGATCCTAAGCGAGGAGAAAGCCTGGGCCGAGGAGGCCAACGCCCGCCGTGCCCATGCGCGTATGATCGCCAACGTGCTGGCCGTGGTGAGTGTTGTCGCGGCGGTGGCCTTTACCGGCACAATCATCGTGCTCAAGCTGCGCAAGCGTAAACCCAAGCCGCTTTTCCAGGACGAGTATTTCCGCGATGTGCCTTCGGCCGACCATCCCGCCGTGCTTTCGGCCCTCATGAGCTGGAACGAGGTTCCCGATCAGGCATATATTGCCACGCTCATGAAGCTCACTGACGACCGTGTGATCAAGCTGGAACAGGCGACCGTGACCAAGGCCAAGAAGAGTCTGTTGGGGCGCGAGAAAGAGGAGCAGACGTACCGCGTGACGGTGAGTGATGAGGGCTGGAAATCGGCCAAGGGCATTGACCGCATGGTACTCAAGGTGTTCTTTGCCGGTGTCAAGCCCGACGAGAACGGCGATCGTTCGCGCACATTCGACGAGCTGCAGCATTACGTCAAGCAGCACGCTACGCCCGTGGGCGACAAGCTCGAGGACTATCAGAACAGCGTTAAAGGCAAGCTGGCCGATAGCGAGTACGTTGCCTCGGACGGTATTGTCGCAATGGTGTTTTGCCTGGTCCTTGGCATCTTGGTCGCCTTTATCCCCGTGGGGTCCATCTTCTTTACCGATGGTGCGCAGGCGAACATTATCGCCGCGGTGATCTCGGTGCCCATCGTGCTGGTGGGCATTGGCGTGGGCCTTACGTTCCGCCGCTTTACGCCGGAGGGCGCCGAGGTGGCGGCCCGTTGCAAGGCGCTTAAGCATTGGCTCGAGGACTTCACGCGCCTCAAGGAAGCCGTCCCCGGCGATCTGGTCCTGTGGAATAAGCTTTTGGTGATGGGTGCGGCGCTGGGCGTTTCGAAGGAAGTGCTGCGCCAGCTTGCCGAGGCCGTGCCGCCTGAGGTGCGCGAGGCTGATGGCTTCTACGACAATTACCCCTGCTACTGGTGGTACTACCATCACTACGGCAACCAGTCCCCGCTCGATTCGTTCGATAGCGTGTATCACGAGAGTATCCGCGAGCTGGCATCGAGCTCTGACAGCTCCGGTGGCGGCGGAGGCGGCGGCTTCTCTGGCGGCGGCGGTGGTGGCGCCGGCGGCGGCGGCGGCGGAACGTTCTAGCGAGCGCTAGCTTTGGGGTGGACCTTTCTGGGCGGTTGCCAGGGAAGATCCATCCCATTTTTGTGCATCAAAACGGGCCAAGCTTTCCGCCGCGGACCTCCGCGCAAGGGGCGGTGGGCAAAAAATGCCAAATATGAGTACTGTTGCCGTTATAGTCACATATACTTAGGCAAAATAATGAGCTTCTAATGAGAATAGCTCTCGTTAGGAGCGCATTTTATTGTACATTTGGGGAGATACGTTAGTTCATCCGACGCGCCGAGACGCCAAAGAGACCCGAATTAGCCAAATTTCGCTGCTACTAAAAAGGTAACAGTACTCATATTTGATGTTTTTTGCCCACGGGTATTTGATAACCCCTATATGGCGACCTCAAAAAGGGCTTCGTCGGCCGGTTTGCCCAAGACTGTCCCCAACGACTAGTCATTTAGGAACGTCCCCGATGACTAGTCGTTGGGGACGTTCCTAAATGACTAGGTGTGGCCGCCCGATCTAGGCGGTCAGATCCAATTCGTAGAGGAAGCTTTCGCGCGGCATGTCGTGGCGGCGTTCTTCGCGGTTGGCGCGGTGCGTGGCCGTGCGCTTAAAGCCGTGCAGCTCGTAGAACTTCCACGAGCAGTTGGAGTCGGTGTACAGGTGCGCCCTCGTTGCCCCGCGCGAGGACAGGTGCGAGACGGCGGCGTCGAGCAGCACCGAGCCAACGCCCAAGCCATGGACATCGGGATCGACGGCGAGCAGCGTGACCTCGTGGTCGTGCGGCAGCGGGCTGCTCTCGAGTAGACGGTTGTTGGTCCGGATAGTGGCGCGCACAAACGAGAGGTACTCGGCGCACGCGCTGGGCTCCAGCTCGCGCATCTGCGACAGCAGCGCGCGTTCGGTGTCCATCCAATGCTCGTTGACGGTGGCACCGGAGCTCTGCCCCGCGCGCGCAAGCGCAATGCCACGCGCCTGGCCGTCGATTACAGCGACCTGCGAAAACGTCGAGGACGAAAGGCAATAGGCAAGATCGCACGCGGCCTCAAGGCGGTTGTACTCATCGTTATCCGAATTGTTATGCCAAAGCTGCTGCAGAATCAGCGCGATGGCGTCGAAGTCTTCGGTATCAAACGGTCGGTAGAGAACCCGCGAGACCATGGTGCCTCTTTCTTTTGCGGATGCATATCGAGCACAGTTCTACCACGCCGTCGGCATCTAATTATGGTGCCCTTGTGCTCCATCAACTCACCGCTGCCGAATGCGCGCCCGTGCCCTCCGCTCGCGAGCTTTTTCTGCACATGCGGCCGTTGCGGGGTGCATCGGCGCGCTCGATGCGCTACATTAAATCAGTATTTTCAATGCCGCTGCGCGAGCGCTGCAGATCGACGTATCACCGACTCACAGAGCACGGCGGCGTACCAGACAGGAGGACTGCATGGGATCTGATGTGAAGATCGCACGCGCGTTGATCTCGGTTACCGATAAGACGGGTGTCGTCGATTTCGCACGGACGCTGGTTGACGACTTTGGCGTCGAGATCATCTCTACGGGCGGCACGGCTCGTGCCATTGAGGATGCGGGCGTTCCCGTAACCCCCATCGAGGAGTTCACGGGCTATCCCGAGATGATGGACGGCCGCGTCAAGACGCTGCACCCCAAGGTTCACGGTGCGCTGCTTGCCCGCCGCGATTCCGAGCAGCACATGCAGGAGGCCGCTCAGCACGGCATTAAGCTGATCGACTTGGTCGTCGTCAACCTGTACGAGTTCGAGAAGACCGTCGCCAACCCCGAAGTCACCTTCGCGGACGCCATCGAGCACATCGACATCGGCGGCCCCTCCATGCTGCGCTCTGCTGCCAAGAACGCCGCGAGCGTTACCGTCATCTCCGACCCGGCCGACTACGACGCCGTCCTGGCCGAGATGCACGAGACCGGCGGCTGCACCACGCTTGCCACCCGTCGTCGCCTGCAGGTGAAGGTCTACCAGACCACCGCCACCTACGACACGGCTATCTCCCGTTGGCTTGCCGCTCAGGCAAGCGACGTGGCGGACACCTCCGCTAAGCTCGAGATCTCGCTGGAGAAGGTCGATGACCTTCGCTATGGCGAGAACCCGCAGCAGAAGGCCACGGTTTATCGCTTTGCCGAGGGCTGCGAGAACACCGCGAGCTCGCAGTTCCCGCTCGTGGGCTCCGAGCAGATCCAGGGCAAGCCGCTCAGCTACAACAACTATCTGGACGCCGATGCCGCCTGGAACCTGGTCCGCGAGTTCGACGAGCCGGCCTGCGTGATCCTCAAGCATCAGAACCCCTGCGGCTCTGCCGTTGCCGAGGACATCACGGCCGCCTACGACCGCGCCTTTGCCTGCGATCCCAAGAGCGCTTTCGGCGGCATCATCGCCTGCAACCGCGAGGTCCCCTTTGAGCTGGTTGAGCACTTTGCCGATCAGAACAAGCAGTTCGTCGAGGTCATCATCGCCCCGGGCTACACCGATGATGCGCTCGAGCGCATGGCCAAGCGCCCCAACCTGCGCGTGCTGGCTACCGGTGGCGTGGACCACGGCGCTCAGGTGGAGCTGCGCTCCATCGACGGCGGCATGCTGGTGCAGGAGGTCGACCACGTGACCGAGGACCCCGCGACCTTTACGTTCCCCACCGACCGCAAGCCCACCGACGCCGAGATGGCCGAGCTTGAGTTTGCCTGGAAGGTCTGCAAGGGCGTCAAGTCCAACGCCATCCTGGTCTCCAAGGGCAAGGCCGGCATTGGCATGGGCCCGGGTCAGCCCAACCGCGTGGATTCCGCGCTGCTGGCCTGCGAGCGTGCCGAGGACTTCTGCGAGCGCGAGGGCGTTGAGAAGGGCGGCTTTGCCTGCGCAAGCGACGCGTTCTTCCCGTTCCGCGACAACGTGGACGTGCTTGCCGCGCACGGCGTGACCTGCATCATTCAGCCCGGCGGCTCCAAGCGCGACGACGAGAGCATCCAGGCCTGCAACGAGCATGGTATTGCGATGGTGTTCACAGGTGCCAGGCATTTTAGGCACTAGAGGCTTTCCCAAGCACCCGACCTTGCCCCTCAAACCGTCGCTTGCGTACATTTAGTACGCGGCGCTCCTCTTTCGGGGCAATCTCGGGCACTTGGAAAACCCTTAATGGGATGTTGTTCTATCCCATTAAGTTGATCGGTCGCCTGGCTATATCGTCAAAATAATCTCTGCAAAAGACGGCTGCTCCGTTTGGAGGGCCGTCTTTTTGGTATAAGAGGACGGAATGACTAACACGAAAGGTACAACCATGCCCCAGATTGATGATGCCGAGCTGTTTGGCAATGCCGAGGATCAGCGTGCGTACGAGGACTTTTGCGCTAATCAGGAGGCGGTCGAGAAGTTTACGCTCGACAAGCCCGCGCTCATCTGCCGCTGGCGCATGTCAAACAAAAAGGTACCCATGCTCAACCGTCACATTCGCGCGCTGTCCGAGCGCCTGGTGCAGGGCGAGCCGCTTACCCATAACATGCTCAGCTGGGCCAAGCAGCACGTTGAGTGGTCGCTTGCCGAGGGCGACTATACCGCCCACGACGGTGTGCTCATGCTGGTGATCGATGTCAACGGCAACGCCGCCATGACGGTGGGGGAGTACGAGCCGCTGGCCGACACCTCGGCCAAGGCGCTGCGTGCACGCTCTGCCGAGGCCCGCTCCGAGGCCGACGAGACCGGCGTGGCGCCCGAACTGCTCGCCGCCGTCAACAACGGCGAGCTGGCCTTTGTGGCGCCGGAGGACGAGTGCCTGTGCGGCACGGCAACGCTCATCGAGCAGCTGGCGCAGACCAAGGACATGCCGGTCGCACGCGTGGATATTCCCGCGCAGCTCAAGGGCGCGCTGTTCCTGGTGAGCGACGAGCACGGCGTGGTCCCCGCCAACGACGCCGACGCCGCCGAGGCAGACGCCGCCACGGTCGCCTTCTTCGCCGACGGCTACGAAAAGCTCCGCGCCCGCCGCTAAATGATTATTCTGGGACGGGGACTAAAAAATCATTTTGGTCCCCGCTCCCGTCGCGAGTGCGAGGCGGGCCAAACGCCACCGCTCGCGAACAGTTCTGTCACCTTGACGCCGCGCGCGGTGCACGCCTGCGGGTTCGCGGCCATAATGGTGGCAAGACAACCAAGAGGGGAGCGGAATCCATGGCGCTGATCTATATCGTTGAGGACGACGAGCCCATCCGTCGCGAGCTCACCGACATTCTGGCCCGTGCCGGGTTTGAGGTCGAGGCCTGCGAATCGTTCGAGCACGTCTCGCGCGACATCCTGGCCGCCGCACCCGATCTGGTGCTGCTCGACCTTTCGCTTCCCGTCAAAGACGGCCAGCATATCTGCCACGAAGTCCGCCGCGAATCCGAAGTCCCCATCATCGTCCTCACGTCGCGTACGACCGAGATCGACGAGGTCATGTCCATGACGCTCGGTGCGGACGACTTTGTCCCCAAGCCCTACAGCGCCCGCGTGCTCGTGGCGCGCATCAATGCGCTGCTGCGGCGCACCACGGCGGCCGGCGAGCGCAGCACACTTGTCCACAAGGGGCTGGAGCTCGACCTCGCCCGCTCCGCGGTCACCAACACCGCAACCGGCGACAGCACCGAGCTCACCAAAAACGAGCTGCGAATCCTCTCTTTGCTCCTGAGCCGCGCGGGCAAGATCGTTTCGCGCTCGGCCATCATGCAGGACCTGTGGGACTCCGACGCCTTCGTGGATGACAACACGCTCACCGTCAATATCAACCGCCTGCGCTCCACGCTCGAAAAAATCGGCATCAAGGGGTATCTGACCACGCACCGCGGCCAGGGCTATTCGGTCTAGGGGCCGGCCATGTCGTTTGCCAAGTATTTTAAAGACGCGCTGCTTCCCGTCGCCGTGTGGACGTGCGGCGTGCTGCTGAGCTGCTTTGTGCTGACGGTTGCCGGGGCGCCCGTCTCCATCGTGATTGTGGCGGTCGGCGTGTCCTTTATCTTTGGCATGCTCGGCATTGTGATCGAGTATGCGCGCCGTCGTCGATTTTTGCATCAGCTGGAGCGGGCGGCCGAGGAGCTGGAAAGTCCCGCATGGGTGCAGGAGATGGTGCAGTGTCCGACCTATTCCGAGGGCGAGCTCGAGTACGAGGTCCTGCGTCGCGTGGGCAAGGCTGCTTGCGATGAGGTGGCGGAAGGCCGGCGCCAGACCGACGACTATCGCGACTATATCGAGAGCTGGGTCCACGAGGCCAAACTGCCGCTGGCGGCAGCACATCTGATTCTGGAAAACCTGGACGGCAGCGAAGACGACCTGTCACGCGTGGATGACCTGGGCCGCGAGCTGGCCCGCGTGGAGCGTTACATCGACCAAGCGCTCTACTATGCGCGCTCGGAAGTCGTGGAGCGCGACTACCTGATTCGCCGTTGGAGCCTCAAGGCCCTGGTGACGGGTGCCATCAAAGCCAACGCGCGTGAGCTCATCGCGGCGCACGTGGCGCCGGTGTGCGAAGACCTCGATTTTGAGGTCTTTACCGACGAGAAATGGCTCGAATTTATCCTGGGTCAGCTCATTCAGAACAGCATTAAATACGCGCGCGAGGACGGCGCGAAGATCGTGTTTTCGGGCGCGCTGCTGGACAAGGGCCTAGCGAGCGAGCGCATCGAGCTCACCGTTGCGGACAACGGCTGCGGCGTGAGCGCAGCCGACCTGCCGCGCGTGTTCGAGAAGGGCTTTACCGGCGACAACGGCCGCACGACCAAGCGTGCAACGGGCATCGGCCTCTATCTGGTGGCGCGCCTATGCTCCAAAATGGGCATCGACGTCACGGCGGCCTCGGAGCCCGGAGAAGGCTTCACCGTCACCTTCGCCTTCTCGACGAACAAGTTCCAATACTTCGAGTAGGCGCGCTCCTGCTGTTTTCTCTGGGCTATGTTCACGTTCAGGAACATAGCTGAAGCAACTGGCGCAATGTTCCCGAACGTGAACATAGCTATGAGGCTCGAAAGAATCCCCCAAACAAAAACGTGCCGCCCCACCCAAAAAACGTGCCGCCCCAACCGGGGCGGCACGCCATCTTTTTTATCAGCCAACTCGCTGAAGTACGGTGACGAAGGCGCAAGGCCGGGAGGGGTTATCACGCCGACGTCCCGCAGCCGCGAAGCGGCGAGGACGTCGGCGTGATAACCCCGCAGGCCTTGCGCCGGCGGGAAGGAACCTACTTCACGACCAAGATGTCGCAGTCCGTGTTACGCAGCAGGAACGTCGAAATCGAACCCAGTAGCGCGTACTTGATCGAGGATAGGCCGCGGGCGCCGCAGAGCACCAGATCGGGCTTGACCACGTCGAGCATCTCGTCCTTGAGCGTCTCGCGAATGCGACCGGTGCGAATCATGACCTCGACCTCGGGAATGTCGGGATTGGCCTTGGCCTCCTCGAGCTGCTTGGCGATGGAGTTGTTAAAGGCCTCCTCCAGGCCGTTGACCAGGTCGACCGGATAGGAACCGGCGCTCTCGAGCGCGGTGGAGTCGATGACGTGGCCGATAATCAGCTTGGCGCCGTTGTTCGCGGCGACCTTGATGGCGCGTGCCAGCACAAAATCCTGCTGCTCAGTACCGTCGAGTGAAACAAATACCTTGGTGTAGCCCTCGTTCATGGTTTCCTCCTTGGTCTATCGCACGGGCGCGGGGCTCGTGCGTCGGGCGGGCGCGGGTGCGTTGACCGCCGGACACTTTACCTTGTTGCAGTTATACCCAAGGATCTCGGTTTGACCGCTCGCAATTCTGTGAACGGGCGAGTTTTTTGGTAAGGGTAGGCGCGGTCGCGCCGCCAACGGTTGATAATGGGACATCGCCCGCATCGTCCGCAGAACATCTACCGGCGGGTGTCTAATGAGGGGGTCCCTTTGGATATTATCGAGCTTCTAAAATCTGCCTTCATGGGCCTGGTCGAGGGCATCACCGAATGGCTGCCCGTTTCGTCGACGGGTCACATGATCTTGGTGGACGAGTTCGTCAAGATGAACGTGAGCGAGACGTTCTGGAATATGTTCCTGGTCGTGATTCAGCTTGGTGCCATTTTGGCCGTCTGCGTGCTGTTCTTCCACGAGCTCAATCCGTTCTCGCCCAGCAAGGGCAAGGAAGGCCGTCGCGACACGTGGGTGCTGTGGGGCAAGATTGTGCTCGGCTGTATTCCCGCCGCGGCGATCGGGCTGCCGCTCAACGATTGGATGGAGGAGCATTTCTATAACGCTCCCGTCGTGGCGCTGGCGCTTATCGTCTACGGCGTGCTGTTCATCGTGATTGAGAATTGGCGTGCCCGCAAGCGCGAGGAGATGGCCGTTGCCGGTTCGTTTGGTTCGCGTGCTGTGGTGTCGGGTGGACGTCCCGCCGGTGCGCACTTTGCGGCGCCTGCCGCGGCTGCCGCCGAGGACGAGGGCGATGACGAGAATCTGGACTTTGGCTCCATCGCCACGCTCGAGGACCTGAGCTGGAAGACGGCGCTGGGCATCGGCTGCTTCCAGGTGCTTTCACTGGTGCCGGGTACGTCTCGCTCCGGTTCCACCATCATCGGCGGCCTGCTTTTGGGCTGCACGCGTTCGGTGGCGTCAAAGTTCACGTTCTTCTTGGCCATCCCCGTTATGTTTGGCGCGAGCGCCCTCAAGCTGGTCAAGTACTTTATCAAGGGCGGTACCTTCGGCGCTAACGAGATCGCCATCTTGGGTGTGGGCTGCGTCGTGGCCTTTGTGGTTTCGCTCATCGCCATCAAGTGGCTCATGGGCTTTGTCCGTCGTCACGACTTCAAGTGCTTCGGCGTCTACCGCATCATCCTGGGCATCGTAGTGCTCGCATACTTCTTCGTTCTGGAGCCTATGTTCGGCCTATAACTTAGTCGACGCTGCGCGGCGGCCAGAGCGACAACTTGTCATTATTCGGCCACGGTGTGTTCGGGCTTGCGGCTAAAGACGAGCTTGTCTACTACGGCCTGCAGCGACATGCGACGGACGGTGTCGTAGGCTTCCTGCGTGCTGTAAGCGCAGTGGGGTGTGACGATGCAGCGCGGGTGGGCGATCAGGGCCTGGTTGGGTGCGGTTTCGTCGGCGAGCACGTCAAGTGCGGCGCCGCAGATACCGCGCGTACCGGCGCTGGCGATGCCCTCGTCCAACGCGGCGACCAGGGCATCCTCGTCCACGATGGGCCCGCGGGCCGTGTTAATCAAAAATGCTGAGGGTTTCATAAGCGCAAGTTCGCGCTTGCCAATCAGCTTCTCGGTCTCGGGAATCAGCGGACAGTGCAGGCTGACGATATCCGAGGCGCCGAGCAGTTCATCGAGCGTTTGAGTCTTGACGCAACCGGCGGCGGCAAGCTCTTCTGCACTCTTGGTTGGCGCCCACACCAGCACCTTCATGCCGAGCGCCTTCGCGATGGGCGCGACAGCACGCGCAATGTTGCCAAAAAAGACGAGCCCCAACGTGCGGCCCTGCGTGCGGTGCATGGTGTATCCACCCAGCGGATTCCAGGCGCCATCACGCACACCGCGGTTGAGAAACGTAACTTGGCGCATCAGGTCAAGCATCAAAGCGATGGCGTGTTGAGCGACGTCGTCCGAGCAGTATCCGGGGCAGTTGGTGACGGTGATGTCATGTGAGGCCAGCCGGTTGACGGCAACGTGGTTCAGGCCGATAGACATGTTCGAGACAATGCGCATCCCCGCGGCCGCCATGGCGTCGGCACACGTATCATCGACGGGACCGAACTCGCCGACAAAGCCCTCGCAGCCGATCAGTTGCTCGGCGGTGGGGCAGACATTGGGCTCGTGCGCGCAGCCCACCAGCTCAATCTGATCGCCGCCTTCGATTGTGTCGAGCACCGCCTGGCCCGCCTCGGTCGAACCGTCGACCATGTAATAGAGCACCCTATGCTTCACAACAGCCCTCCTGCCATATGGGAATGGGGTAGAAATGGTAGATATTCTATCCCCTCGAGCCAACATAAGTTGCGGTGGAATAGTCCCTGTTTGGGGGCCAGAAGGCCGTTTGGAGGAACTATTTCACCGCAACTTATTTGGGGGTGCTTGGGTGGTGGCGGCGCGCGGAGTCGTGGTGTGATTTGCGTCGGTGTCCGCGCGGCTCGGTATACTGGTACGGCTCAAACTATGGCGCCGCCCGCAGGCGCGCCGTCCGTCAGATGAGGAGTCGCCCATGACCCAGCCCCTGCCCTGGGAAAAGAACACCGCCGCGCCCATTCCGCCCGCACCGGAGCCCGTGCCGCTCGACGCGTACGCCGCCCCTGCCGCGCCGGAGCCCGAGCTCGTTCCACTCGACATCTACGACGCTCCGGCTCCCGCGCCCAAGCCCGCCAAGCCGCTCGTCGACATCGATAGCCTCAATCCCGCCCAGCGCGAGGCGGTCCTGACCACCGAGGGCCCGCTGCTGGTCCTTGCCGGCGCCGGCTCGGGCAAGACCCGCGTCTTGACCTTCCGCATCGCTCATATGCTCGGCGACCTGGGCGTTAAGCCCTGGCAGGTCCTGGCCATCACGTTTACCAACAAGGCCGCGGCCGAGATGCGCGAGCGTCTGGCGGCGCTCATCCCCAACGGCACCCGCGGCATGTGGGTGTGCACCTTCCACGCCATGTGCGTGCGCATGCTGCGCGAGGACGCCGATCTGCTGGGCTACACCGGCCAGTTCACCATCTACGATGACGACGACTCCAAACGTATGGTGCGCGACATTATGCAGGCGCTCGGCATCGAGCAAAAGCAGTTCCCCATCAACATGATTCGCAGCAAGATCAGCTCGGCCAAAAACGCCATGATCGGGCCCGAGGACATGCTCAAATCCGCTGACAGCCCCAACGACAAAAAAGCCGCGCAGGTCTACCTGGAGCTGGAGCGCCGCCTGCGCGCCGCCAACGCGATGGACTTCGACGACCTGCTCGTGCGCACGCTCGAGCTGCTTCGCACCCGCCCCGAGGTGCTCGATAAGTACCAGGAGCGCTTCCGCTACATTAGCGTCGACGAGTATCAGGACACCAACCACGTCCAGTACGAGATCGCCAACCTGCTGGCCGCCAAGTACCAAAACCTCATGGTCGTGGGCGACGACGACCAGTCCATTTACAGCTGGCGTGGCGCCGACATCACCAATATCCTGGACTTTGAGAAGGACTTTAAAAACTGCAAGACCGTCAAGCTGGAGCAGAACTACCGCTCCACGGGCCATATCCTGAGCGCCGCCAACGCCGTGGTACGTCATAACTCGCAGCGCAAAGAAAAGCGCCTGTTTACGGCTGAGGGCGACGGCGAGAAGATCCAGGCCTTCCAGGCAAGCGATGAGCGCGACGAGGGTCGCTGGATTGCCGGTGAGATCGAAAAGTTGCACTCCAAGGGTACGAGCTACGACGACATCGCCGTGTTCTATCGAACCAACGCCCAGTCGCGTATCCTCGAAGATATGTTCCTGCGCGCGGGCGTGCCCTACAAGATCGTGGGCGGCACGCGATTCTTCGACCGTGCCGAGATCCGCGACGTCATGGCCTACCTCAAGATGATCGTGAACCCGGCAGACGAGATGAGCGTCAAGCGCGTCATCAACACGCCGCGTCGTGGCATCGGCTCCACCTCGATCCAAAAGATCGAGCAGCTGGCGCGCGACAACCGTTGCTCGTTCTTCCAAGCTTGCGAGATCGCGTGCGCCGAGACGGGCATGTTTAGTGCCAAGGTCCGCAATGGCCTGTCGAGCTTTGTGTCGCTGGTGCGTGAGGGCCGCCGCATGGACGGCGAGCTCAAGGACGTCGTCGAGATGATCGTCGACAAGACGGGCCTGCTGCAGGCGTTCCGCGCCGAGGGCACCATGGAGTCCGAGAGCCGCGCCGAGAACATCCAGGAATTCCTAGGCGTTGCAGCCGAATTTGAGGAGACGCACGAGGATATCGAGGGCACGCTCGAGAGCCTGGAAGAGCTGCGTGCGGCTGGCGTTGCCGATGTGCCGGCCGGTGCCGAGCCCGAGCCCGTCGTGGTGAGCGCCCCGGCGCCCGAGCCCGGCCCGTCCGCGCCCGCGTCCTCGTTTGAGGCGCTGGTCGGCGCTCGCGATGCCGCTGGCTCCAATCCGCTCGATAGCCTGGCCGCTCCGGCGCTCTCGCCGCAGGATGCCTTGGCCGCCGCCATCGCGGGCAACGCCTATGCCGCGCCGACGGAGCTGCCGGCCGGTGCTGTGCATGCTGACGAGATTGAGCGCACCTACGGCCCGCTCACCTGCAAGGCACTGCCCGCCCTCATGGAGTGGCTGGCCCTGCGCTCCGATCTGGACTCCCTGGCCGGCGAGACGCATGCCATCACCATGATGACCATCCACTCCGCCAAGGGCCTGGAGTTCCCGGCGGTGTTCGTGGCCGGCATGGAGGAGGGCATCTTCCCGCACGTGCACGACTTTGGCGGCAGCGATGACCCGGGCAAGCTCGAGGAGGAGCGTCGCCTGGCCTACGTTGCCATCACGCGTGCCCGTAAGCGCCTGTTCCTGACCTATGCGGCCACGCGTCGCACCTACGGCTCGACCTCTGCCAATCCGCGCTCGCGCTTTCTCAACGAGATTCCGTTTGAGGATATCGAGTTTAGCGGCATCGGTTCTGCCGGTTTTGAGGGCACGGGCTGGGAGAAGCGCGGCGACCGTCACGGCACCTTTGGATCGGGCATGGGCTCGGATATGTACGGCGGCAAGGTGTTCGGTTCGCATACGCGCTCGACCGGCGGTTCCGGTTCGCGCGGCGGATCGAGCTTCGACGATTTCTTTGGCGGCAGCAGTTATGGGACCGAGCGCCATCGTGGGGTCTCGCCCGACGCCGGCCGTGTTGCCTCGACCTTTGGCTCGGGCGCGCCGCGCGCCAAGAAGCCGTCGTCCAAGGTGTCGCCGACGGTGGAGCGCAAGGTCGACCGCGCGAGCGCGTCGCAGGACTTTGCCGCGGGCGATACCGTGAGCCACAAGACCTTTGGCACGGGTACCGTGATCTCGGTCGTCGGAGACATGATCGAGGTCCAATTCGAAAAGACCGGCCAGACCAAAAAGCTTATGAAGGGTTTTGCTCCGATCGTTAAGCTGTCGTAGTCCCAGCGGACCCGGACAGGCGCCAAGGACAACGTCGCCTGCTCGGACAGTCCTGCGCAAGACGGAGGCCACATTAAGTGGCCTCCTTTGCGTGCGGAACTCGCGATCGACGTTGTCCTTGGCGCCTGTCCGGGTCCTTAGGTAACGTTGCTTGCGAACATCGCTCTGCTCGTTCGCTTTTTGATCTGGAGAGCCGGGTGGGCTGAATACTTAGACATGGCAAGGGGCTCCCCCGTTGATGAGTGGGGGAGCCCCTTGTTGCTTTTTAGCTTGTTGTCCCAAACCCTGCGCCCATCCCGGCGAGCGCTCGGGGGCCGGCAGCTTACAGGTGGCTGATGATCAGTTCCATCTTGCCTTCGAGGTCAATGGAACTGACGATACTGGGTGCTAACAGGTGGCTGCCCTTGTGGACGGGGTCGCCGCAGACGGTGCCTTCGCCGTCGATGACCGACAGGCACATGAAGGGCCAGCGCTGCTCCAAGGTCTTGCTGCCGTCGACGCGCACGCGATCGACGGTGTAGCAGGGGTTGGACTCGAGTTCGGTCACGCCGTCGACTTCGGGCGCGGTTACGGTACCGTCGGTCGGGGCCTGCGCGTTAAAGTTGATGCAGTCCAGGCTCTGCTCAATGTGCAGCGGGCGCAGCTTGCCGTCGGTGCCCGGGCGGTCGTAGTCGTACAGGCGATACGTCACGTCGCTCGACTGCTGCGTCTCCAAAATCAGCGTGCCGGTCTTGATGGCGTGCACGGTGCCGGAGTCGATCTGGAAAAAGTCGCCCTTGTGGATCGGCAGCACGTTGAGCATCTCGTCCCAGCGACCCTCTTCGATCATCTGCGCGGCCTCGGCGCGGTCATGCGCGCGCTGGCCGACGATGATCGTGGCGCCGGGCTCGCAATCCAGCACGTACCAGCACTCGGTTTTGCCCAGGCTACCGTTCTCGTGCTCGGCGGCATACTCATCGTTGGGATGAATCTGGATTGAAAGGTCGTCCTTGGCGTCCAGAATCTTGATGAGCAGCGGGAACTCCTTGCCCTCGCAATTGCCAAAGAGCTCGCGGTGCTCGGCCCACAGCCACGACAACGTGTGACCGGCGTACGGGCCCTCCGCAATCTGGCAGTCGCCGTTGGGATGGGCCGAGATGGCCCAGCACTCACCGATGGGACCCTCGGGAATGTCATAGCCAAAGACGGTCTCCAGCTGGCGGCCGCCCCAAATCTTCTCGTGGAAAATCGGCGTGAGCTTAATCAAATCGGACATGTGCATACCCCCATCAGGTTGTGCGGGCGCCGAAAACGGCTCAAAGCAAGCGCCCGCCGGATTACAAACTTAAGCCAACGTCACGTTGTGCAGCTCAAAACGGTCGCCAACGTTGCGCGAGACCGAATACTCAAACGCGGCTCCGCTATCCAAAAAGCCGATCTGGTTGAGCTCGAGCAGGGGAGAGCCGGGCTTTACGTTCAGGCGCTCAGCCTCTTCCTCGGTTGCCGCCACGGCACGGATGGTGCGGTGGAAGCTCGAAATCTTAAGCCCGCATTGCTCGCGGATATAGCTGTAGACCGACGCGTACAGGTCCTTTTTCTTCAGACCCGGGATCAGCTCGATCGGCATATAGGTGTACTCGATAACGATGGGCAGGCCATCGACCTCGCGTACGCGCACGATGTGATAGGCAAAGTCGTCTTCGGCCATTCCCAGCTGGGTGGCAACCTCCGCCGGCGGATTGACGATCGAGAAATCGTAGACCACCGAGGTCACCTTCTCCCCGCGGTGCTCATGTGAAAAGCCTGCGGCGCGGTCGTTTTTGCCCTGGAAAAACGCCTTGCCGGGAAGCCCCGCCGTGTCTTTAACGTAGGTGCCCGATCCGCGCCGGCTGGTAATAAGGCCTTCCTCGGTGATCTGCTCAATCGCTCGTTTGACGGTGATTTTGGAAACGCTATAGAGCCCACAGAATTCAACGACGGTGGGCAACTTATCGCCCGGCTTAAGGGCGCCGTCCTCGATGCTTCGACGGATATCTGCAGCTATCGCCTCGTATTTGGGAATCATGGAACCTCCTTTCCGGCTTGATTGAGTACAAAAGAAAGTATAGTCAACACCTAAGCATCCCTATTGCGTTTTTGAAAAGTTCGAGAAAGGTTTAATTAAAAAACGCTTCTCTTTAAAAACTAGAGCGCTCTAAATGAATATGCATTCGAATAATGGTGTATTGAGCAAATTGATCGACTCGAGGATGGGGTTGAGCCGTTTTACCGCCCAACGAGCCAAATTCCATGCCCTGCGTTTTCACAGGTAAAACCTGCCAAAACAAACCTGTCCCTTTTTGGCAGGTTTTTGCCTTGGGAGCGGTACCATACAGGCAATGTTTAAACGAGAAAGGCGGGCTCCCATGGAACCTAAGCAGTATTACATCGGCATTGACGTCGGCGGCACTTCGGTTAAGGAGGGCCTGTTCGACGAGGACGGCAACCTGCTGGCCAAGGCCAGCGTGCCCACGCCTCCCATCGTTGACGCCGCGGGCTTTGCCGCGGTGACCGAGGCTATCGACCAGGTGGTCGCCAAGGCCCAGATTCCGCGCGCCTTTGTGGCGGGCATTGGCCTGGCCGTTCCGTGCCCCATCCCGGCATCGGGCGATGCCAAGGTCAAGGCCAACATTGCCATTAACCTGCCCGAGCTAAGAGTCGCCATTCAGAAGCACTGCCCCGACGCGGTCGTTAAGTACGAGAACGATGCCAACGCCGCTGCCATGGGTGAGGCTTGGCTCGGTTCCGCCAAGGGCGTGCAGAACGTGGTGATGGTCACCATCGGTACCGGCGTGGGCGGCGGCGTCATCGTCAACGGCGACGTGGTGTCGGGCGTTGTGGGCGCCGGCGGCGAGATTGGCCACATGTGCCTGAACCCGGCTGAGGAGCGCACCTGCGGCTGCGGCGGTCATGGCCACCTGGAGCAGTATTCCAGCGCCACCGGCGTGGTGAGCAACTATCTTGCCGAGTGCAAGAAGGCGGGCGTCGACCCCATCGAGCTCACCGGCCCCTCCGATTCCAAGGACGTGTTCCAGGCCTGCCGCGAGGGCGACAAGCTCGCGCTGGCAGCTGCCGATACCATGGCCGACTATCTCGGCCGTGCCCTGGCGCTTATTGCCAACGTGGTCGATCCCGAGATGTTCCTGATTGGTGGCGGCGCTTCCGCCTCGGCCGATGTCTACCTCGACGCCGTTTGCGAGCACTTTAAGCAGTACGCGCTCTCCGCCTCGCGCGAGACGCCCATTAAGGTCGCTTCGCTCGGCAACGACGCCGGCATCATCGGCGCCGCCTACGTAGCCCTGCGCGCCGCCGGCAAATAGCTGGTGCAAGGGGGTCAGGTTACTTTGCACTAACATGGTGCAAAAGAGACAGCCTTGGCTCCCGTGTCTGCCCCAAAATATGCCGTGGCCCTTCCGTCTGCGAAGGCTCGGCATCGGCGTGCTACCATAGCTACGTCCAAGTACACACACGCATATGGAGGAAACCCATGGCAAACGTTCTTGTCTTTGGTCACCAGAACCCCGATAACGACGCCATCATGAGCGCCGTCGTCCTGTCTCAGCTGCTCAACCAGGTTGAGTATGCCGGCAACACCTACGAGGCCTGCGCCCTTGGTCAGCTTCCGGCCGAGTCCGCCAAGCTGCTTGCCGACGCCGGCATTGCCGAGCCCCGCGTGATCGAGTCCGTCGAGGCCGGCCAGCTCGTCGTCCTCACCGACCACAACGAGTCCGCCCAGTCTGTCGCCGGCCTTAAGGACGCCACGGTCTTTGGCGTCGTCGATCATCACCGCATCGGCGATTTCGAGACCGCCGGCCCGCTGCACTACATCTGCCTGCCCTGGGGTTCCAGCTGCACCATCGTCACCAAGCTCGCCAGCGTGCTCGGCGTTGAGCTTTCCGACGTCCAGGCCAAGCTGCTGCTCTCGGCCATGATGACCGACACGCTCATGCTCAAGAGCCCCACCACCACCGATGTCGACCGCGCCGTCGCCGCCAAGCTCGGCGAGCAGGTGGGCGTCGACCCGGTCAAGTTTGGCATGGAGGTCTTCCTCACCCGCCCGTCCGGCTCCTTCACCGCAGCCGAGATGGTCGGCAACGACATCAAGATGTTCGAGCCTGCCGGCAAGAAGCTGCTCATCGGCCAGTACGAGACTGTCGACAAGACCCGCGCACTCGGCATGATCGACGAGATCCGCGAGGCCATGCGCGCCTACGCCGCCGAGAAGGGTGCCGACGGCATTGTCCTGTGCATCACCGACATCATGGAGGAGGG
>CAKUFW010000003.1 GCA_934650975.1 uncultured Collinsella sp. | reverse complement strand
CTTCTCATCGCCACGGGCGGCACCATCGCATCGACCGAGGACGGCAACGGCCTCTCCCCCGCCCTGACCGGTGAGGAACTCGCCCAGAGCGTCCCCGAGATCTCGGGCCTCTGCGAGCTCGACGTCGTGCAGCCCATGAACATCGACAGCACCAATATGCGCCCCAGTGACTGGATGCGTATCCGCGACGTCATCGTCGAGGGTTATGCCGGCCACGACGGCTTCGTGATTCTGCACGGCACCGATACCATGAGCTACACCGCGGCAGCGCTTTCCTACCTGATTCAGGACAGCCCCAAGCCCATCGTGCTCACCGGATCGCAAAAGCCCATGGGCAATCCCTTTACCGACGCCAAGCTCAACCTGTATCAGAGCCTTCTCTATGCGCTTGACGAGCATTCGCACGATGTCTCGATCGTGTTTGGCGGCGTGGCCATTGCCGGTACGCGCGCCCGCAAGCAGCGCACCATGAGCTTTAACGCATTTATTAGCGTGAACTATCCGCCCATCGCCTACATCCGCAACGCTCGCATTGTGCGTAACGGGCTTCACGGCGCGCATCAGGGAGAAAACCCGGTGCGTTTCTACGACAACATCGACCCGCGCGTTTTTGTGCTCAAACTCACGCCCGGCGTAAACCCTGGCATTCTGGACGCTCTGGCCGACAGCTACGATGCCGTGATTCTGGAGACCTTTGGCATTGGCGGCATCCCGGAGTTTGGAGAGTCGGGCGAATCGTTCCAGGAGGCAATTTTCCGCTGGGTCGATTCGGGCCGCACCGTCGTTATGACTACGCAGGTGCCCGAGGAGGGTCTGGACTTGGGCGTCTACGAGGTCGGCCGCGCTTACGCCGATCATCCGGGCATTTTGCGTGGCGACGATATGACGACCGAAACACTCGTAGCCAAAACCATGTGGGCGCTCGGCCAGTCGCGCGACGCTGCCGAAATCCAGCGCCTGTTCTACAGCCAGGTCAACCACGACCGCATCCCGATGGCGTAATCAGATATCGACCGGTATCCCCTATTCAATGCCCTCGAGAAGCTCTGACACCGTCATGCCGAGTGCGGGCGCAATCTTAAATAGAACTTTAAGTGTGAAGTTTGCCGTTCCGTCTTCGATTCGGTCGAGGTAGGGGCGGCTGATTCCTGTTGCCACACAAAAATCGACCTTGGAGATACCAAGGTCCCTGCGTGTCTGTTCGACTCGCTTGCCAAGAATCTGTTTCGCACGTTCGTCCATGCAGCCGAGTTTGAAATGGAGCCGAACAAAAACGTAAACTATAGTTTACGTTTTGCCGAATACACAGGAGTTTTCTATGTCGGGTTCTTCGATTTACGTACGGCGCGCAGATTGCCGCCGGCGCGACACGCCGATTGCTCTTGTCGTTATCGAGGCCGACCAGTTCACACCCGACGAACGCACCGCCTTCACGCTGTTATTAAGTCGCGTTGACGCGGTGCTGCTCCCCAACCCAAAGCAAGGCGAGCTCGCATCACTTTGCCAACAGCACAGCTGCACACTCGACCAGACCGCCGTTATCGCCACCACGCAGCACGGCCTTCCCCTGTTGATGGAAGCCGCCGTCGCCCTGACCCTCCGCGGCGCGAGTTACGAAAACGAGGCCGCCGCCGACGTGGTCTTTAAACCACGATCGAGCGGCGGCCTCGCAGCAGCCATCGAATATGCTTGCAGGCTCGTTGCCTAGAGGGGCAAGCTAGAACCCCAGCCCAAAGCCCGTACCGGTAATTGCCGAATACATAAAGTAGACGTTAATCACATTGAGAAACACGCCCGTGATGCAGCCGTTGCGCAGATAACGCTCACACGTTAGTCGCGCCATCACAGCAGAGTCGTCGTTGTTCTTAGCCTGACGACCGGCGGTAAAGTACGTCGCCACGCCGAGCAGCAGGTTGAGCACCGGCAGCGCCAGCAGCTCGTAGCTCTTGCCCCAGCGCGTTGCCTCGCCAGCGGCGTTGAACTTCGTTGCCACCTCGGGTCCAATGTTGGGAAGGACGCACGCCGCAACCACGAGCGGAAGCACCGCGAGCACGAGCAGCGCGATGCCCATATAGCCGGCCTTTTTTCCATATTTGAACATATGCGTCGTCCTTACACGTTAAAGCGGAAGTGCACGACGTCACCGTCGGCCATGATGTAATCCTTGCCCTCGATGCGCAGCTTGCCGGCAGCCTTGGCGCCCTGCTCGCCACCGAGCTCGATGTAGTCGTCGTAGCCAATGACCTCAGCCTTAATAAAGCCGCGCTCAAAGTCGGTGTGGATGACGCCGGCGGCCTGCGGGGCGGTCGCGCCCTGGCGCACCGTCCAGGCCTTGACCTCCATCTCGCCGGCCGTAAAGAACGACTGCAGACCGAGCAGCTTGTAGGCAGCCTGAGCGAGCACGTCCAGACCGGGCTGTTCCAGGCCCAGGCTCTCCAGGTAGTCGGCGGCGTCCTCGGGGTCGAGCTCGGAAAGCTCGGCCTCGATCTTGGCGCAGATGGGCAGCGGCTTGACACCGTCGATAGGCGCCAGGTCGTCGTTGAGCATGTCCTCGTCCACATTGGCCACGTACAGGATGGGCTTCATGGTGAGCAGGAACAGGCCCTTGGCGGCGGCACGCTCCTCATCGGTCATCTCCATGGACGCGGCACGCTTGCCCTCGTTGAGCCAGGCAAGCAGACGCTTGGCGACCTCAAACTTAGGCATGAGCTCCTTGTCGCGCTTGGCCTCCTTCTCGAGCTTGGGCAGCTGCTTCTCGAGCGTGCCCATATCGGCCAGGATGAGCTCGGTCATGATGGTATCGGCATCGCCGGCAGGGTCGACGAACTCGCCCGTGCGGCCAACCTCGCGCATGACGTTGGGATCCTTAAAGTAGCGCACGACCTCGCAGATGGCGTCGGTCTCGCGGATGTTGGCCAAGAACTGGTTGCCCAGGCCCTCGCCCTCGTTGGCGCCCTTCACCAGGCCTGCAATGTCGACGAACTCGACCGTTGCCGGCACGATACGGCCCGGGTTGACGATGTCGGCGAGCTTTTGCAGACGGCTATCGGGCACGTCGACGATACCCACGTTGGGATCGATCGTGGCGAACGGGTAGTTGGCGGCAAGGCCGGTCTTTTTGGTAAGCGCGGTGAACAGCGTTGACTTGCCCACGTTGGGCAGGCCCACGATACCGATGGAAAGGGACACGACAGCTCCTTTTGGTACAAGTATTTCAAACTGCATAAGTATAGCGCCGCCGCAGCATCCGGGCGAACCCAGACACCACGGCGGCGCAAATGAAGCAGAGATTAGGCTCGCTAGCTAGTCCGCGAGCTTCTCCACTTGGTCGAGCATCTTATCGAGCTTCGCCTTTGCCTCGGCCTTGACCTTCTCGGCCTCTTCGTGGGCCTTGGCCTTCTGGGCGGCCTTTTCCTCGGCTTCGGGATCAACGACGACCAGATTGGACGCATCGTGCTCAACGAGCTTAAGCGCATGCTCGGGGCAGACCTTGACGCAGGCGCCGCAACCCAGGCAATACGTTGACTCCAGCGCAAAGCGGCCGCTTCCCACCAGATCGCAGGCAAACGTGGGGCACACGTTGACGCACTCGCCGCACGACGTGCACTTGTCAAAATCGCACTCCGGCGTACTCACCTGCATGTTCTGGGCAAGCTCGGGGTGATTCTGCAGCGTCGAGAGCACCAGCTGGCGCCCGTGCGTCAGCGTACGGCGGCGCTTGGTCGTCGTGGTGCCGCACATGGTGTTAAGCGTGCGCTCAAGCTGGGTAATCTGATGACGGTGAGCCTTCAGCTTCTGCGTCACCGATGCCAGTGCCGCCGTTGCCGGGTTGAGCTTGGTCACGGTCAGGCCCGTGGTGCGGGCGATCTTTTCCATGTACTCCTTGCGCTCATACTCGCGGCGCTTATGGCACTTGAGGCTCTTGGGGTCGACTTCCAGGCCCATGCCCGCGCCGGCCCACTCCTCGGCGGTGGCAATGGCCTCGCCCAGAATATCCTCGCCACCGGTGTTGCGGCATTTATCGCACACGCCCAGCGGCAGATAGACGCTCACGTTGGGATAGTCGGCCAGCACCGAGAACCAGGTCTCGGCCGTAATGTCGCCCACGCAGGCAACGACGACCTCGTTCTCGCGCGGCATGCGCTTCAACGCACGTGTGCAGGTAACATAGGCGGTCTCGTGGCTCGTGGCCGCCGAGACAATATCGTCGTAGAGGTTTTTGGGCGCCAGGCGCGGCGAGATAATCGCCTCGGTCGGGCAAGCGGCGGCGCACAGGCCGCACTTGCGGCAGGTGTCGAGGATTTCGATAGCGTCTTCCTCGACCTCGATAGCGTTGACCGGGCACACGTCCATGCACGCGGTGCAACCGCTCTTCTCGTTTTTGCAGGCTAGGCACGGAATGGTATTTCCGCGCGGACGCTCCTTATAATCGGCAGGATTCCACTGCGGCGCCGACGGATCGAGCGCGTCGGTCACGCCGCCAAGCGGGTTTTTAAGAAAATCGAAACCCTTGCTGATCTCGATAATGTCATCAAACAGATCGTGTTCCTGCGCCATGCGCGGCCCCTCCCTGAGCAGTGCAAACAAGCAAGTGATAATGATACGCTATCGGCCCACGCCTCGAGCAAATTACACGCGCAGCTTCTTTAGCGGTAAACAACCCTACAATCTATTACCAGCCCTATCGCATAGATTTGTTCCGAGGAGAACGAAAATGAAAATCGCACTGCTAGAACCCCTGGGAGTTCCCACGCAGACCATCGACGAGCTTGCCACACCGCTCAAGGAAGCTGGCCACGAGTTTGTCTACTTTGACAGCAAGACCACCGATCCGGCGGAACTCGCCCGTCGCAGCGAGGGCGCCGAGGTCGTCATGATCGCCAACAACCCCTACCCTGCCGAGGTCGTCGCCGGCGCCGATGCGCTCAAGATGATCGCCGTCGCCTTTACCGGCATCGATCACGTGGGGCTTTCCGCCTGCCGCGAGCGCGGTGTTGAGGTGCGCAACTGTGCCGGCTACTCCGACGTTTCGGTCGCCGAGCTCACCCTTGGCCTTACTATCGACGTGCTGCGCAAGGTAGGTGCCGCCGATGCCGCCGTTCGCGCCGGTCAGACGAGCGCCGGCCTTGTGGGCACCGAGATCTGCGGCAAGACCGTAGGCATCGTGGGCTGCGGCAAGATCGGCTGCGCCACGGGTCGCCTCTTTAAGGCCTTTGGCGCCCGCGTGCTGGGCTATGCGCGCCATGAGCACGCGGAAGCTGCAGAGGCCGGCATTGAGCAGGTCTCGCTCGAGCAGCTGCTCGCCGAGTCCGATATCGTGAGTCTGCATCTGCCTAACAACGACGCCACGCGCAAGAGCTTTGGTGCCGAGCAATTCGCCCAGATGAAGGACGGCGCCGTCTTTATCAACTGCGCTCGCGGCGCCATCGTGGACAACGATGCCCTCGCCCAGGCGCTCAACGACGGCAAGCTCGCCGGTGCCGGTATCGACGTCTTTGATATGGAGCCGCCGATTCCTGCCGACTACGCCCTCGTCAACGCCAAGAACTGCATCTTTACGCCGCACGTTGGCTTCCTTACGCACGAGGCCATGCAGCGCCGCGCCAAGATCGAGTTCGACAACGTTGTCGCCTACGTTGAGGACCGCACGCAGAACGTCTGCGAGCTATAGACAAACAAGGGCGGGACAGATCTCGCCATGAGTCCGCCCCGCCCTCTTTGGTGCAAACAAACCTGTCCCCTTTGCACCACCCCGGTGCATTGGGGTCAGGTTACTTTGAACCAATGCAAAAAGGGGCAAAGCCGCTGTCGACCTTGCCCCTTGTTCGTCGATTAAACTATTCGCCTGAACTACTCGTCCATGAGGTAGTAGTGACCCAGTGCGTCGGCGCCCAGAATGGCGTTTGCGACCATCTCGGGCGTTACCTCAAACGGCATGTTGCACATGGTGTCCTCGGGTGCGCAGGCGGCCTCGGCAACGATCATGGCCTGCTCGCGCGTAAACTCGGCAACGCCGAGCTCCTTCATCGTAACGGGAAGACCCAGCTCGATGCAGAAGCCCAAGACCTCCTCGAGCTTCTCGGTCGGAGCATCCTCGAGCACCAGCTGGACGATGGTGCCAAAGGCGACCTTCTCGCCGTGGTACATGCCGTGGCACTCGGGCAGCAGCGTCAGGCCGTTGTGAATGGCGTGCGCGGCAGCAAGGCCGGAACTCTCAAAGCCAATACCGGAGAGCAGCGTGTTGGCCTCGATGATATGCTCGACGGCAGGCGTCAGAGCACCCTTCTCCAGGGCGACCTTGGCCTTGACGCCATCGGCCATGAGCGTCTCGTAGCAGAGCTTGGCGAGCGCCAGGCCGGCCATACCGCCCTTGCCGCCAGCACAGGTACCACCGTCGGCATCATGCGTCGCCTGAGCCTCAAAGTAGGTTGCGAGCGCATCACCCATGCCCGCCACCGTCAGGCGCACCGGGCTTGCGGCGATGACCGTGGTGTCCATAAGGACGATATTGGGGTTCGCCTTAAGGAACAGGTACTTGTCGAACTGGCCGTCATCGGTGTAGAGCACCGAGAGCGCCGAGCACGGGGCATCGGTCGAAGCGATGGTGGGGCAAATGATGACCGGAGACTCCAGGTAGTAGGCAACGGCCTTCGCGGTGTCGAGGATCTTGCCGCCACCGACGCCGACGATGATGTCGCAGCCGTTGTCGCGCGCGAGCGCCACCAAACGGTCGACCTCGCCCTTGGAGCACTCGCCGTTAAAGTCCTCACACAGCAGCTCGGCCTTAGCCTCGGCAAAACCGCCCTCGATCTTGGCACCGACGCGCTTCTTGCCCGAGGGCGTCACGATGACGAGGGCCTTAGCGCCGAGCGGCTCGACATAGGAGCCGAGCTTGGCGAGCTCGTCCGGACCCTGGATGTACTTGCTGGGGCTATTGAAAATTGCAGCCATAACTATCCCATTCTCTAAAAGAAAAAAGAAAGGGGGCTCCGTACAGATACGTGCGGAGCCCCTCGTTACGATAACAAGAATCGATTAGAAATCGATGTCGGTGTCGTAGTAGCAGGCCTTGAGGATCTTCTCGAAGTCGGCAGCCTTGGTCTCACGCGGGTTCTCCGGCGTGCAGGCGTCGGTCTCGGCGTTCGCGGCGATCTCGGGCAGCTTGGCGAGGAACTCCTCCTCGGAAACCATCTGCGGGTTCTCGGCGTCGACCTTCACGCCACCATTCGCGTAATCCTTGATGGACTGCGGAATGTTGAGCTGGTCGTTGAGGTCGCGAATCTTCTGGACGAGCGCAGCGATAAGCTCCTCGTTGGTCTCGCCGGGAAGGTGCAGGATCTCCTTGGCCACGTAAGCGTAACGCTCGGCAGCGCGCGGATCCTTGGAGTTCCACTGGATGACCTTGCCCAGGTACATGGCGTTAGCAGCACCGTGGATGATGTGGCCGTTCTCAAAGGCTGCACCGGTCTTGTGAGCCATGGAGTGAACGATGCCCAGCAGGCCCGAGGAGAAGGCGATGCCGGCGATGCACTGAGCCTCATGCATGTGCTGACGGGCCTCATGGTCGCCAGCATAGGACTTGGGCAGCCACTCGACGATCTCGCGGATGCCGTGCAGGGCGTTGGCATCGGTGAACATAGAGGCGAAGGTGGAAACGTAGGCCTCCATGCAGTGGGTCAGAGCATCCATGCCGGTGTGAGCGCACAGCTTAGCAGGCATGGTGTAGGTGAGCTCGGGGTCGACGATGGCGACATCCGGGGTGATGTTGAAGTCGGCCAGCGGGTACTTGATGCCCTTGGCGTAGTCGGTGATGACGGAGAAGGCAGTGACCTCGGTAGCGGTACCGGAGGTAGAGGAGATGGCGCAGAAGTGAGCCTTCTGACGCAGCTCGGGGAAGCTGAACGGCTGGATGATGTTGTCGAAGGACTCCTCGGGATACTCGTAGAAGACCCACATGGCCTTAGCGGCATCGATGGGCGAGCCGCCGCCGATGGCGATAATCCAGTCGGGCTCGAACTCGCGCATGGCCTCGGCGCCCTTCATGACCGTCTCGATGGACGGATCGGACTCGACGCCCTCGAACAGCTTGACCTCGAAACCGCCTTCCTTAAGGTCGGCCTCAACGTCCTGCAAGAACCCGCCGCGGCGCATAGAGCTGCCACCAGAAACGATGATGGCCTTCTTGCCCTTGAGGTTCTTCACCTCATGGCGAGCGCCCTCACCAAAGTACAGATCGCGAGGATTGGTAAAACGTCCCATACTGTGCCTCCTAAACAAGCCCCTCTTAGACTTGCGTATATAACGGAGCACCCGATTGGCTCCGTTAGGACCGTTTGCACGTCGCCGGCGATGGCGACACGCGATGTCTAAACGTCTCAACGCTCGGACATGCATTATTTTACCGTTCTGGTTGGTCAGATATTCATCCAAAGCTACCAATGATGAAACGTTTTTTCTATCCCAGAAAACTCTTGCATTGCGTTTATTGTCCCAAGCTGGGCAAACGTTTTATCAAGGATGGCCAGACGCGATTTCCGCCGCCGCCTGCCTCCAAAACGCTCGCCGTTCGCCGCTCAAAATCGACCGTTTACGGCACCGTGATACCAGTTGCTCGGCTAGCGCGCAGACGCCTGTGTGACAGCCGCCTTCGTGGTGCAACAGTGCATGTCGCAGCGTGACGTCCTCGGCGCTCCACATGCGAGTAAACTAGAACGTTATATAGAGAGATTTGAACCCTAACCGCAGCAAAGGAGGCCCCATGGCATTCGACCCCATTCAAGAGGATTGCCATCGCCTCGTTCTTGAGGCCCTGCGCCGCGACAACATTCCACTCACCGACGGCCCCGCCGTAGAGCGTCTGATGGAACAGTTCACCCGTAACCCCGCGCCGCTCATCGTGCACGACCGCGACCGCGCCGGGCACCTGATCGCCAAGGTCGTCGAGGCTGTCGACTATCGCATCCCCTTTATCCCCGACGACGCCCAGGCAGAGCAAGAAGAGGCCGCTGCCGAGAACATGCTTCGCGAGGCCGCCGCGCTCGATCCATCCAATTGGGATGCCCGGCGCATGCTGACGGCGCTCACCGCCGAATCCAACGAGGAATACGTGCAGTACCTGGTGTCCAAGTGCGACGAGGTGGAGCACGATCTGGCGCTCAAGATTGCCTCGGCGCAGGACCCCTACGAACGTGAGGCGGCAGGCGACCTAACCCGCCGTCCCTATCTGCGCTGGCTTGCCGCCCTGGCATCGCGCGCACTCATTAGCGGCCGCTACCGTATGTCGCTGGAGGCCGCGAATCGCAGCCTGGACTTTGCTCCCAACGACCCCGCCGGCGTCCGCCACACCGCAATGCTCGCCATGGCAAAGCTCGAATACCCTGCCGAGGAGCTCAAGCGTTTTCGCTCTGCCCACTCCGTGCCCTATCTCGCCAACACGCCGCTGCGCCGCCGCCCCAAGGACGCGGAGCGCGACTTGGACCCGTGGACGCTCATTGCGCTAATGAGCGCCGCCTGGCGCGAACTGGACTACGAAGGCGCCGAGCACTATCTGCGCATCCTCGCGCGCTCGTGTCCGCACGCGGCCGAGGCACTCTACTTCCAAACCGAGTTTCCCGATGGCATCTATGCCCGCGTCAACGTTGGTGCAGGCTCCACCGACGAGCTCGTTCTTGCCCTGTCCGAGGCGACGCCGGTGCTGCAGGAGGGCCTGGGCGCCCCCGATAACGCCAGCTTTGCCGCCTGGGTCGCCACCAACGACATCGTGCGCTCCCAGATCGACGAGCGCATCCTGCGCGCGGCCGAGCAGGGGCTGCCGTTTAAGGGAGGGGACCTCTAATGGATCCGAGCGTCTACATCCCCGCCTACCTGGAGCGCACCTACCTGGTGTCGCACCCCGAGCTCACCGATGCAGCACGCGAGCTTGTCCATAACGACATAAGCGCAAACCCTCAAAAGTATGCGCAGACCGAGCATGCCCAAGCGCTGCTGTCCTATGCCGGCGTTCATCGTCATTTGCTCGATGAGCTTCGCCGTATCGAGGACATGGGCAGCGACGAGGAGTTCGAGCAGACGCGCAACCGCCTGTTCGACGATATGCGCGATGAGCTGCTCAAGATCGTCCGCGTCGACGCGCTGGCCGTCGATGCCCAGTTGCTCGCCATCATTTTGGCGGACACGCCCGTCGACGCCTGCCTGGGCGACCTGATGAAGCTCGAGGCAACCACGGCCGATTACCTGCAGCAAAGCGTGCCCGGGTTTGATATGGAGGCCCCGCATTACTGGGCCAACAACGTGTTGGCAGACGGCGTCACGGCGGCCGACCTCACCGTGAGCGAGCCGGCTCTTATCGGGTGGCTCCACACGCTCGAGGCAATCTCGCAGCTGTGCATGGCCAGCGCTCGTTATCGGGCTGCCGCCAACTATGCCCGCCGCGTCCTTAAGGCGGAGGGCTATCCCACCCGAGCCGCCGGCACCGTGCTGCTTGCCCTCGCCCGCCTGGAAGACCAGGACGGCTTTTTTGCCCTGGCCCACCAGCTCGAGGAGCAGATTGGGGCCGATGCACTCGAGAACTCCCCCTGGTATCTGCTCGCCCGCACGATTCTGCTGTTCAAAACGAACAAGATGCGTCCGGCGACACGCGCGCTGCGTGAGTTTGCCAACCGTTGCGAAGGCGGCGCGTTTTTCTTGCTGAACCCCATGTACCAGACGCCGTATCTTCCCTGCCGGCCCGAGCCGCGCGATCCCTGGGACCTCTCGCACCAGGCGGTTTGGGAAGCCGACGGTATTATCTCGGATACCCCCGACTTTGCCCCCTGGGCCAACGCCTGCGAAGACGTTTCGCAGCTTGCCCAAGAATTTGCGCGCCGCTACGGCTTTTAGCGACGCGATCGCCCCGACCATGCCATTAACGTTAGGAACGGCTTCATGAACCTCCGCTCATCTCTCGCCTGCACCTCGAGCGATATCGCCCGATGGGGACTGCGCTCCGTCCTCAAACGCCAGGGCGGCGTGCTTCCCGGCCGCATCGCCATGAAGATCGACCCCGAGCTGCTGAGCGACCTCGCGGGCCTCGTCGACCGCAGCGTGGTGATCACCGGCACCAACGGCAAGACCACGACCTCCAACCTGATCGCCGACGCCGTTGCCGCCAGCGGCGCCACCGTGGTGTGCAACCGCGCCGGCAACAACATGGAGCCGGGCGTGGTGGGTGCGCTGCTCGAAGCCCGTGGCGGACTCAAGCGCGCCGACAGCGGCAAGCGCGTGGGCGTCTTTGAGTGCGACGAGCTCTACACCGTGCGCGTTCTGCCCAAGCTCAAGCCGACGTACTTTGTGCTACTCAACCTGTTCCGCGACCAGCTGGACCGCTACGGCGAGATCGACCATACCCAAGATGTCATCGCCCATGCTTTGGAGCTCTCGCCGGCAACGACGCTCATCTACAACGCCGACGACCCGCTGTGCGCCTCGATTGCCGCGCGCGTTCCCAACGCGAGCATCGCCTTTGGTATCGACGGCGCCACCAACACCGAGTCCGACCGCATTAGCGACTCGCGTTTTTGCTCGCAGTGCAATGCGCCGCTGGAGTACGACTACGTGCAATACGGCCAGCTCGGAGCCTACCATTGCCCCTCGTGCGGCTGGGCTCGCCCCGCGCTCGTCCGTCGCGTGATGGGCGTTGAGCTCGGCTGCGATGGCTATGGCTTTGACCTGATCTTTGGGGCTGAGCCCAATGCGGCCGCCGCACACATCGCCACGCGCTACAACGGCCTGTACATGGTTTACAACGTAGCTGCCGCCTTTTTTGCCGCCCACGAGTTGGGCGTCGACACGGCGCACCTGCAACCCACGCTCGACGCCTACGTGCCTGCAGGAGGTCGCATGGGTCGTTGGGACATTGCAGGCCGCACCGTCGAGGCCAACTTGGCCAAGAACCCCGTGGGCTTCGACCGCCAGATCCAGTCTATTAAGACAGCTGGCGGCAGGCTCTGCGCTTTCTTCCTTAATGACAACGATGCTGATGGCCACGATGTTTCATGGATCTATGATGTCGATTTTGAGCGCATCGCCGACACGCCGGGGCTTGTCGCCTTTGCCGGCGGCACACGCGCACACGACATGCAGGTGCGCCTCAAGTACGCCGGCATCGACGCCGCCATTATTTCGGACGTCGCACAGGCAATTGGCACCGTGGCAGACGAGGCCGCCGACGACACCTTCTACGCCGTCGCCAACTACACGGCCTTCCCGCCGCTAGTCAAGGAACTCGACGGGCTGAAGGGCGCTGGCGTTGACGCCGTTGCCGGACGCGCCGTGACCCGCGCCGATGGCAGCGCGCTTCCCGCCGACGTCGCGCCGGTCGAACTTTCACGCCCGCTGCGCATCGTCTATCTGTATCCCGATGCCCTCAATCTGTACGGCGATGGCGGCAACGTCATCGCGCTCGAGCGCCGTTGCGCCTGGCGCGGCATTCCCGTGCGCGTGGACGAGGTCCGCATGGGCGAGACGCTCGATCTTGCCGATGCTGATATCGTCATGATGGGCGGAGGCGCCGACCGCGACCAGCTGGCCGTGGCGCACGAGCTGCTCTCCCAGAAGGATAAGGTCGCGACCTACGTTGAGGACGGCGGCTCGCTGCTCGCCATCTGCGGCAGCTACCAGCTGCTCGGCCGCTCGTACTATATGGGCAAGGACCGCATCGAAGGCCTGGGCGTCATTGCCGCCGAAACCGTGCGCGGCTCCGACCGCCTGATCGGCAACGTCGCCGTCAAGACCGACCTGGCGCCCGAGCCCTTTGTGGGATTCGAGAACCACGGCGGTCGCACGCTTTTGGACGCCGATGCCACGCCGCTCGGAACGTCCGTTGTCACGGGCACCGGCAACAACGGCGACGACAGCTTTGAGGGCCTCATATACAAGGGCGTCATTGGCACATACCTGCACGGACCAGCGCTACCCAAGAACCCCGAACTCGCCGACTGGCTGATTGCCCACGCCCTCGAGCGCCGCGGCGATGCCCAGGCCATGGCTCTGCTGCCACTCAAACCCCTCGACGACACCTACGAGCACACCGCCCACGACGCCGCGATGAAGCTTCTCTCCTAGCACCTCACCGCCACAAAGGGGACAGGCACCTTTGTGGTGGTTTTCCAGTTTGCCAACGATATACGCGCCGGCAAAAAAGTCTGCTATACTCTTTCCCGCTGTCCCCATCGTCTAGCGGCCAAGGACGCCACCCTTTCAAGGTGGATATCGCGGGTTCGAATCCCGCTGGGGGCACCATTTGCATTTTGTACGAACCCGTTGGACGTCAAGTCTGGCGGGTTCGTTGCTTTCCACGTCGTAGTTCAGCGTCACTATGCACTCTTCGTCGCTCACGCTCACCTGGTAGACGAACGCCCTCAGCAGCGTCGCGTCGTCCAGGGCGGAGCCGCATTGCAGGAAGTCGGCCAGCCGCTCGGGGTCTATCTGATCGTCCCTGATCGCCTCAAGGTCGAGCTTGGCGCGGTCGCGCTGGTGCTCAAGCTCCGCTATGCGTTCCTTCGCGCCCGGAGCGATTATGCCCTGCTCGATGGCGTTGAGGATGTTCTTCAAGCCGCGCTCGGCTGCTGAGAGCGATTGGGCGGCCTGCTTGCGCCTCGCCGCCACCTCCGCGCCGTCCGAGCTTTCCGCAACCATGCGGGCTATCCGCAAGGCCTCCTCGCGGTCTTGCAGGAGCGCCCGCAGCGCCTTGACGATCTCGCCCTCAAGCTCCTCGCGCCTCACGGGCCTCACGCAGCCGTCATGGCAGCGGTAGTACTCGTATTTCACGTTCTTGCGCCCGCGCCCGCTCACGCCTTGCAGGTTGCGCCCGCAGCCCGCGCAGATCGCCTTGCCGGAAAGGGCGAAGTCGCCCCAGCTCTCCGCGCTGCGCTCCTTGGCCGCGCGTATGCCCTGTGCCTCCATGAACGTCACCTCGTCGATAATCGCGGGCATGCCGCCCTCTTTGACAACGCCGCCCCACTCGTAGCGCCCCGTGTACTTCCGGTTCTTCACCATCCGCTCGACCATCGAGTAGCCGCACGGGTTTCCCTGCGAGGTCTTGACCCCGCGTGCCGCGAAGTCGCGAGCTATCGAGTTGGTGGTCTCCTTTGCTATGCGCCGCTTGAACGCCTCGCGCACGAAAGCGGCCTCGTCCTCGTTGATCACGTACTCGTCGGCCTCGTTGCTGGTATAGCCGAACACGCGCACGCCGTTGGTCTTGCACTTGAGCGCGTTTCCCTCCATGCCGCGCCTCGTGCGGATCGCGGTCTTCTTCGACTCGCACGCCGCAAGGCCCTCAAGCAGCTTCTCGTAGATGATGCCCTCGGGCGAATCAGGTATCTGCTCAAGCGCCGAGACGAGCTTCACGCCGTGCTGGGCAAGTTCACGCTTGTATATTGGCGCGTCGTACTCCCCACGGCTGAAGCGATCCATCATATAGACCAGAACTATGTCGCTCTCGCCCGCGTTCGCGACCATGCGCTGGAACTCGGGGCGGTCGTCGGTGCGACCGCTTATGGCATAGTCGCAGTATTCCGCCACGATGGCGTACCTCTCGCGCTGGCACCACTGGCGGCAGATGCGCAGCTGGTCGTCGATAGAGGCCTCGCGCTGCTTATTGCACGAAAAGCGGGCGTATATCACCGCAGTTCTAGCTGTTGGCATTGAACGGAACCTCCTCACCACTTCTCTCGCACTCGTCAAGCCAAGAGAACACAGCTTCTGGATCTGGAATCATGGCAACAATCTCAGGTATCCCCTGCGCGTACCATCCAACGTTTTTGCACCTAATCTTGACCCGGTATCCCATACGGATCATTTTTCGAATGCTTTTGTTCATTGGGCTAAAAGAGCCAAATGGCTTGCCCCTATACATAAGCGCGTTGTTTCCGTGTTCGGCAGTATTCCATTCTGTTCCCGTCAACTCGCTTACAAGGGTGACAGGCTTCCTAGCGACCTCAGCATCGAATGTCTGCCCGACCCTTATTCCCTTCAATGGCCCGCCGTAGTAAGTGTAGACATCGCGCTCGTGTGAGCCGGATAGAACGATCTCCTTTGTTGGGAACATCTCGGAAACCTTCTCGTGCGCAGTGTTTGAAACTTGATTTATAGCGACCTTCGCAGCGGCTTTAGCCATATCACCAAGAAGTCCCATGCCTATTCCTCCTCGTATGTCATCCGAGCCATCTCTTCAAGGGACACGCCAAGAGCGTCCGCTATCGCCTTAGCTTTACCAAGTGTTGGCTCTTTTGCCCTTCCGCTCAAAAGGGCAGAAACGGTCGATCTAGGGGAACCAATAGCGCGAGCAAGCTCAGCTGGAGTCATTCCCTGTTCCTCTAAGTAATGTGCGAGAACAAACCGGTACTCCATGGCCTCCCCTTACAGTCCAAATATTTACACGTACAAAGTATTGCACGGTGTAAAACTTTGTACAATACTGTAGGAGTACAAAGTTTTGTACGGGAGAAAGGAGAAGCATGAACCTGTCGGAGAAGGTCAACGAGTACGCCGAAACGAATGGTGTTACACGTGACGCGCTGGCAGACAGTCTCGGTATGAGCCGATCTTCGTTCTTTAACAAAGTTCGAGGCTCGTACGAGTTCAGCCTGTCTGAAGCCTACGCGCTATCTCGCATCCTCGGCGTTTCGTTGGACGAGCTGCATGAGCTTGCGGTGGCCTAATGAACGACGAGAAGCAACAGGAGCAGCGTCAGAAGACGGCCCGCGAAGTTGCCTTTGACGGCATGTGCTCGACGATCCGCCAAGCATATCGCGAGTGGGAACGCCAGCAGAAGGGAGAAGCGAAGGCGTGAAGCAGTGGTCTACACGTGAACTCAGATACCTCGAAGAGCACGCCGGAGACGGCGCCAAGCAGGTAGCCAAGGACCTCGGGCGCTCCATCGACTCAGTGAAGCATATGGCGCGGAAGTGCGGACTCTCACTCCGCAAGCGCAGGCAGTGCCCCCGCTGCGGCCAATGGACGTTCCGACCGCTCAACAGGGTCAACGGCTGGTGCATCGAGTGCACGAAGGAGCTTCACATGGCAGACCTCGCCGAGCAGGCCAACGCGATGAAGGAGGAGGCGATCAGGGAGAAGAGGAATGGCAGGCAGCGCCAGCGCTACTACAGCCAGAAGAGCAGGGCGAAAAAAGCGGCAAAAAAGAGGCCCTAAAAAGCGCCCTAGCAATGACCTGCGAAAACACCGAAAGGAGAACGGAAATGCAGACAAAAAAGAAAGCGAGCGCCCCCAGCTTCCACACATCGGGCACCCGCTATGTAGCCGCCTCGAAAGAGGCTGCGACCATCATACCATTCGAGGGCAAGCGCCCGACGGCACAGGAGCAGCTTGAGCGCTCCCAGTTCAAGGCGGGCGTCATGGTCGGCTTCCTCGCGGCCCTCATGATCTTCCTCGCCGTGCTCTGGCTCTGGGTCATCCCCACGATGGACCAGGCTGTTGCCGACGCCCAGCGAGCCGTGGGCAGCATGGCGGTGCTCAATGCGTAACGACGAGATATACCGCCCCAAACCCCAGAGCAACCAGCTTGAGATCTTCGGCCTGGGCATGGCTGGCGAGCAAGACGTTGCCGAGGCCAAGAAGTGGATCGAGGCCAACCCCGAGGCGTGGCGGTTCATGCTCTCCAACGCCCGCCGCCTCAAGGAGAAGGGCTACGTGTCGATCAACTACCTGGTGAACATGGTGCGCAACGAGCTGCACGTTGGCTGCAAGAACGGCATAGCCCCAGCCCTTGCCCGAATCATGGAGGCGCGGTACCCAGAGCTGCGCGGAGCCTTCAACAAGCACCGCAGCCAGAGCGATGGGTTTTCCGAATGAGCTGGCAGCGCACCCTTGCGGCCACGGCGCACATCACCATGCACCCCGCCCAGCTTGTCGGAAAACAGCGCCCTATGACTGACTACCGCAACCACCGCACCTACACGCCGACCAAGACGCTCAAGGCCGAGAAGGCCATCAAGGACGCGTTCCGCGCGGCATACGGCGAGACATTCGCCGACCACGACGGCCCGGTTGTGATGCGGATCTCGACCACCAGGCCGCTCGCGAAGAGCAACCCCAAGTACTGGGAGGGCCGCGCCGACCTCGGCAAGCCCGACTGGGACAACCTGGGCAAGCTCGCCTGCGACGCGCTCAACGGGATCGCCTTCAAGGACGATTCGCAGGTCGATACGGGAGCCGTCACCAAGCGGCCAAGAAGCCCATACGGCACACAGCCGCGCATAGACATCTACATCGAGTACTTCGTCGAGGAGTACGTGAAGGAGAAGAAATGAACGCCAAATACTTCGAAGAGAACGGCTTTGAAGACTTCCACGGGACCAAGTTCCACAAAGCAGTGCTCGACCACGCCGCCTGCATCGCGAACAACCTCATGTTCGACGCCACGCATCCTGACAACAACGACGGCGAGACGGCGGCAAACGCCTACCACGTGATGATCGCGCTTTGCGAGGCCGGGCTTTCCAGGATCGACGAGAAGTGCGTCGCCAAGAGCCGCGAGTTCATCGCCGACAAGATCAAGCCCGTCAGCGAGGAAGAGCGCGAGTTCGGTCGCGCGTTCCTTGCCGCCGTTCTCGGCATCAAATAGGAGGTAACGACATGATCAACGAAGCCACCATCCAGGCGCAGTTCAAGCAGGCCACCGTGAAGGGAAGCGTGGCGACCCTGCAATTCGAGATCCTGACCGACAACGCCGACGCCTTCCGCATCATCAAGCAGAGCGGCAAGACGGTTTTGCTCACCGTGGCCGAGCAGCAGCAGGCCATGGACTTCGACGACGAGACGGGCGAGATCTATGGCTAAAGAAACCGAACCGCAGCAGGTCGAGGCCGAGGTCATCGAAACCGAGGCCACCACGCTTGAGGTCACGTACACCGAGGCCACCATCGCTTCGAACATGGACGCGTTGGAGGCCCACGTGAAGAAGGTCGTCGCCGACTACGAGGGCGCCACCTACGACCTCACGAGCGCCCAGGCCATTAAGGAGGCCAAGCACGACCGCAGCTACCTCAACGGCATCAAGAAGGAGATCGACGAACGCCGCAAGGCCGTGAAGCGCGAGTACAACAAGCCGCTCGACGCATTCGAGAGGCGCTGCAAGCAGATCACGGCCATCATCGACGAGTCAACCGACGCCATCAAGGCGCAGCTTGACGAGGCCGAGCAGACGCGCAAGGACGCGCTCTACTCACGCCTACAGCAGCACTACGAGGAGTTCGCGGGGCTGCTCGCGCCGGTCGTCCCCTACGAGCGCTTGCATGAGCCGCAGTGGCTCAACAAGACCTTCGGCGAGATCAAGGCGCAGCAGGCGCTTGAGGCAAAGGTGTCCGACGTGGCCCGAGACTGGGAAACGCTCAAGGCCCAGCAGGAGGCGATGCCGCACTACGCCGACGCGGAGCGCGAGTTCTTCCGCACGCTCGACCTCGGAGCCGCCTTGAACGCGGCGCGTTTGGCCGACGAGGAAGACCAGCGCATCGCCGAGCTGAAGGCAGCCATGGCGCCAGAGCCCGAACCGGAACCGATGCCGGAACCGGAGCCTGAGCCGGTCGAGGTCCCCGAGCCTGAGCCGATCCCCGCGCCAGCGCCAATGTCCGCCCCCATGCCGGCACCCATGCCAGCACCGGTCGCGGAGCCCTTGGAGGCGTGGACGGTCGAGGTGCCGAGCGCCACGCGATCGCAGATGCAGGCGCTCGCATCCACGCTCAAGGCGCAGGGAATCACCGGAAGCATCCGCCGGGGCACGCCAGCCCAGGTGGCAGCGAGGATGGAGTAGACGATGGCGGAAGACAAGCACATGACGCTGGCCGAGGCCGTGGCCCAGGTGCAGCGATCCGTGGTGGTGCCCAAGGCACGCTACAACGCCCACGGCAACTTCTACTACCGATCGATGGAGGACATCGTGGCGGCGCTCAAGGAGCCGTGCAAGGAGGCGGGAATCGCCTTCACGCTCAACGACAGCATCGTGCAGATCGGCGAGCGCTACTACGTCGAGGCCACGTGCCGCCTGTTCTTCGAGGACGGCCACGGCGACCCCATGGACGTGACGGCCTACGCCCGAGAGCCTTTGAGCCAGAAGGGCATGAACGAGGCGCAGGTCACGGGCAGCGCATCCAGCTACGCGCGAAAGTACGCGCTCTGCGGCGCGTTTGACATCGACGGCACCTCAGACCCAGACACGCTCATGGGAACCGAGAAGCACGCCGAGAAGGAGCCGCCAGAGTTTGGCCAGTTCATCGCCAAGTGCAAGAGCTGCGGCACCTCCTACGTCTTCGAGAGCCGCCAGCAGTACGAGCAGTTCAAGGCGAACCCCGGGTGCTGCCCGTCCCCCGCATGGCAGGTCGTGTAGGCCATGCAAGACCTCTACGCCGAGCGCATGCAGCTCTTCGACAGGCTCATGGACGAGCTTCAGGCGCTGCGCAACAGCGGAAGCCAGTACGCCGAGAACGAGGCCGAGTACCGCAAGGCGCTGCGCATCGCGATTCTTGAGGAGCGATCCAAGGGAACGCCCGTGACGGTGATAAGCGACCTCTGCCGAGGCCGGGAGGACATAGCCGAGCTGAAGCAGCGCAGGGACTGCTCCGAAGCGCTCTACAAGGCGAGCCAAGAGGCGATAAACGTGTACAAGCTCAAGATCCGAACCGTCGACGAGGACATAAAGCGCACCTGGTCCAACGGGACGGGCGAAGGGAGTTACTAAATGTCGATCAACCGAGTGAACATCAGCGGCAACTTGACCCGCGACCCCGAGCTGCGGGCTACCCAGGGCGGCATGCAGGTTCTGGGCTTCGGCGTGGCCGTCAACGACCGCCGCCGCAACCAGCAAACCGGCGAGTGGGAAGACTACCCGAACTTCGTGGACTGCACGATGTTCGGCAACCGCGCCGAGAGCATGGGCCGCATCCTGCACAAGGGCATGAAGGTGGCCATCGAGGGCAAGCTGCGCTATTCGAGCTGGGACAAGGACGGCCAGCGCCGATCCAAGCTTGAGGTGATCGTGGACGAGATCGAGCTCATGAGCCAGAAGCAGGGCCAGCAAGCGCCGCAGGGATACCAGCAGCAGTACGCGCCGCAGCCCGCCCCGCAGGCGGCACCCCAGCAGTGGAACGCGCAGCAGGCCTACCAGCAAGCCCCGGCGGCACCGCAGGGATACCAGCAGGCGCCCGCCCAGTACGCGCCGCAGCCCGCCCCGCAGGCGGCGCCGCAGCAAGCGCCCATGCCGCCCGCCCAGGAAAGCCTGTACGACGGCGACATCCCGTTTTAGGGGCGATGGCGGCATGCAGGTACTGGACTCGCTCATAGACGGGCCGCTTAGGCTGCGCAACCGCAGGGAGGGCGACGAGCTTATCGGCATGATCGTCCGGTACCTGCGAACGGGCGAGGAACCGGAGCCGCGCACCGATACCCAGGAGGCGGTGCTGACGGCGATAAGGCCCGTCATGGAAACCTCCCGCTCGCGCATCGTGGCGGGAGGCAACGGCGGCAAATCATCAAGCAACGATGCAAGCAAAGCCGAAAGCAAACGGCCAAGCAAACCGTTAAGCAAAAGCGGAAGCAAAACGGCAAGCAAATCATCAATCAACGATGCAAGCAAAGCCGAAAGCAAACGGCCAAACGAAGAGGAAGAGGAAGCAGGAAGAGGAATTAAGGAAGAGGAGAGAGGGAGCAAGGCGCGTTTCCGCGCCCCCTCTCCCGAAGAGGTCGACGAGTACGCCCGAAGCTACGCGGAGGGCAAGAGCCTCGACCTCGCCTCGACCGACTTCGACCCGGAGCGCTTTGTCGACTTCTACGCCCAGAAGGGCTGGATGGTCGGAAAGGCGAAGATGAAGGACTGGAAGGCCTCGGTGCGCATCTGGGTGCGCTCCTCGAAGCCAAAAAACGGCATGGCAAAGGAGGTGCCAGACGATGGATTTTCGGCCTACGACTGAGTGCCCGCACTGCGGCGCGACCCTCAAGGCCCGCACCACGCGGCTCGCTGGGCGGACGCTGTTCTGCGGCTACGAGCAGTGCGGCTGCGCAGGCGCCGAGGCCGAGCGCGAGAAGGAGCGCCAGGCCGAGGCCGAGGCGGCTCGCAAGGCCGTGCTCGACAAGGCCATGCATGACTGGAAGCGGGCGGGCGTTCCCGAGCGCTACGTGAGCTTCGACCACCCCTTGGCGGCCGAGATCGCCGAGTGCATGAAGCGCGGCCAGTGGGTGTACCTCTGGGGCGACGTGGGAACCCACAAGACTACCTGCGCCGCAGCCGTGGCGAAGCGCCTGGCCGGCGGCAAGCGATCGGCGCTCATGGCACCGATGTACCGCATCCTCGACGAGATCCAGCGCAGCTTCCACGACGGCGGCGACCCGCTCAAGCGCTACGCCGAGGTTGGCTACCTGATCGTGGACGACCTTGGCAAGCGCAGGCCGACGGGCTTCGTGCTCGACAGCCTATTCAGCCTGATCGACCAGCGCTACTCGGCGATGCTGCCGACGCTGGTGACCACGCAGTACAAGCCAAGCGACCTCGTGCGCAGGCTCGCCGAGCAGGGAGACCCCGACACCGCCAAGGCCATCGTGTCGCGGCTGAGGGGCGGCGCGAGGGTCGTGCACTTCGACGGCCCGGACGGGAGGCTGCAATGATCCTCGATGCAGGCATTCTGCGCGGCTACACGAAGGAGCGAGCCGAGCTTTACGGCAAGCCTCACCTGGGGGCGCACTACACCCACGGCAAGTCATACGAGGCGCTGTCTCCCCGATGCTGCGTGTGCGGCAGGCGCGCTGGGAGCGTGCACCACGTGGCGCACCGCTCTTGGGGCGAGACGTTCCGACTGGTCGCACCGTGCGGCACATGGGACTTGCGAAGCCCGCTGTTCTGCCTGTGCGGCAGCGGCACCACCGGATGCCACGACAAGTTCCACGGCGGGGCGCGGCTCAAGGCCGAGTGGGTGTGGCGCTCGAAGGTCTACGAGGAGGCCTGGTGGACCGGCGAGCTTTTGCAGGTGTACGAGCCTCATGACCCGGCGCTTTACGAATACGGATATTGGCTGATCACCGACCGTGACGGCAACGAGATGATACGAGAAGGGATGTAACCATGGAGATCAAGACATGCGAGCAGTACGTGCTCGACCAGCTGGAGCAGGCGCGGGCTGAGCGCGATTGGCTGCGCGAAAAGCTTGAGCAGGCGCAGGACGAGGCAGAGGAGCTGCGCGGCAAGCTCATGGAGCGCGGCGAGCGCGATGCCTCGAAGGTCGAGCAGGCCATCCGCAATGAGGGCCGCGCAAAGCTCTACCGCGACGGCACCGGCTACCGAACCAGCGTCAGCAGCGGCGGCAGCCTTATCCCGTTTGAGGACTGGTGCATCGAGCACGTGGGGTACTCAAGCCCGCGCTACGGGATGGCCAAGACCGAGTTCATCGCCTACTTCGAGCCGGAGTTCCGCGCCGAGTACGAAGAGCTAGCCGAAGAGTGGAAGGCGGAGCAGGAATGATCGGGATCTACGAGCGCTCGCTTTGCCAGAGCTACGCCGGTGCCTACAGGGCTGGTATCAAGATCGGCGAGGCCGAGACGCGCGAGGACGCGCTGAAGCAGGTCGAGGCCATGACCGAGGACAGCTACCAGTGCTTCGCCGTCGACGATGACGGCACGTGCATCGACCTGACGGGCACGTTCCCCGGATGCCTCGCGGGGGTGGTGAAATGAGCTGCGAGTACTGCGAGGAAGAGCGAAACCTGTTCGCAAGTGCCGAAGGCCGCGCGTGCGACATCGACGAGGTTGCGGTTGGGCGCTTGTGCTTCTTGAGCAAAGACAAGCAGCCCAAGGAGTCGTATGCGATCGTCGTTACGTTTGACAACGACGACTATTGCTACACGAAGGACATCAGCTACTGCCCGATGTGCGGCGCGAAGCTGGGCGGTGATGCGAATGGCGCGTAACGCATACGGCGGCTACTGCCGAGAGGAGGGAGACCGTTGGCAACCGAGATTAACCCGCTGATCATCCCGTTCGACAGCCTGCTGGTAACGAGGAGCAAGCGGGAGTACCGCGAGACCGTGCGCGGCTGGGGCGAGGAGCCATTCGAGCTTGAGGGCATTGACGGCGTGACCACGGCGGTGCGCGGCAAGGGCTGCGTTATCTGGATCAGTAAGAAAATCAAGGGGCATGACCTCTACGGGCTCGCCGCGCACGAGGCGACGCACGCCGCCTGCGACATGCTCGACATGATCGGCGAGGACGAGCCCGCCTCCGAGGAGCTGGCCTACATGGTGCAGTCCATCACGGCGGGGATCATCATCGCCTGCGGAGGTTCCGATGGCGACGATTAAGCATCCCGACACGTTCAAGTGCGACGTGTGCGGAAGAGGGATCGAACGAGCCCATTCCATCACCCTCCCCGTGAGGTGGACGACCGAGCAGAACGAAGGAAGGCCGTGCACTCCCTACGTTAAAGAAGAGACGATTGACCTCTGCGACGGGTGCTTCGAGAAGGCCGTCGTCATAGAGGCGGCGGGATGCATGGGGCGGAACAGATACCAATTCATTCGATAGGAGACCGAAAGATGATCGAGAAGACGAACGAGGCAGATAGCTTCGAGGAGACCGTGAAGAAGGCTATGATCTCCCAGCCCATGGCAGGCAAGACCGACGAGGAGATCGCCGCCACGCGCGACCTCGCGGTGGCGAAGCTGCGCCAGATGGGCTACGAGGTCGTGAACACTCTGTTCACCGACGAGTGGTACAGCGACGAGGCCATGGAGGAGCGCGGCGTGGTGCAGGTCCCACTGTGCTACCTCGCCAAGTCGCTTGAGAACATGAGCCTGTGCCACGCGGCCTACTTCGTGAAGGGCTGGGAAGACGCACGCGGCTGCAAGATCGAGCACGACGCAGCCAAAGCCTACGGGTTGGAGGTGCTGTATGAGGATTAGCAAATGGAAGCACCCCATCAAGTATCTGCGGTTGGTGACTACGCCTACCTGCGACAAGTGCGAGCATTTTATGCGAGCACACTATCCGAGCGGTAATGATCACTGCTTGTGCGAGAAGTACCTTGAGCACACTAACAGGCTTAATGGTACGAGGTACACGAGGGCGGAAGTCCACCTGGTGCGCGGCACTCGTTGGTGCGACTTCGGACCGATTGACGGGGATGGTGACGAGTCATGAAGACCATCGAGGCGCCGAAAATAATCGAGCCGTGGCGCATCATCTGCGCGGCTCAAAGCGAGCCTAATTACAGCGAAGAGCGCTACATGCTGATCTACGCCAGCGATGGAATCAACGACTATTACGACAAAGGCTATATCTTGCTGGAGGGCTGGCACTGCTCCTGCTACGACTGGCCCGAGGTCGATTGGGATGCCACCTATTACGAGGAAGACGAGCTGCTGAAGATTGCCGACATGCGCAAGCGCAACCCGTCGGACAGCGCCGAGCGCCGCTTCTTCATGCTCGTCGAGCAAGCATTGGGGGCGCACCAATGAAGTACGTCTCGCTTTTCAGCGGTATAGAGGCCGCAACCGTGGCGTGGGAGCCGCTTGGCTGGGAGCCTGCGTGCTTCGCCGAGTTCGACGAGTTCCCCAGCGCCGTGTTGGCCGAGCGGTACCCAGAGGTTCCGAATATCGGCGACGTTACCAAGATGAACTGGAAGAAGTACCGCAACAAGGTGGATCTGGTGGTTGGCGGAAGCCCGTGCCAGTCCTTCTCGATCGCGGGCAAACGGGAGGGGTTGCAAGGTGAGTCAGGACTCATGTTCGAGTACATTCGGGCGGTACGTGAGATACGTCCTCGATGGTTTCTTTGGGAAAACGTCCCGGGAGCGCTCTCAAGCGAGAATGGGGAGGCTTTCCGACAGCTCCTGTCCGAAATGGACAAGCTCGGGTACGGTCTGGCGTGGCGCGTACTCGATGCGCAGTTCTTCGGAGTGGCCCAAAGACGCCGCCGTCTCTTTCTTGTCGGACATCTTGGAGCCTGCCCCCCCCCGTCGGCGTACTCATTGAGCCGGAGAGCATGCGAGGGGATCTTGAATCGAGCGCGGAAAAGAGGGCGAGCCTTGCCGAAGAGGCTGGAAGAAGCCCTCATAGCGCAGGCTTCAAGTACCACCAGGGAGCGGGCGCGGGAGGAGTAGGAGCGGAACCCGAGCAGTCCCCCACGCTCACCGCCGATTGGCACAACCCCGCCGTGTACCCCATCGACGAGCCGATAACGATGGCCGACCTCAACGCCAACACGGCGATCGGATACGACATGGTTGGCACGCTCAAGGTGGGCGGCGACGCGCCGTCGGTGTGCCTGTGAGCGCCTGCACGCTGCTCGTCCGCTGCGGATGCGCGGGCGGCGGCAAAGGAGCGCTGGTGAGCGACGAAGTGTCGCTCACCCTCTCCACCAGCAACACTCAGACGCTTTTCAGCGAGGAAGGAGGCGACATGGTTGTGCGAAGACTCACGCCACGCGAGTGCGAGCGTCTTCAGGGTTTTCCGGACGATTGGACCAAGATTCCGTATCGCGGCAAGCCGGCGGACGAGTGCCCCGACGGCCCGCGCTACAAGGCGATCGGCAACAGCATGGCCGTGCCCGTGATGAGGTTCATCGGCGAGAGGATCGCCATGGCCGAGGCGGGCGAGATTTCATGAGCTGCGATTACTGCATGAGCGATAAGAGCATGATGTGCGACAGCTGCTCCGAGAGGCTGGCGAGGGAGGTTTTCTGATGTGTGGATATGAGCCGTCAAGCGGCTGGAACCTGCCGCCAGGGTGCTTCGACGGCGATCCGGACGCGCCGTGGAACCGGGTGGACGAACCGGCTTGCGGAGATTGCGCCCACTGCATAGAGGGATGCTGCGACTACGGCATCTGCGAGCTTGAGTTCGAGGAGGCTTTCAGCGCCCAGGAGGCGAAGGAGCCGATGGCGGCATGGGAGGCTGCGAAGTGGGCGCGAGACTGGATCGTCGAACACTACAAGGACATGCAGGAGGACTGGTGCAAACGGTTCGATGGATAGCGGCATCATGCGTCGCGCTGCTTGTCGCGGTTGTGGCCCTTGAGCTTTATGTAATCAGAACGCTGGCGGCGGGGCTGGTGGTTCTGGCCCTGCTCGCCTGCGGGTAGGAGGTTGACGATTGACTAACTTGGAGCGGTACTTCGGCACGCCCGAGGCCGCGATGCGCATGGAGGTGCGCATGCTGCGCGACGGGCGGCGGTTCAAAATCTCGCTGAGCGAGTGCAACCCCTTCACAACGTGCGCGTTCGAATCGCGCTGGGTGCGGGACTTCGGCTCATGGGGCGAGTATCTGGACTGGCTCAAGGCCGAGTACGACGATGGAACCGTCAGGTGGGAGGACGAATGAGCCGCCCAGGATGCAACCGGGGATGTCTGCTCGTGATAGCGGCATCCCTGCTAATAGACGGACTTACGCTGTGGGCGGCGGTATCGCTGGCCCGCATGATCATTGGAGGATAGATGTTTGACGATACCTACCAGAACACGGTGGAACTTGGCAGCGTGGCAGTGTTCGACAACGTAGAATGCGGTAAGGCCCAGGCTATGAAAGTCTTGGAAGAGGCTGCGGAGGTCTTCGGCGCTTGGCAGAAGCTCGATAAGGACACCTTCAGCGATTCCAGCGACCTCATCGCCGAGCTTTGCGACATGATCCAGGCATGCTGCAACATGGCCGCTGCGGTCGGGTGCGACGACCTACGCCTTGCCCTGTGGGACTGCGAGGATCGCAACCGCAAGCGCGGGCGCATAACCGGCATGGTCGATCGTGGGAGCCAGTGCACGCGCGAGAAGTGCAAGCGTTTCGTTTTCGTGCCCATTGAGGTGAGACAGAAGTCCAGCGACTCGTGGGAGGCGATCGAGCACGATAGCGCGATGTCGCCGATCGGGTACTGCGAGCAGGTTATCGGGCAGGACATGGCAAACGTACATAACGTCACCGCCGGGATCATGATGTGCAAGCATCTGGTGAAGAGGTGCAAGGCGATGGGGGGTGCCGAATAGTGGCGCGCGCACAGAAGGTCATAACCTGGATCGTGCTAGTAGGCTCTATATGCGCCTGCCTGTTGCTGTTCGTCGGCCTCGTGTCGCTGCTGCTTAGGTGGATCATGTCTATATGGGGGATTTGCTAGCCACAACAAAAGGCCTCGGGGTATCCCCGGGGCCTTCCTGCTATCGCCTGTATGCGATCCCCTCGGCTATGGGCTTCTCTGCCCCTATGGCCTTCCCTAGGTCTTCCCTGGCATCTTTCAAGATCTTCAGGATCTCGGCCCACTGTTTCGGCTCTCGTGCTTCCATCGCTAGCCCTCCTCGTCGATCCTCGCAGTACCTGGCACGACCTCGCACCATCCGGTGTAGCCGTTCCGCCTGTGCCATGTGGTTATGGCGTCCTCCTCGTTCGCCTTGCTGCCTGCCCTGTGCGTCGAGTAGTAGCTGTGCTCCCTCTCGTAGATGCCGCCGCAGCCGCCGTCGAAGCCGCCGCTGTGTCTTATGATGCAGGTGTATCGTCTTGAGTTGCGCATTGCTCCCTCCTTAGTCGTAGGTGTCGAAAATGCTGGGTTCGCCGTCCCATAGGTAGAGATTTTCGCCCCCGAAAATGAGGGTCGGCATGTTCTTTGCCGCGCTGTAGTCGTGAATCTTGAGGCGCTTTCCCTCTGCGCTGGCCTTCCTGCCCATGATTGGATCGTCGTCGATAAACTCCCCGGGTACCGGCATGTACTCCCTCTCCCATCCCCAGGGGTCTGCGTGCCCCACGAACTCGGCCCTTATGGGTTTGATTGTGGCTGTTTTCGCTGTGGCCCTGGTCACCTGGTAGAAAAGGCCTTCCCTCGTGAATATGTCGCCTTGCTTCACCATGGTTTAATGTCCCCTTATGTGATCGTGCCTTATGGTTTAATGCCCTGTTTGATGGCACAGGGGCAAGGCCCTATGCCCTGTCCCTGTGCCACCTGCTAGGCTGTGAGAAGCCCTGCCCTCGGAGCATCCATGCGGCGGCTGCGCACCGCGTCGCGCCCCGCCGCCTGGCCCCTGCTGATGCTGTCCCTGTTGGTAGCCCTCGGGCCTCGCCTCGTGGATTTGCCAAGGTCCAGGCTCTCGAAGTAGTCGCTCACCTCGGACGGGCATACGATCATCAGCTCGAAGCTCTGCTTCTCAAGCTCGCCCTTCACGCCATCGACGAATCCGACGATGAAGTTCGAGTAAGCGTTGGGGTCGGTGTAGGCGAAGTCCTCGTACTCGTGCGCCAGCCTGTCGCCAACCTCAAGCAGGTTCTGGTAGACGATCTCTGCCGCCTCGCTGTCGGCCTTCCACCCGACGAACACGTACTCGTACTTGCGATCGGTTATCCTGCGCTGGTACACCCTGCACCGGAAGTTGTCGGCGATCACCGATGCGAGGTTCGGCGCCCATGACTTCGCAGTTCGTGCCGTGGCGGTCTCGGTCACCTGCTTCACCTCGTCGGCAAGCTCCCATTCCTCCACGTCGTTGTCCGCGATCAGACGCTGGGCCTTGAGGGCGAACTGGATCGCCTCGGCCTCGTTGCAACCGTTCTCGACGCTGTGCTCACGCAGCTTCTTGATCTTCTCGATGATCCTCTCTCGCTCCATCTTGTAGCCTCCTTAATGGGAGGGGCGAGGCCCCTCCCGGTAGTTGTCCGTTACTTTTCCCATAGGTAGCCGAACGCCTCTGCTATCCTCGGGATCTCGATTGCCCTCTTCGGCGTGAAGTAGGTCTCGCGCTCGAAGAAGTTCATGCCGTACTTCCTGTTGATCTCCTCGAGCTCTGCCAGGTTGAAGTAGCCCATCTCGGGGACCGCCCCGAAGACGAACCCGAACATGTCGCCCGTCTCCTCGTCGTACTCGGTGGCGTAGAAGTCCCAGCCGTTCAAGCAGCTGAACCAGTGGCCGTACACAACGGTCTCGGCCTTCTTGCCGTCCTGTGAGTAAAGGGGCGGGAGCTTCTTCTGTAGCTCTTTCGTGAGTAGCTTCTGCATGTTATGATCTCCTGTGTGTTGTCGTGGGAGGCCCCTTCTCGGGGCCTCCTGCTTGCCCTAGGCCGCCTGCTCTGCCGGTCTGATGGGGTTAACCTCGCCAATGTTCCAATCAATGACCTTGGCACTCTGCCATTTGCCTTGATCGTCCATGTAGTAGAAGCCATGCTTCCCGAAGTACTTCCTGACCTTTAAGGCCCCTGACTCGATGCCATCGGCTATGACCTGCTTTCGCAGATCCTTCACCATGTAAATAATGGCCTCCTCGTCGCTGTTGGCCTTGAATGCCTCGGTGATCTGGGCCAGATAGTTGTCGCAAGCCCTCATGATCTCCACCGGCTCGTAATCTGCCCTGGGGATCTCCTGTATTGGCCTGTGCTTCGTGGCCTCCACTGTGTACCTGCCAAGGTCTGGGTAGGCCATGTACTCGTTGACAAGCTTCAGGGCTGTTGCAAGCTCTAGGCCATCCTTTCGGCCCTGGGGGCCTTTCCTGAAGTAGCCTCGTGCTCTCATGCCCTCTACAATGGCCAAGATCGTGTGGTTGCTTACCAGCTGACCACCTACCATCAGATCCAAGCTCTCTTGCTTCCCTGCCATGCTGCATCCTCTCTTCGGTTTTATAGGTGCCTGTCGGCTTCCTGGTGGCCTCTGTGGCCCCTGCTGACAGTTGATAGTATTGCACAATAGTTACTGTGCATAAGTGAGAATTGCACAATAGCTACTGGGCCACACAATATGCACACAATAATAAATGTGCTAGCACTTTAGCTACTGTGCTATAATCATGTGCAATAGTGATCAGATCTGAAGGGAGGGTGAATGACACCAACAGAGGCGCTTAGGGAAATGCTCGACCGCTCGGGCATGAGCATGTACGCGCTTTCCAAGGCGATGGGCAAGAGCCGCAACTACATCGGGAACACGCTCAAGCAAGGTTCCGACCTCGGAGCGTCCGGCCTGGCCGAGATGGCTTCTCACATGGGCTTTAAGCTCGTGCTCGACGGCTCGGGAGAGCCGATAGAGATAACCGAGAGGAGTGACGATGCCGACGATAATCAAGGGCCAGCCAACAAGCGCCGAGGTTAGGCGCAAGCTCAAGGAGGAGGGACGGCCCGTCGTGCTGTCCTGCTCGCTTGGCAAGGACTCGCTGGCAGCGTGGATCGCGCTTGAGGACGAGGGTATCGAGGTAGTGCCCATCTACTACTGGTCCATCCCAGGCCTTCCGATGGTCGAGCACAACGTGAAGACGATCGAGGGCGTTTTCGGCGTGAAGATCCACCAGTACCCGCATCCCAGGTGGTCGAGGACGCTCAACAACTGCGTGTTCCAAAGCCCCGAGCATTGCGACGTGATCGAAGCGGCGAACATGCCCGTGTTCGGCTACGACGACATGCGCCCGTTCATCCTGGAAGACCTCGGGCTTCCAGAGGACACGTGGTTCTGCGATGGCGTTCGCGCCTGCGACAACCCCTACCGCCGCGCGAGCCTCACCAAGCACGGCCTCATGAAGCTCACCACGCGCAAGGCGTCGGTGGTTGCCGACTGGACGAAATCTGAAGTGATGGCGGCGATCGATATGCGCGGAATCGGCCTGCCGCCTGATTACGAGTTGTTCGGGCGAAGCTTCGACGGATTGGACATGCGATTCATGAAGCCGCTGCGCGAGAAGCGCCCGAAGGACTTCGAGGTGGTCAAGCAGTGGTACCCGTTCATCGAGGCCGACGAGAAGAGGTGGGCACACTATGGGCTTTAAGTTCGAGAAGCCGCAGAAGGCGAAGGCCGAGAAGAAGGCCGTGGAGGCAGCGCAGCTCACCGACCATCAGAAGGAGTACCGAGACCGCGAGAAGCGCGAGGAGAAGCGCTTCCAGATGGCCGTCGATTCCGGCTTCTGGATCTGCTTCTGCTTCCACGACCAGGCCGATAGGGACAAGTTCGCCGACCTGGTAAAGGCCGACGAGGACGGCTGGACTTACGGCGACGTCATCCGCCCCGTGTTCACCGAGCGAATCGGCTTGCAGAACAAGCGGCAGTTCAAGCCCAAGGAGCAGAAGGGTACGCCCGCGCCGAACCCGCTTGCCGGAATAGAGCCCACGGGTGACCTCGAAGCCGACAGCTTCGCCGAGGCAGATGCGATCCTCAAGGCATTCCAGGCGATTGAGGTGAAGCCCTACTACGAGAACGTTTGGAGCAGCGTCTACCACGTTGTGTGCGTGTTCCGCGATTCGGATGACCTTGAGAGCTTCATCAGGGAGTACGCGCTTGCCAAGTACGGCGACCTGTACATGGACGGCTCGAAGATCCTTGGAGCCATGGGCGAATAGGCCAATCTCACGCGCATAGGAGAATCTAAGGCGACCTACGGGTCGCCTTTTTTGTTCCCGAAAACGAGAGGAGGCAGGCATGTTCGGTCGCATCCGTGCCGCAGCAGGCAACATCGCCAACCGAGTCCGCTCTGCGTTCAGCCGCAGCCGTGGCAGCTCTTCTGGCCGCTCCTCCTACTAGAGGGGGCACCCGGGCGCAGCGCTAGCCGTTGCGCCCTTTCCATCTGAAAACGACAACCGATAGAGAGGAGCTGAAATGGCCGCGAAGAAGGACAAGCCGACGCTGCCCGAAGACACAGACTGGCCCAAGGAGACCGTCGAGTGGTTCGAGGCGTGGCGCTCAAACCGTTGCAGCGACCATTGGGACGACCGCCAGTGGCAGTACGTCATGGACACGGCCATCGTCCACGCCCTCGTCTACGGCTCCAACGACTTCGGGGCGCTGGCCGAGCTTCACAAGCGCCTGGCCTTCATGGGCCTCACGTTCGAGGACTGATCGCCGTGAACGACCAGAACCTCATCAAACCCAAGAGAGACCAGACCGCAGAGCAGCGCAAGGCTGCGGCGTCGAAGGCCGGCAAGGCTGCGGCGAAGAAGCGCCGCGAGAAGAAGCAGATGCAGGAGATTGCCAAGATCGTGCTGCACATGCCGTTCGAGGGAACGGACGCGCAGCTCGACGACTTGGAGGGCCTGAGCTTCGAGGACTACCCAGACCGCAAGCTCACGGTTTCAGAGATCTCGATCCTCAAGGTCGCCAAGAAGGCGATGCGCGGCGACATAGCTGCCATCCAGTTCCTGCGCGACACCGCGGGCGAGAAGCCCGTGGAGCAGATCGAGGTGTCCGCCGACATCGGGGCCGCTTGCGACGAGATCGGAAAGCTCATCGAGGCGAAGCGCAATGCCGACAAGGGCTGACCTCATCGACCTGGTGTACGACTGCCCCGTGGACATAGCCGTGCGCCTCGGGTTCGACAAGCTGACGTCTTTGCACAACGAGTGGATCAAGGACATGGTCTTCGGCACCGACGACGAGACGATTCAGGCGCACCGAGGCAGCTTCAAGACCACGTGCCTGGGCATCTCGTTCGCGTTCATCATCGTGCTGTTCCCCGGCATGCGATCCATGTTCCTGCGCAAGACGGACGACGACGTGGCGGAGGTCATGGCGGCAACGGCCAACGTGCTGCAAACCGACTACTTCCGAGGCCTCGTGCGCATGCTCTACGGCGTGGAGCTTGAGCTTACGAGGGCCACGCAGTCGTCTGTATCCACCAACCTCAAGCAGGGCGTGTCGGGCGCTCCGCAGCTTCTGGGCCTGGGATGCGGCGGCTCGCTGACCGGCAAGCACGCCGACCGCGTGTTCACCGACGACATCGTGAACGTGAAGGATCGCGTGTCGGCGGCGGAGCGCGAGCGCATCAAGCTGATCTACCAGGAGTTGCAGAACATCCGAAACCGTGGCGGGCGCATCTTCAACACTGGCACGCCGTGGCACAAGGACGACGCGTTCCAGCTGATGCCGAACATCCGCCGCTGGGACTGCTGGCAGACGGGCCTCATGAGCCGCGAGGAGATCGAGAAGGTGCGGGCGAGCATGTCGCCGTCGCTGTTCGCCGCCAACTACGAGCTGAAGCACATCGCCGACGAGGACGCCATGTTCACCAACGCCAAGTTCTTCAAGGAGCCGGAGCTTCTGCGAGACGGCATTGGCCACATCGACGCGAGCTACGGAGGCGCGGACTTCACGGCCTTCACGGCCATATGCAACAGGGGCGGCATCTGGTACTGCCTCGTCCGCATGTGGCACAAGCACGTGGACGACTGCCTGGACGAGATCATCGGGCTTTGCAAGGCCTTGCGCATCGGCTCGATCCACTGCGAGATGAACGCCGACAAGGGCTACCTGCGCAAGGGCATCCTAAAGCGCGGCAGGCCGTGCGTGGGATACCAGGAGAAGGAGAACAAGTACCTGAAGATCAGCACGCACCTGCGCAGCGAGTGGCAGAACGCGCGCTTCCTCGACTGCGACGAGTACCCGCTGGACGCCGATGCGCTGAACCAGGTGCTCGACTACAACGAGAACGCCGCGCACGACGACATGCCCGACTCCCTGGCGTCCGCGATCAGGCAATGGGAGAACCGACCCGGCATAAAGACCTTCAAGGGGGGTATCTGATTTGAGCCACGAGTTCCATTCTTTCTACTACGACCAGATGCAGCGAGAGCCGTCCACCGACGACTTCCGCCTGCCCGCTGGAACGGAGATGACCGAGGAGCTGCTTCAGCGCCTGGTTGACGAGTTCGAGCAAGACCACAAGCCGCGCTACGAGTACCTGGACAAGGTGTACGACACGCACTACGCGATCTTCGACCGATCATGGCGCAAGAAGCCCGACTACAAGCCGAACAACCGCCTGTCTGCCGACTTCTGCTACACCATCACGGACACGTTCGAGGGCTACTACATCGGCGTGCCCATGACGCTTTCGGTCAAGGGCGAGGACGATGGGCGCAAGAAGGCCGTGGAGGCGTTCATCGCCGACTATACGGCGAGAAACTTCCAGGAGGACGTGGACGCTGAATTGTCGGAGATGGCGTCGAAGTTCGGCCATGCCTACGAGATGCTGTACCAAGACGAAGAGGGCCTGCCGCGATCAATCGCGGTGTCGCCGCTCACGTCGTTCATGGTCTACGACGATTCCGTGCTGAAGCGCCCGATGTTCTTCGTCCGCTGGTTCTACGGTGACGACGGCGCTATCAAGGGCAGCTATTCCGATGCCCACGAGGTCGTGCCGTTCAGGCGCGGCGATGCCGGCTTGGAGTTCGGCGAGGCCGAGGGCCACAGCTTCGGCAGCGTGCCGGCCGTCGACTTCCGCCAGAACACCAAGGGGCGCGGCCTCTACGAGGGCGTTCTTTCCATGGTCGAGCAGTACAACGCCGTGCTTTCCGAGAAGGCGAACGACGTGGAGTACTTCAGCGACTGCTACCTCGTGGTCAAGGGCAAAGAGCTTACCGAGGACGAGCTGGTGAACATCCGCGAGAACAAGGTGATCAACCTCTTCGGCGAGTCCTTGGAGGGCCTTGACGTGGTGTTCCTGGCGAAGCCCAACGCCGACTCCGTGCAGGAGAACCTTATCAACCGCCTTGAGCAGCTGATCTTCAAGATGGCGATGGTGCCCGACATCACTTCCGACAGCTTCGTCACCGCTTCCGGCATAGCGCTCAAGATGCGCATGATGCCCATGAGCAACCTCGCCCGCAAGAAAGACCGCAAGTTCAAGCGCGGCGTGCAGGAGCGCCTGAAGCTCCTAGCCGCCTATCCGTTGAGCCAGGGATTCAGCGGCGACGATTGGCAGATGGTCGATGTGACCATGCACCGCAATATGCCCGACGACTTGCAGAGCGAGGCATCGGTTGCCGGGCAGCTCTCGGGCATCGTGTCCGAGGAAACGCAGCTTTCCGTGCTCTCCTGTGTGAGCGATCCCAAAGCCGAGATACAGCGCAAGCGCGACGAGCAGGAGGAGAAGGCCAACGCGGTGAGCGATGGCTATCCAACCAACCGAACGATCGAGACCAACCAAGAGGAAGGAACCAACGATGAAGGTAGCGACCTATAGCCGAGGCAAGCAGCTTGCCATCCGCGAGGAGCCGGGCGGCGAGATCATCGGCACCATGGGAAACATGACGGCGGCGCGGGTGGAGTCCGTCGCCGACGGCTGGGTCGAGCTGACGATGGGCGGATACGTGCGCGAAGACCTCGTGAGCATCTACGGCCTAGTCGATATGACCACCTACAGCATCAAGCAGCCCGAGACAGTGCCAAAGGAACCGCAGCAGGAAATGGATGCCGTCACGCTTGCCGAGCAGCCAGGCGAAACCGAAGCCAAGGAGCAGCCGGCAGAGGACAGCGGCGAGCTTGGCAGCATGAAGCTCAACGATTTGCGCGAGCTTGCCCGCAACAGCGGCGTGAAGATCCCGAAGAACGCCACCAAGGACAAGATCATCGAGCTGTTGCTTTCCAATGAGTAAGCCGAACGACGAATACTGGCGCGAGAGGCGCGACGAGTTCTTGCAGCAGCTGACCAAGGACGAGGCCGACCTTTCGAAGCGCCTTTCAAAGGTCTATGCATCCGAGGCGGCGAAGCTCGACCGCATGATCGCGGCCTACTACGCCAAGTACGGCGAGGACAAGGTGATCGAGTACCGCCGCCTGCTGCAATCCATCAGCGCGGAAGACCGCACGCTGCTCATGGAGCGCATGGACGAGTTCGCCAAGAAGTACCCGCAGTACGCCGACCTCATGCCCGTGCGCGAGAGCATCTACCGCTTGAACGAGCTTGAGGCTATCCAGATGCAGATACGCTTGCAGCAGCTTGAGATCGGCGCGATCGAGCAGGAGGAGTTCCGCAGGCACTTCGAGGAGCAGGCGCGGCGTGCCGCCAACATCGCCGCCGAGGAGCTTGGCTTCGGCAAGGAGTTCTACCGCTACGACTCCGAGGTCGTGCGTGCGACGGTCGGAGCTGCCTGGGCGGCAGGCGGAGACTTCTCGGCCAACATCTGGGCGAACCGCGAGAAGCTGGCGAGCTACCTCAACGACGACTTCTCAAAGCTGATCGCACGCGGCGTCTCGTACGACGAGATTTCGCGCGAGCTTCGCCAGAGGCTCAACCACAGCGGCGCGAAGACCGCCATGCGCCTTGTGTACACAGAGGGAACGTACCTTTTCAACGAGGCGCAGGCATGCGTGCACGAGTCGGAGTTCGACAGCTACGCGCTGTCGTGCATCCACGACGGCAGGGCCTGCGAGGTGTGCCGCGAGCTTGAGGCCTACCAGAAGCAGCACCCGGCAAAGTTCTCCGAGCGCATGCCGGGCACGAACTTCCCGCCGATGCACCCGTGGTGCCGCTGCTCGTACACCCTTGAGGTGGCCGACTGGGACAAGTGGATCGACGATTACGTTGCAAAGCGCGGCGGCGATTCGGCGACCCACGCCATGACGCTGCGATCGAGCGCCATGGTTCGGGAACCTGCCACCACGTCCCTGCTCGAATCGCTGCAACGCGCCGGCTCGGCGCTGGCCGGGCTTGATTTCAGGCTCAAGGGCCAGCAGTCGTTGGCGCGGAAGATCCGCACCGACTCGCACAAGCTCGATGTGAGCGAGAAGGAGGCATCAGACGGCATCAACGACGTGCTGCGCTACACATACGTGCTGCCAGTCGAGTCGTTCGCTGACGAGTTCGCGCGCATCAGGCAGGCGCTTGAGAAGGCGGGCTATACTGTGGTGAAGGTCAAGAACACGCTCGGCGACGCATCGAGCGCTTACCGTGGCGTCAACACGCAGTTCGAGACGCCCGACGGCTTCAAGTTCGAGCTTCAGTTCCACACGAAGCAGAGCCTCGACGTGAAGGAGCGCAACCACGCGCTCTACGAGGAGGAGCGGTTGGAGGACACCCCGCTTGAGCGCAAGTGGGAGCTTCGCCGCGAGATGGCCGACAACGCCGCGAAAATAAAGACGCCACCGAACATCGAGGAGGTTCGCAAATGATTTACTACACCGACGACTCCCGCAGGCGCGTATCGCGCTTCGATGCGGAACAGATGGTGTGCGAGACCTACGATTTCACGCTCGGGCGCTGGGTATTCGACACAGAGGTGTTCGGAACGCAAAGCGGCGACCTATGGCTAGACGAGATTGGCCAGGAAGAGGCCGAGGCGATTATAAGAAAGCGCGACAAGGCGCTGCACCGATAGCAAACAGGCGAAAACCGAATAGGCATCTCACCCCAACGGCACAATCAAGGCCCCCAACACGGGGGCCTTTTCTTTTGCGTCAAGGAGGAGCCATGGAGATCGAATACATCACCCGCGCTGGGTGCCCGTCATGCGAGGCGTACCGCCGAGCGGTCATAGACCCGCTTTCCGAGGAGTACCCGGGGCGCGTGAGGGTTCATCAGGCATGGGACGGCCTCATGGAGCGGCTGAACAACGCCGAGCGCATCACCCGCGTTCCCATGGTCGTTGTAACCGACGGCGGGCGCGAGGTCATGCGCCTGCTTGAGGTGCCAACGCTTGAGCGCCTTGAGGACATCCTGGAACCCGCCTGACGGGCGAATCTCACGCATGAAGGACACTCGCATGGTCAAAGACCGACCGAGCGTTGAGGTCGTTAAAAGCCACGGTTCGGGCAGGCGTGGAACCCGCTAAAAGCTACGGAAAACGTGCAGGCATGAGCCACGAGAAACCTTATGGAGGGTACGAAGCATGGCAAAGGACGGAAACCGACAGAAGTTCGCAGGAGTAGCGGGCGGAAACCTCACCCCGCCGCAGCAAGGCGACGAGGGAACCGAAGGCGCTGGCGAAGAGGCGGGCACCGAGGGCGAAGGCCCCGAAGGCGACCAGCAGGGCGCGGGTGAAGACCCGGACGACAAGGGAAGCAAGCCCAAGACGAAGGGCAAGACCTACACCGACGCCGACGTTGACGAGATCGTCAAGAAGCGCATCTCCCGCGAGCGCGCGCAGATCGAGAAGCAAATCCGCGAGCAGATCAAGCAGGAGGCCGACGACCAGCGCAGCGAGGCCGAGAAGCTTGCGGGCATGAACGACTTGCAGCGCGCGCAGTACGCGCTTGAGAAGGCCAACGCCGAGAAGGCTGCGCTTGAGCGCCGCATCAACCTGTCCGAGCAGATGGGCGTTGCGCGCGCCGAACTGAAGGCCGCAGGCATCGACCTCGGCGACGAGCTTCTTTCCATGTTCGTGACGGAGAAGGCGGACGACACCAACGCCGCGATCTCCAAGATCAAGGAGCTTTTCCCCAAGGCGGTAGACGCCGCAGTGCAGGAAGCGCTCAAGCGCCAGCCCCCCAAGGCGGGCAGCGAGGGCAAGCCCCAGTCCTTCGGCGCTAGCTTCGCAGCCGCATACAGCAACCGAATGAACGGAGGAAAGAAAGATGGCGCTCAATAAGGCGTTCACCTACGGCGAGTCCGAAAGCATCCTCGATTCCGAGGTGGGCATCGTCACCAAGACGCGAACCGCTACCCAGGCCATGGCCAAGGAGGTAGACGGTCGCAAGATCATCAAGGCCGGTGCGCTGTTCACCGGCACCGACGAGTTCGGCGTGTTCCTTGAGGACTACGACATGACGGACACCGACAAGTGCCCCGTCGCCGTGATCTTCCAGGGCCGACTCAAGGCCGACAAGGTATCCACCGAGGCCAAGGCCAAGAAGGCGGACTTCGCCGCCGCAGGCCTCTACCTCGTGTAAGAAAGGAGCAGCTTAGATGCGTCCCATTTCCGAGCTCATCACCGAGCGCGACATGCTCGACTTCTCGCAGGGCTTCAACGTCCAGCGAAACTACCTCGGCTCCCGACTGTTCCCGGATCAAAAGACCCAGTACATCGAGGCCGAGTACTCCCGCATCGTGGAGAACGGCAACCTTCCCACCGTGGCAATGATCCACGGCTTCGACACCGAGGCGCACATCGCCTCCCGCGTTCCGTTCGAGCGCGTCGTCACCGAGCAGCTGCTCATCAAGGAGAAGATTAACCTCACCGAGCGCCTGCGCCTCGTCACGCGCGGCCTCGACATGCAGATGGACTCCGTGCGCCGCTACTGCTTCGACGACGTTGCCCGCATGGCAGAGTCCGTCGTCGCCCGCGTCGAGAAGGCCAAGATGGAGGCCCTTTCCACGGGCAAGATGACCATCAACGAGAACAACGTCTCGATGGAGGTCGATTTCGGCGTCCCCAGCGACCAGAAGGTAGCCACCAAGTGGGCCGTCGCCGACGCCGACATCATCGGCGACATCGACAAGTGGGTGACCATCGCCAACGGCAAGGGCCAGACCCCCACCGTCGCAATCACCTCCAAGAAGGTGTTCTCCCTTATCCAGCGCAACGCAGCCGTGCAGAAGGCGATCTTCGGCATCAACGGTGCCGGCATCCTGCCGAGCCTCGCGCAGGTCAACAACCTGCTCGCGCAGCAGTTCAACGGCCTCACGCTGAACATCGACGAGGAGCGCTACGGCGTGATCGACACCGCCGCCGACTCCATGAAGGTTACCCAGGGCCGCTTCTTCCCCGAGGACAAGTTCGTCATGTGCTCCGTCGGTTACGACGGCTCCGTTGGCACCGGCCTTTGGGGCGTAACCCCCGAGGAGCTTGAGCAGGGCGGCGCGTTCGACGAGAAGCGCCAGGAGCAGTACGTCACCTGCGTTCGCTGGGACACCCAAGACCCGGTTGCCACGTGGACTAAGGCCTCCGGCCTGTTCATCCCCGTGCTTCCCAACGTCTACGGCCACATCATCGCCACCATCGACACGACCTCCGAGCAGGCGCTCGAAAATGGCGATCGCCCGGTAGAGGGCTAGCCATGGCATCCCTCGCAGACCGCGTAAAGGCGCGTTACCTGGAAGACGAGGCAGTGCCGGCAGACGCCGTTATCGAGGAGATGATCGCGACGGTATCAGACCGCCTGTGCATCCGTCTCAAGGTGGCCGAGCTGCCGCGCCTCGCCGAGTCGATCGCCGTGGATGCGGCGATCAAGGCCCTGCGCCTGCGCGGCTACGAGGGCAGCACCTCCGAATCTGCATCGGACGGCGGCAGCATGTCGAACTCCTTCGTTGACGACGTGCTGTCCGCCTATTCCGCCGACATCGAGGCCCTGCGCGATGCGTGCCATCCCAAGGGCATCAAGTTCATGGGGGCGCGGCGATGAGGTGGTACAGGGCGGCTGCGATCAAGCGCGAGCAAACGGGCACCGACGAGCTGCACAACCCCGTGTGCTCCGAGGTGTCCGCCTTCGACTTCTTCGTTCGCGTAGGCCCGTGGCACAAGGTCAAGGCAGACAACGCGGGCAACGCCTACGACGGCGTTACCCGCTCGCTGCTCACCAAGAGGCCCGCAGCAGACTTCGGCGGAATGTGCGCGGTCGAGGTGAAGGGCCACGCCTACGAGCTGGCGAACGTATCAGCGGACGGCGATACGACCGTCCTCACCGTGAAGGGGTTCAAGCCATGGGTTTTGTGATCCAAGACGTGAACGACCTCGCGGGAAAGCTGAAGCGGCTTTCCTCCGTGCGCTTCGATGCGGTCATCACGAAGAACATGGCCCAGATCTTCAACCGTGGCAAAGCCGACGGCGGAACGCCCGTATCGACCGAGAAGACCAGGCCGGGCGGGCCGCACGGCGAGCTGCGCATGTCGCTGGGCCACTCGGGAGACACCGTTGGCTACACGAAGAGCTATGCGCCGCACGTCGAGTACGGCCACCGAACCGTGAACGGCGGTTACGTGCAGGGCCAGCGGTTCCTCAAGCGGAACGTGGACACGCAGCGCCCGATTTTCAAGCAAGACCTGATCGACCAGCTGAAGAAGCTCTAAGGAGGAACGATGCCGCGAGCAGTGCAGCGCCTAAGCCTGGCCGTGTTTCTCGGTTGCCTCATTGACGCGATCGAGCAGGGCACCGGCACGAAATGCTACGACAGCCCCGAAAACAGGGCTTCTCCGCTATACAGCGTGGAGCTTCAGAACACGCAGCCAGAGAACACCAAGACCATGTACATCGACGCGATCAGCGTATGGGTTCACTGCATAAGCGAGCCTGTGCGCCCGTACAGCAACGCAAAGGTTCTCGGCATGATCCAGCGCCTTGAGCAGGCGCTTGCGGATGGGTTCGAGCTGCCCGAACCGTTCTCCCTATACCGCACGACCTTCGACGGCGTGCAGACGCTCAAGAAAGACGAAACCGACGAGGGGCACGCGATCGTGGGGGTAACCTTCCGCGTTTGCTACGGCCTCCGCGTCAAATAACGAGAAAGGGGCCGCAATGGCTTCCGTTACCGACAACAAGCTCGTTGGGTGCGACTTCGACTCCGCCACCGCAAAGGCGCTCAACGGCAACGACATCGTGGCGCTCGTGACAGACAGCACGGGCGCGAACCTTCTGGCCGTGGCGGGACAGCAGGGGCTTTCCTTCAACCTCAACCAGGACACCACCGAGGCGGCCACCAAAGACGACGCCATCGGCGGTTGGAAGCTGCGCTTCGCCAGCAACAAGGACTGGGACGCGTCCATCGACGGCCTCTACTCGCCCGACGACGAGGCCACGAAGATGGTCGCCAAGGCGCTCGCCGACGGCACCTACCTCTGCCTGAAGATCTGCAAGCGCATCCGCTCAACCGCGAACACCAAGTACGTCCCCCTGCGCATGGGCCTGGCGATTGTCACCTCCGACACCTTCGAGGCGCCGAACGACGACAACACCACCTATTCCATGGAGTTCCAAGGCTCCGGCAAGCCGTGGCTCTACGAGACCGCGACCGAAGACCAGATCACCGCAGCGACCGTGACCGTCACCAACGACTAAGGAGCACACGAATGGCAGAAGAGAAGGATTTCGACGAGTTCATCGAGGGCAACGAGTCCGACGAGGAGCTGGAAGACGCCCTCGAAGATTCCGTCAAGGAGGAGTTCAAGGGAGAGCTTGAGCAGGACATCGAAGAGATGGAGCGCGCAACGTTCACCGTCAAGGGGCGCGAGTGCGAGATCGCCTTCACGCGAAAGCGCATCGACCTCTACGAGGAGCGCCACACGCCCATCATCGCCTCTTTCTACAAGAACGACGGCATGTTCACGTTCAAGGAGCTTTCCGCCATTGCCGGCTACGGTCTGAAGCTCGTGGGCGGCGGCTACTTCATCCCGAACAAGGGCGAGGAGATTGTTAACAAGCTGATCGAGGCCAACGGCTACCCCGCCGTGTACCAGGCCGTGATGCTGGCCCTTCAGCGCGACTGCGCTTTTTTATTCATGGGCGCACAGAACGCGCTCTCACTCGCCTAACGGGCTTCGAGTACTTCAAGACCGTTCAAAAGCGCGGCGAGGATGCCGAAGACGCCGCCCTGTTCCACAGGGAGGCCGATTTCGCGTTCTTCGCCGCGCGTCTCGGCTGGGACTACGAGCAGTACGCCCAGCACACGCCCGTCCAGCTCATGTTCGTGCGCAAGGAGCTTGAGACCGCGACGGTTCGCGACTCCAACCTGCTCAAGGATGCGGTTCAGGTCGCCGTAGCCAACTGCCTTTCCAAGAAGACCTACAAGCTCTGGCAGAAGCGCAACGGCGAGTTCCGCGAGACGGACTTCACCCACGCCGAGATCGACGCTCTGAAGGAGCAATACCGCAAGAACCCGCCTTGGACGCCATGGGGAGGTGCGAAACCGAATGGCTGATTACGTTCTATCCGCAAAGGGAACCTACGACGGCTCCAACATGGACGGCGGCCTCGACAAGTCCGCATCCAAATTGAGCGGCCTCAAGGACACCGCCAAGTCCGTAGGCTCGCAGGTGGCGGGCTTCTTCGCTACAAGCTTCGGCAGCGTCGGAAAGTCCATCGCCACCGCGATCGGCACGGTGACCGCAGGCGTCACAACGCTAGCCGCGACCGGCGGCATGAGCCGCGCTCTCAACATCGAGAAGGCGCAGGCCATGTTCAAGGGCATGAAGCTCGAATGGGGCGACTTCTACCAGACGATCCAAGATTCCGTAGACGGCACCGCCTTCGGCTTCGACACAGCAGCGACGGCTGCGGCGCAGCTGGCGGCTTCCGGCGTCGCGGCAGGCTCCGACATGGAAAAGGCCCTCAACGGCTGCGTCGGCACAGCCGCAACGTTCTCTCAAGACCTCGGCGACCTCTCGTCGATCTGGGCAAAGGTTGCCGCCAACGGCAAGCTCTCGGGCGAGCAGGTGGCCCAGTTCACCGATCGAGGCATCAACGCGATCTCCGTGCTGTCCACCTATCTCGGCAAGTCCTCCGACGAGGTCTCCGCCATGGTCACAGCCGGCAAGATCGACTTCCAGACGTTCTCCGACGCCATGTACGCGTCTTTCGGCGATTCCGCAAAAGCAGCCAACGAGTCGTTCACCGGCTCCATGGCGAACATGAAGGCGGCGCTTTCCAAGATCGGCCAGGACTGGATGACCCCGCTCAAGGACTCCGCCATCCCCGTGTTCAACTCCATCCGCGGGGTTCTCAACTCGTGCCGCGCGGCCCTCAAGCCGCTTTCCACGGCTTTCGGCGAATTCCTGGGCGTCACCTACGATGCCCAGGGCAACCTCACGCGCACCGGCGGAGCAGTCGAGAAGCTTTGCACGTTCCTCGACGGGCTGGCCGAGAAGATCAAGGGCGTAGACTTGTCGCAACTCGGCACGGGCGGACAAGTTGCCGCTGCTGCTCTTGCGGCGCTCGCTGCCGTATCCCTCGGCGGGCTTATCGGCCAGATCCCCGTTCTCGGCGCTTTGGCGAACTCGCTCACGGGCGGGATCATTCCTGCAATTAAGGGTGTTGCCACAGGCTTTGCGGCGCTGAGCGCACCTGCCGCCGTTGCCGTTGCCGCTATCACTGCATTTGCGGCGATCTTCGCTTACAGCATGGCCACCAACGAGGCGTTCCGAAACCAAATCATCGGCATAGCATCCAGCATCGCGTCATCGCTTGCCCCCGCGTTCCAGTCGCTCACCGGGCTTGCCGAACCGCTCCAAGGTCTCTTTGCCGCCGCCGTTATCGTTGTGAACAGCTTCGCGCTCGCACTTGGCGGCCTGGTGGCTGCGGTGGCCCCTGTGATCGCCACCATTGTTTCGGGACTCGTGCCGATCATCAGCACGATCATCGACGCGGTGGGCCAGATCGCGCTCGTGATAACGACGACGCTCTGCCCGATTATCCAGCAGGTTACCGACATCATAACGGCCAACATGCCCGTTATCCAAGAGGTCATCACAGGCGTTCTGACGGTGATCCAGACGATAATCAGCACGGTTCTGCCCGTCATGGTCGAGATCTTCAGCTCAACCATGGCCGCCATCCAGGCCGTTATCGATGCCGTCTGGCCGTACATCTCTGCAATCGTCACGGCGGCGATGAACGCCATCCAGGCAATCGTGACGATCGTCCTCGGCATCATCAACCAGGACTGGGGCAGCGTGTGGAACGGCATCCAGGCGCTCGCTTCGAGCGTATGGATCATCATCGAGAACATCGTCAACGGCGGTGTCGTGTTCATCCAGGCGGTCATCACGAACGGCCTTGCGCTGATCCAAAGCGTCTGGGATTCCATCTGGTCGGCGATCGGCGATTGGGTGGCGAACCTCTGGAACACGATCAAGTCCGTCGTGCAGGGCGGCATAAACAACGTCAAGTCGTTCATCTCAAGCGGCCTCTCGACCGTGCAGGGCCTTTGGAACTCGGCATGGAGCACCGTGCAGAGCATCCTCAACAACGCTTGGAGCGGGATCACCAACGGCGTTTCGAGCGGCATCAACTCCGTGGTGAGCTTCGTTTCCTCGATCCCCGGGCGCATCGTCGGCGCACTCGGCAACCTCGGCTCACTGCTCTACAGCGCCGGCAGCTCCATCGTGAGTGGCCTGCTCAACGGCATCAAGTCGACCATCGGCGGCGTCTACGACTTCGTGTCCGGCATCGCCGGAACGATCGCGAGCCTGAAAGGCCCGAAGCGCAAGGACTTGAGGCTCCTGATCCCCAACGGCGGCTGGATCATGCAGTCGCTCGAAACGGGCCTCAAGAAGCGCTTCGAGGGCGTGAAGGACACCGTTTCGGGCTTCGCCGACGAGCTGAGCATGTCGTTCGGCGGGCCTGATGTCACCTACGAGACCGGAGCCGCAGCCGCAGTCGGAGCGGTGGCCGGCGGCGACACCTATTACATGACCATCGACGGCAACACGGCAGACGCAGACATCGCGGTGGCTAACGCCATCGACGTGCTGGTATCCGCCGCACGCCGCTCTTCCACGGCGAGGAGGTAGACGTGGGAACCTATACAAGAGAGATCCAGATCGCGGGGCTCAACCGCTGGTATTGCGGCTACATCTCGGTCGATGCGGTGAACACCGTCAATGACACCACCTCGCGCATCACAGTCACCGCCGCGCTCGAAGACAAGTACGCCGCGCAGTACGGCACGCACTACGACGTGATCGTGAACGGCATCACCTACAGGTCGCGCGACGTGCTGCTCAACAACTACGGGAATTGGGCCACGCGCGACGCCGTGACCTTCACCGTGGACGTCGGGCGCGGGGCCAGCGGCTGGAACTGCTCCGTGCAGATCCACGTCTACGGCAAGACGTACAACAACTACTACGGCAGCGCCGGCGGCGACGCCTGGGCAACGGAGTACGCTTGGATTCCCCAGCGCGGGTACTCGCAGCCGCATCCGCCCAGGAATCCGAAGCTTGCTCGCGTTTCCGACACCTCGCACAAGATCACGTGGGACGTCGATTACACGGGCATGGACGACGCATACCCTTGGGCTGGCGTGTACGTCGATCGATGCACCGACGACGGCTCATGGGTCAATATCGCCGACGTGTCGTGGGACGTGACCAACTACACCGACAACTCCACGAAGCCGGGCCATAAATACGAGTACCGCCTTTGCGCCCACGGCCCTGGCGGCAATTCCACGCACGTGTCCTGCGGAACCGCCTACACCACGCCCTCCGCGCCATCGCGCGTGGAGGCCGTTAAGGCGGGCGCCACCGAAGTAACGCTTCGCGTCTACGGTGCTTGGACATATGCAGCCGCATGGGACATCCAGCGCTCGACGGACGGCGGCAGCACATGGTCGTCCATAACGGCCAGCACCGAGGGTGAAGACCCCGCTTGGCTCGACCTGCACGACAAGGCCGCTCCTGCGGGAACGGTCGTATACAGGGTCAGGGCCAAGCGCGGAAGCCTTGCCTCCTCGTGGGTCAAATCGAACTCCGTCACGACGATCACGCCGCCGCTCGCCCCGAAGGTGACCGCAAGCTCCGTCGTGCCGACCGGAACAGCGGCAAGCGTGGCATGGGTGCCCAACCATCAGGACGGCTCGGCACAGACCGCCGCGCAGATCGAGTTCAGCGGCCCAGAGACGATCACCAAGTCGTACACGACCGCCAAAAGCGCATCCGTGGCGCTCGCGAAAGGCAACTGGAAGGCGCGCGTGCGCACCAAGGGCCTCCATGCCGATTGGGGCGCATGGTCTGGATATGTGGCGATCGTCGTCGCCGACTACCCGCAGTGCTGGGTGGCATCGCCCGCCACCGATGGCATCCTGATCGACCAGGTTCCGCTCACCGTAAGCGTGGCCGCGTCCGACGAGACGGGCATCGCCCAGGCAACGCTTTCCCTTGCCGAGGTCGGCGGCGCAGTTGTCGCCACCGCAGACGTCACGAGCTTGCAGCCCGTGCAGTTCGGCAGCTACGCGGCCATCAAAAACGGCATCGACTACATGCTCACGCTTGTGGTCGTCGGCGGCTCCGGGTTGTCGAAAACCGCCACGCGCCGATTCAGGACGCATTGGGCGGAACCTGCGACGCCGGTGGTCACCGTTTCCTACGGCGACGACCTTACATGCCACGTGAAGGTCGAGAACGGCGTTTCAGCCTACAACGTCGAGGAAACGACGCTTATCGGCCCGATGACCTACGACGAGGCCAACAACGAGCTTCCCATGTTGGGAACGATCACGTGCGATGGCCACGAGCTTGTGCTTGGCAGCGCATCGAAGTGCGAGAGCTTCATCGTCGAGCGAATCTACGACGATGATTCAAGCACGCTGGCAAGCGGCCTGCTCGATGCCCAGGAGACGATCGACCGCGTTCCGCCGCTCAATGCGGACATGAAGTACCGCGCAACAGGCACGGCCGCGAACGGAACGTCTGCGTATGCCGAGATCGACGCGAAGCTGCTTGCGAGCTGCATGGCGCTCAATTTCGGGCAGGATGCGTCAACGCTCATCAAGATGGAGCTTGATGCGGGCTACTCCACGTCTGCGGCGCGCAGCTACAAGAGCTACCACTTCGCCGACGGCGGGGAGAACGGCGGGCTTCCGATGTCGTACCCGCTCGACGAGTGCGACCTTGCCACATCCGCCTCGTGCCTTTTCCGCCGCGACGGCCACGACGCCTTCCGACGCGCCATGAAGAGCCAATGGCAGGGCTGGTGGCGCGGCCTCGCTGGCGAGCGCGCCTTCGGAGCGATGACGTTCAGCGAATCGCTCAAAGCGCCGGGGCTTTGGTCGGCATCCGTGAAGATAGAGCACGACGTATTCGAGGAGCCGAACAATGCCTGATTGGAAGAAGCGCTTCGCATCGTCCTACCGCTACATGCGCGTAGACCGCAAGACGAACCTAGACGTCGAGCGGCTTAGGAACATCTGCAACGGCGGGACGATCGAGCGCAACCTGGATACCAACTACGAGACGGGCAAGGTCAGCTACAAGGGCGCGCTAGACCTCGGGAGCGACCTTTTGCGCGTGTACCTTGAGGCAGCGTTCCCAGATGGCTCTATTCACCTTGAGCCTCTTGGAACCTTCCTCGTGTCAACGCCGAAGCGCCCGATCGGCCAGGCGCTGGCCGAGGCAGACCTTTCCGGGCGATTGGCCGAAGTTGACGAGGACGAGTTCGACCAGCCGAGATCGGTTCCCGCCGGCACGAACGCCGTTGACTATGCGGCGAAGCTGCTGCGCGAGGCCGGCCTTGAGGTGATCGCCGACCAATCGGACTTCAAGCTCACGACGGCGTGGGTGGTCGGAGCGATCGGAAACGGAGAGAGCAACTACCGAACCCGCCTAAAGGCTGTCAACGCGCTTCTCGCGGCGGCTGGGTTCAGCTCCGCTTCATGCGACCCGCTGGGCCGAGTGCTGCTGCGGAAGTACATCGAGCCCGACAAGCGAGCGCCAACCATGGTCATGGAAGAGGGCAAGGGCGCACGCTTCGTGGACGACGGCACCGAGGAGTTCGACAAGTCGAAGGTAGCGAACGTCGTCCATATCGACTACTCGACGAGCGACGAGAGCATACGCGGCACCGCCATCGACTCCGACCCGAACAGCGAGTACTCGACCGTGCACCGTGGCTGGCGCAAGGCGGTTTCCTACACGCGAAGCGAGCTTCCTCACGGAAGCACAGCAGCCGAGCGGCAGGCAAACGCGAATGCCGAGGCGCAAAGCCTGCTTGCCACAGAGCAATCGGCTATCCACCGCCTAACGGCCACACACATCTACGCGCCCGTCGGCATTTCCGACGCTATCGACGTGCGCTGGCCAAGCGAGGGTATCAGCGGGAACTTCGCAATCAGGAAGCAGACTCTCACCCTCGTGGGAGGATGCCCGATGGAATTGGAGATGAGACGCTTTGAACGTTAACGACATAAGCAACGCGGGCGACATGCTCGCCGAGCTTTTCACGCCGAAAGGCGGCTCGGGCCATTCCATGGGCTTCGCCACGGTCAAATCGATATCCGACGCGAAGGTTACCGTCTCGATGTCGGGGGCCACGCTTTCCGGTCTACCGATGACCACTGGCTGTTCAAGCGCCAAGGCAGGCGACCGCTGCATTGTCGAGACGATCGGGCCGCAGGCCATAGTAACCGGAATCATCGCGAAGTAGAGGAGGTGCGATGGCAGACGAAACGCAGATCGCGGCGTTTGTCCTCAACGAGAACGGCAACATCGACCGCGTGAGAACGACTGACGGCTCTATTTACCGCATCGAGTCAACGCTTGCCGTGGAGGCGGCGGAAGAGGCAAAGACAGCAGCCGCCAACTGCAAGACCATGACGGAAAGCGCTGAAACGGCCGAGAAAACGCGCGTGTCCAACGAGAACGCTCGGAAAACGGCTGAAACCGAGCGCGGCAACAACGAGACAACCCGCAAGAACAACGAGACGTCGCGCAAGAACGCCGAGACAACACGTCAAGACAACGAAACTGCGCGAAAGAATGCCGAAACCACGCGCCAGAACAACGAGACGAGCCGATCGAACGCCGAGATCGAACGCAAAAAGGCCGAAAGCCAGCGCCATGACGAGCATATCGCCGACCAACAGGCATCGAGCAACGCGACCTCGGCGGCAAACGGCGCGGCATCGCGTGCTGACGCGGCGGCCAACCAGGCGTTGCAGATCGCCAACTCCGTTGCGCAAGGAAGCGCGGGCGATTCGGACATCGCGGCGCTGCGCGAGCAGAACGCGATCCTGGCAAACATGCTCGCTGAGTCGAGCGGCAAGTTCGTGTTCATGGACGGCACGGTGTACGCGCCGTCTTCAAAGGCAACGTTCGAGGACGGAACCGTAAAACTCGGTTCCTCCTGCACGGTATCCGGCACGACCATCGTGCTCGCATAGAAAGGAAAACGAATGGCAAACGTAAACGCCGAGCGCTTTAACGTGAACGGGGTGAGCCATGAGATCATCGACTCACTGGCCCGCGCCAACGCCACCACGGCTTTCAACAACGCCGAGTACAACCGACAGGGCCTGATCGGCAAGTACCCGGGCCAGTCGCTCGCAACGCTTCTCGCGGGCGAGGTCTCAGGCTCCGCCACCATCTACGACGCGCTGCACAAGCGCGTGCAGGCCGCGAACTTCAGCGGCATGCGCGTGGGCGACTACATCGACGTGCCGCTCGTGAGCGCGTCAAACGTGGCGGCCCAGCAGTCCGTGCGCTTCCTGCTTGCGCACTTCGACCCGTACTACCAGTGCGGCGACAACAGCAGGGGCCACCATATCGCGTTCGTGGCGTCCGCGCCCGTCGCCGTGGCCAAGACCGTCACCGGCGTGGCCAACGACAGCTACCTGATGTGGAACACTGCGAACACCAACCAGGGCACCGCAGACGTGAAGAACCCGTACCTGAACAGCAACCTCAAGGCGTGGGAGAAGCTGTTCGAGGCGTGCCTGCCCGAGGGGCTGACCAAGTATCTGCTCACCCAGCGCGTGCTGCTTGAGGAGCGGTACAGCGCCAGCGGTGCGCTCAACGACTCCAACTCGTGGAGCTGGCAGGATATCGGCAAGGTATGGTCGCCCTCCGAGATGGAGGTCTACGGCTGTCCCGTGTGGGGCACGCCAGGCTGGTCGGTCGGCTTCGACTGTCAGTTCGACCTGTTCCATGACACGGCGCACCGAGTCAACGGAAATCGGTACGGTTGGTGGCTGCGTTCCGTCATGGGTGGCTCCTCGTCCAACGTGTGCGACGTCCACGGCAGCGGCTATGCCAACTACGGTTCGGCGACGGCCACCTGGGTTCGCCCCCGCCCCGGCTTCCTCGTCGGCTAGCCAGCCGAGTGCTCTATACTTCTCTTTCGATGCGACCGCCTTGCGCGGTCGCATCCCTGCCCGCGCAGCGGGCCGTTTTTTTCGCCACTATTTCCGGGAGGTGCCATGAGCGGCGTCTACCAGCGAAACCGCGAGGTGTCCGAGTACAAGTTCTTCACGCAGGCCATCGCCATCCGCGTGGAGGTCAACAAGCTCATGGCCTCCTCGTCGGTCGTGCCGAAAGCCTACAGGCTGCTGAACGCAGTCCCCACGGTGGAGACCGCGCGCAGCATCGTATACAACGTCAACCGCGCCGACTGCTTCTACCCCAACAGTTCGTTCAACGCACTTGAGCGCAAGCGTTACCTGACGCTGGCGATAGCCGACTGCGAGCAGCTGATGCTCGACATGCAGTGCCTCATGGACATCGGCCTGCCCGTGAACGCCAACCGCTTCGAGGCGCTGGCGGGCATGGTCGAGGAGGAGATCAAACTGCTCAAGGGCGCGCGCAAGAACGTACGCGTCACCGGTAAGAAGACGACCGACGAGCGCATAGCCGAGGCCGAGGCCGAGCTAGAGCGCCTGCGTTCGTTATAATGGGCGGCGGTCCCGCCTTGTATATCGGTACAATTGGTGGCTGCGTTCCGTCATGGGTGGCTCCTCGTCCAACGTGTGCTACGTCAACAACAACGGCAATGCCAACTACAATTCGGCGACGAACACCTGGGTTCGCCCCCGCCCCGGATTCCCTTACTGCCAGACCGAGTAGGCCAGCGGGCCGAAAGCAGAGCGCGGAGAGGAAGGAAGGCGCGACCATCGGGCGCGAGCCCGTAAATACGCACCCCGCGAGGGTGGCCGGACGCTGCTTGCATGGCGCGGCGCTCCGTGGCTTCGCCGCGTTTCATGGCCATACCTCAAGCGGCTGTCAGAGCCACATTGCAAGCCGTGCGGGGTGCCTTCTATGAACTCGGAGCAAAGGCGGGCCGCACGCCGGAAGCGCCGCGAGGAGAAGCGCGCCAGGGCCAAGGCCGAGCGCGTCAAGGCGTGCACCCTTGAGACGGTGGCCGACCTCAACAGCCTGTGCAAGGCTTCCAAGCAGGCCGCGCGTGGCGTCATGTGGAAGGCCTCGACGCAGCGGTACATGAAGGACTACCTGCGAAACGCCGTGAAATCGCGCCAAGACCTTTTGGAGGGCCGCGACATATGCCGGGGTTTCATCCGCTTCGACCTGTGGGAGCGCGGCAAGCTGCGCCACATCAGTGCAGTGCACTTCCCCGAGCGCGTGGTGCAGAAGTCGCTGTCCCAGAACGCCCTCGTGCCCGCGATAGTCCCCACGCTCGTATCCGCGAACTCCGCCAACATCAAGGGGCGCGGCACCGACTACGCCCTTAAGCTGCTCAAGCGCCACCTGGCCGACCACTGGCGGCGGCATGGGCGCGAGGGCTACATACTGCTGGGCGACTTCTCCGACTACTTCGCGCGCATAGCGCACGCCCCCGTCAAGGAGCAGGTGGCCGCCGCGCTGCTCGATCCTCGCATTATCGCTCTGGAGCACCGCCTGCTGGACGCCCAGGGCGATGTCGGCCTGGGGCTCGGAAGCGAGCCGAACCAGATATGCGCGGTCGCGCACCCCAACAGAATCGACCACTACGTGGTCGAGATGCTGCGCCCCGAGTCTTACGGGCGCTACATGGACGACTTCTACCTGATCCACGAGTCCAAGGAGTACCTGCAAGTGTGCCTTCTGCTGATAGAGCACGAGTGCGCGAAGCTCGGCATCGCGCTGAACCCGCGCAAGACCCGCGTGGTGAAGCTGACGCGCGGCTTCACGTGGCTGAAGAAGCGCATCTTCTACACCGAAACGGGCCGCATCGTCATGAAGCCGTGCCGCGACTCCATCACGCGCGAGCGACGCAAGCTGAAGAAGATGGCCCGCATGGTGGCCGAGGGGGTCATGACGCCCGAGCAGGTGCAGCAGAGCTACCAGAGCTGGCGCGGCGGCATGGCTCACTTGGACGCGCACCGCAGCGTGCTGGCCATGGACGCGCTGTACCGCAGCCTGTTCGAAAATCTCGCGGGGGGGGGTTGCTCAATGCAATCAAGCCCGAGAGACGATTCGGGCGGAACGCCCTCGCCATAGCGGAAGGGCGGCAACTCAAAACGGCGGCCTAGACGGGTCGAAAACGAAATAACCAAGACAGCGAAGGCGTGCTGCGGCGCGCCTTCTTTCTTCGCGCCCGCCCAAACGGCCAGGCAATCTCACGGCGCTAATACGATGGCGGCACATTCCCCGATAAGGAAGGAGTCCGCATGGACACTGAGGAAGACATGCCGCGCCCCGACGAGCTTCGAGACGGCACCCTGGCCGAGGTCAACGCCCTGCGCGACTTGCTGTCGCAGATCGGCGACCCCGACGCGGCGCACGACGCGGGCGTTATCGACGATGACGAGTACGTGGAGCGGAAGGCGCGAAAGCTCGCCTACACCTCCGCGCTCGCCGCCTACGCCAACGGCGAGGTGCCCGACCTCCCGGCGCTGCTCGAACAGATGCGCGAGCAGGCGTCCCAGCCGACGCAGACCGAGACCAACACGGCGAACATCGACTACCTGCTCATGACCGTGGGAGGTGACCAGTAATGGCTACGAAGAAAACCGTTGAGCATTCCAAGCACTTCGCGAAGGTCAAGAAGTACTACGACAAAGACCTTTGGAGCAAGGCGCGCGTCTACAAGGCTGTCGAGTGCAAATGGATCACCGCCGACGAGTACAAGGAAATCACCGGCGAGGAGTACACGGCCGAATAGGCGGAAGGAGGGCGCCCAGGATGGAAGTGCTCAAGCTTTTTGCGCCTTACGGACCGGCTTGGCTTGGCGGCGTGCTCCTGACGCTCGTTGCGTTCTACTTCGGGAGACAATTTCTTGAGGAGTACAAACGCCAAAACCAGCGGAAGGGCGAGCTCGACCTGAAGCGCGAGGAGCGCAAGCAGGCCGAAGTCGACGAGAGGGCGCAGCGCGACCGCGAGCGGTCCCAAATGGAGGGGCGCATCGCCGCCCAGATGGAGCGCAGCAACACCCTGATTGAAGGAATGAAAACGCTCATGGAGTCGGTTGTCGCGTCAAATGACGTCCTCCACGCGGACTTGGTCCACAGCCAGGCGCGTAGCCAGGGCATGGCCGAGAAGGTCGACCATATCTACGACCGAGTCGACCTCATGTACAACAAGGAGACAGGGAGATAAAGATGACTGATATACAGGCAGGACTCACGGTGCTGACCGTCCTCGTGGTGCCCTATATCGTGCAGGCTATCAAGACGAAGGCGATGACCGGCAATGTCGCCCGCTGGACGGCCATCGCAGTATCGGCGCTGTGCGGCGCATTGACGGCCATGGCCGGGGGTATGCCGACTGACCCCACGGCGTGGGTTACGTCCATCTTCGCCGCGGTAGGCGGCGTGCAGGTGGCATATGCAGCCTTCAAGGCGGTCGGCGTGACAGACAAGTGGCTCGACGCGCTGCTTGCCATGGGCACTCCGAAGAAGGACGACTAGGAATGGGCGGCAAGCGCCTCGTGCGCATCGCCGCCGCCATCTCGCTGCTTGCTTTGCTCGCCGCCTTCGCCGACGTGGCGCTTATAGCCTCTAACGTGCCGAAGGTGCCGAAGGAAGAGCCTTTGCCCGTCATCTACGACAAGCCGCTCGACAAGCCCGCCGAGGTGCCCGTCTACCTCCAAGCAGACGAGCGCTGGGGCGGGCTTTCGTATGCGGGCGAAGACCTGGCTGCTGCCGGCTGCGGCCTCACGTGCGCGGCCATGGCGTGGGAATGGCTCTACGGACAGGCATGCACGCCGGCGCAGATGCTGGGCTTCGTTGGCGAATCGTGCCTCACGGACGGCGTGAACGACATGGAAAAGTTCTGCCGTTGGATGAACGCGAACGACCAGGCTTTGGGCTACACGCCTATCCACGACAACGCCGATGACGCCTTGGACGAGGCGGCAAGCGGGTGGATGGTGTTTTGCAGCCTAACGGGCCGGCTGCGCGAAGGCGGCAAGAGCTACGGCGGTCACATCGTCCTGCTCTGCGGGTGGGATGGAACCACGGCAACATTCCACGACCCTTGCGAGGGCATAGTGCGACTGAGCCGCGAACAGTATGAACAAGTGAATTGGGCTTATTTCATAGCTATAGGGAGCGCTGAATAATGAACGGCATCGACATTTCCAACTGGCAGAACGGCATCAACCTCGCGGCTGTGCCTTTCGACTTCGTTATCTGCAAGGCCACCGAGGGCACGCATTACGTTTCGCCCGACTGCGACCGCCAGATCCAGCAGGCGATCGGCCTCGGCAAGCTCGTGGGCGTGTACCACTACGTCAACGGCGGCAACGCCGAGGCGGAGGCCGAGTACTTCTACGAGCACTGCAAGGGCTACGTGGGCAAGGCCGCGTTCTTCATCGACTGGGAGGACAAGGGCAACAAGGCGTGGGGCGACACGTCATACCTCAAGGCCATGGCCGAGCGCCTTGCCGAGCTGCTTGGCGTGAGCATGGATCGCATCGGCATCTACGCCAGCAAGAGCGTGTTCCCGTGGAACCTCACCACGGCCAAGACGTGGGTGGCGCAGTACGCCGACATGAACCCCACGGGCTACCAGGACGCGCCATGGAACGAGGGCGCTTACGATTGCGCCATCCGCCAGTACTCCTCTTGCGGGCGCTTGGACGGCTGGGCGGGCAACCTCGACATCAACAAGTGCTATATCTCCCGCGCGGAGTGGGAGGCCATGGTGGGCGGCTCCAACGGCGATCCCGACTCGCTTATCCACGGCATCGACGAGACGCCTGCAGCAGACCTCGCGGCGAAGGTGCTCGCTGGCGAGCTCGGAGACGGCGACGACCGCAAGCACGCGCTGGGCGACCGCTACCAGGAGGTGCAGTCGCTCGTGAACCACATTCTCACGGCATCCGCCGAGGATCTGGCCGCTGAGACCTGGGCGGGCGATTACGGCAACGGCAGCCGCCGCAAGGCTGTTTTGGGGCCGCGCTACGACGAGGTTATGGCGGTCATCAACGGGCAGGCCGAAACCGAGCAGGTGTACGTGGTGCAAAGCGGCGACACCCTTTCCGGAATCGCCTCAAAGTACGGCACGACCTATCAGGATCTCGCCGCCAAGAACGGCATCTCAAACCCGAATCTGATCTATCCCGGCATGCGCCTGGTTGTTTCCTAGGCCGCTCGTGGTATCCTAACGAAGATAATCGTGCCGACTGCGCACACCTCGGTTCGAGGAGATGCGCAAACGGTGCACCATTTAAATCGAGAAGCCCGTTACCCTCGCGGTGGCGGGCTTTTTGCTGCCGATATGCCGGGATTCGAACCCGGCGGGGTGCGAATCGTGCTCTCCTCCTAAGGCCAGTGGGCAAAAAATGGCAAATATGAGTACTGTTACCATTTTGGTAACAGCGATTTATGACCTACAGAGGGTAAATCTAGACCAAAACCGGCCAACAGAGGGACATTGATGCCTATTCATCGGCTGCGTATCTGGACATATGTTGCGTAACTTGCAGAATAGTGCTAATTAATTATGATACTCAACAGGTGACAGTACTCATATTTGGCATTTTTTGAACACGGTCCCTTACGAGACCGGCGAATCGATCTCGAATCGAATCCAAACCGTCAATTTCACTCCAACACAACGCCCCGCATGCCAAACACATGCGCCATATGTGCGCCAAACTCGGCGCAAAAAGCCGGGGCCCGCGCGATGCGGACCCCGGCTCAATACCGTGACGATATATCGGTTACGTTCTACACGTAGAACAGGATGTCGTCGTAGGTCGGGACCGGCCAGTAGTCGGCGGCCACGATCTCCTCCATGGCGTCCACGGCGGCGCGCAACGTATCCATAGCGGGAACGACCTCGTGCGCGTACACATTGGCCTGCTCCTGGCCATCGAGGGCCTCGGCCTTCTGGTGTACGGCGTCGAGCGCCTTGATAGAGTCGTTGATGGCGGTGATGCCGTTGCAGAGCTTGTTAAGCGTGTTCTGCTCGCACTGCATGGCAGCATCGGCACCGGCAGCGCGGATTGCCTCCAGGCCCTTAGCGACCTTGGTGGCATAGGCGGTGATGACCGGGCGATAGGTACGACGCGCCTCGCGAACCATCGTGGTAGCCTCGATGTTCATGAGCTTGTTGTACTTCTCGAGCTTGCAGTCGTAACGGCACTGAGCCTCGGCCTTGGTCAGGACGCCCGTCTCCTCAAAGAGCGCGATAGCCTTATCGGAAACAAAGGCGGGCAGGGCGTCGGCCGTGGTCTTGTTGTTGGCAAGGCCGCGCTTCTCGGCCTCAATGGGCCACTCGTCGGAGTAACCGTCGCCGGAGAACAGGATGCGCTGGTGATCGGTCAGGACCTTCTTGCAGTACTCGAGCGCGGCGTCCTGGAAATCATCCTCGGGCGTACCCTCAAGGGCATCGGCGAAGGACTTGAGCGACTTGGCCACGGCGGCATCGAGCACCAGGTTGGAGTCGGAGACGTTCTGCTCGGAGCCGCAGGCACGGAACTCGAACTTGTTGCCGGTGAAGGCAAACGGGGAGGTGCGGTTGCGGTCGGTGTTGTCCTGCATCAGCTTGGGCAGGGTATCGGCGCCCAGGTCGAGCACGCCGCGCGTGGCATGGACGGAAGCCTTGCCATCGATGATCTTCTCGACGACCTCGGTAAGCTGGTCGCCCAGGAAGATGGACATAATCGCCGGAGGAGCCTCATTGGCGCCCAGACGATGATCGTTGCCGGCCGAGGCAACGGAGGCACGCAGGAGCTCCTGATAGTTATCGACGGCCTCGATCACCGCGGTGAGGAAGACGATGAACTGCAGGTTGTCAAGCGGGGTGTCGCCCGGATCGAGCAGATTCTCGGACTCGGTGCCAAGCGACCAGTTGTTGTGCTTGCCCGAACCGTTGATGCCCTCGAAGGGCTTCTCGTGCAGCAGGCAGACCAAGTCGTGGCGGGAGGCAATGAGCTTCATCTTCTCCATCATGACCAGATTCTGGTCGATGGCCTCGTTGACCTCGCCATAGACCGGTGCGAGCTCATGCTGGCAAGGAGCGACCTCGTTGTGCTTGGTCTTGGCAGGAATGCCAAGCGCCCACAGTTCATCGTCCAGATCCTTCATATAGGCCGAGACGGTGGGGCGGATAGCGCCAAAGTAGTGCTCCTCGAGCTCCTGGCCCTTGCAGGGAGCAGCACCAAAGAGGGTGCGGCCGGTGATGACCAGGTCCTTGCGCTTGCGGTAAGCGTCCTTCTTGATCAGGAAGTACTCCTGCTCGTCGCCCACGGAAGGAACGACCTTTTTGGGGGTCTTACCAAACAACGCCAAAACGCGCTTGGACTCACGCGAGAGCGCGGTCATGGAGCGCAGCAGCGGGGTCTTCTTGTCCAGGGCCTCGCCCGTGTAGGAGCAGAAAGCCGTGGGGATGCACAGGACATCGTCCTTGATAAAAGCGGGGCTGGTGGGATCCCAAGCGGTGTAGCCACGGGCCTCGAAGGTGGCACGCAGACCGCCGTTGGGGAAGCTGGAGGCATCGGGCTCGCCCTGGATGAGGTTCTTGCCCGTAAACTTGGTAATGGCGGTGCCGTCGTGGTTGGGCTCGAGGAAGCTGTCGTGCTTCTCGGAAGTAATGCCCGAAAGCGGCTGGAACCAGTGCGCGTAGTGCGTCGCGCCCTTGGAGATGGCCCAGACCTTCATGGCGTGGGCAACGGCGTTGGCCACATCCAGGTCGAGCGGCTCACCGTCCTCGAGGGTTGCAGCAAGGCGCTTCCAAATGTCCTTGGGGAGGTAGTCCTTCATGACTTCCTCAGAGAACACCATGGTCCCGAAGCGGTCAGTAAGATCGGCCATACGGAACTCCCTTCGTATCGGCACCGCGTGAGATGCGGTGTTGATTACTAACGAACGAGTCATAGATTAGGCTCGTCGTGTTTCCGCAACATTACCGTTATGTTGCTGTCGCGAAACCAATCAATGAGGTTAACGCATCGCGGCGGCGTTGCCACCCTCAACAGCCAATCAACTGTATAAATTGCAGACCTCTCCCCATAGTTTAAGGGTAGTCAATTTGGGATGGGGCTCTATTAACTGGTATTTCGCATCAGATACCATTCAATATAGCCCTTTCCTACATTGACCACTCTGCTATAGGCAATGCCGATAGCAAAGCATCTTTGATTGGTATCCCTAAATAGCGAGCAAAACTCCACCGTGGCACAGCGGTGCTGTAGAATCCTTACAACACATCGCACTATATATCTAAAGGAGCACGATATGCGCGTCGACGAGGTTTTTAAGCAGGCAGCATCCCAGGGCACCACGCCCGTTTCGTTTGAGATGTTCCCGCCCAAGGGTGAGCTTACCCTCGATACGGCTCGCGAGGTGGCAGGCAACCTGTGCAAGCTTTCGCCCAGCTTTGTCTCGGTCACTTGTTCCGCCGGCGGCTCGGGCAACGGCGCCACCACCGCCCCCATCGCGCATATGATTTCGAGCGAATTCGATACACCCTCGGTGGCACACCTTACCTGCGTGGGCCGCTCGCACGCCGATATCGCCGCCAAGATCGACGAGTATCGCACCGCCGGCGTTGAAAACATCCTGGCCCTGCGCGGCGACCTGCCCGCTGGCGCGACCGAGGACGACAAGCCCGCCTCCGACTACGCCTACGCCCGTGACCTCATCCCCGAGCTCGTCGACGCCGGCTTTTGCGTGGGCGCCGCAGCCTACCCCGAGGGCCACATTGCCTGCGAGGATCTCAACCTCTCGGTCGAGCACCTCAAGCAAAAGCAAGACGCCGGCGCGAGCTTCTTTGTGACACAGCTCTTCTTTGATAACGAGTGTTTCTACCGCTTCCGCGAGCTTGCCGACAAGGCAGGCATCACCGTGCCCATCACTGCGGGCATCATGCCGTTTATGGGCAAGTCGCAGATCAGCCGCATGGTCTTTATGTGCGGCGCGTCGCTGCCCTCCCCCGTCATCAAGATTCTCGCCAAGTACGAGAACGACCCCGAGAGCCTGCAGGCAGCCGGCGTAGATTATGCCGCCCGTCAGCTTTGCGACCTTAAGGAGCACGGAGCCGACGGCCTGCACCTGTACACTATGAACCGTCCTGCAATCGCCGCGACCATTATGGAGCGCCTGGGGTAATGGAAAAACCGCACATCGATACAACCGTCGTCGAAGTGCCGGCCGACCTTGCGTCGCCGGCGCTTTACCGTGTCGATGCTGCCCATCACCCCCGCGTCGACCGCGCCGAGATGCTGCGGTATCTGGGCTACGGCGGTCAGCAAATTGAACCCGAGCTGTCACGACGTATTGAGCTTGTGGTCGAGCGCCTGGAGCTAGACATTGAGCCCCGCGGCGTGCGACGCGTGTTTGCCGTCGATGCCACGGGCGTCGACGAGCAGGGCGAGCCCTGCATCCGCTTGGTTGGCACCAATGTTGAGCTGCGGGGTCGTTATATCTATCGCCACCTTAAGGACGCCCGCCTGGCGGCGCTCATGGCCTGCACCCTCGGGATGTCTGCCGAACGCCGTCTGCGCACCACGGGAGCCCAGCAGCCCCTAGAGGGAGCCGTGCTCGATGCCGCGTGCTCCGCCTATGTAGAAGCTGCTGTTGAGCAGATGGACCAGCAGGTCAAGGCTGCGGCCGCTGCACACGGGCTCGCCGGCAACTGGCGCTTCAGTCCCGGCTATGGCGACTGCCCGCTCTCGGCCCAGCGCTCGATCGTGGCTGCGCTCAACGCTACGCGGCTCATCGGGCTTACCGTCACACCTACCAGCCTGCTCATGCCCACCAAGAGCGTGACCGCGGTGATCGGTCTGTTTGACGGCGAGGTCCACGACGCCCAGAGCCGCCCCACCTGCAATATCTGCCGCATGCGCGAGCACTGCCGCTTCCGCGCCGCCCACACCACCTGCTATTCCAGCCATTAGGAGCCCTCGATGTTTACTCCGCTTATCACTCATGATTCTGACGGCACTGCATTGGCGGCACCCGTTGATGCCGCACGCCGCAATGGCGCCACGTACAAGACGCGCACGATCGACGACCTTCGCATTAAGGACGATCGCCTGCGCGCCGCCATCGAGGGCACGGGACACTTGCTGTTCGACGGCGGCATGGGCACCATGCTGCAGGCGGCCGGCATGAAGGCCGGCGCCCTGCCCGAGTTGCTCAACTTTGAGGAGCCCCAGGTCATTACCGATATTCAGCGTCAGTACGTCGAGGCGGGCTGTGACGTGATCACCGCCAACACCTTTGGCGCCAACGCCCACAAGCTCGACGGCGCCGCCACCGTGGCAGACGTCTTTGCCGCGGCCGTCACCTGCGCCCGCGAGGCCGGCGCCCACTACGTCGCCGGCGACATCGGCCCCATCGGCGCCCTGCTGCGCCCCCTGGGCACCCTCAGCTTTGACGAGGCCTACGACCTCTTTGCCGAGGAGGTGCGCGCCGGCGTCGCTGCAGGTGTGGACCTCTTTATTATCGAGACCATGACCGACCTGGCCGAGATCAAGGCGGCGGTCCTCGCCTGCCGCGAGAACTCCGACCTGCCTGTCTTTGCCACCATGACTTTTGAGGAAGACGGCCGCACCTTCTTGGGCACGAGCCCCGAAGTCGCCGCCATCACCCTCGACGCAATCGGCGCCGATGTCCTGGGCATCAACTGCAGTCAGGGCCCGGCCGAGCTCCGCGGACTCGCCGCGCGCATGCTCACCGTCACCGACAAGCCCGTCATGGTACAGGCAAATGCGGGATTGCCCCGCGTGGACGATGACGGCAACACGGTCTTTGACATCCAGGCGCCCGAGTACGCCGAAGCCGTCGCCGGCATGATCGAAGACGGCGTGAGTGTTGTGGGCGGCTGCTGCGGCACCACGCCCACGCACATGGCGGCACTTCGCACCCTCATCGACAACCACACGCCCCGCGTCCGTCACCGCAAGCCCAGCATGTCGGTCACGAGCGCCCAGACGGTTGTGGACCTTCCCTGCGACGGCCACAAGATCGCCGTCATCGGCGAGCGTATCAACCCCACCGGCAAAAAGCGTCTGCAACAGGCCTTGCGCGACGGCGACCTGGATTACGTCGTGAGCCAGGGCATCAGCCAACAAGAGCAGGGCGCCGACATCTTGGACGTCAACGTGGGCCTGCCCGAGATCGACGAGGTCAAGATCATCCAGCAGGCAACCGAGCAGCTCCAGGGCTCCACGCTTCTGCCCCTGCAGATCGACTCCACCGACCCCGCCGCCGTCGAGGCCGCCGTGCGCCGCTATGCCGGCAAGCCCATCATCAACTCGGTCAACGGCAAGCAGCAGATCATGGACGAGATCTTCCCGCTGGTCGCCCACTACGGCACCAACGTCGTCGGCCTCACGCTCGACGAGGGCGGCATCCCCGATACCGCCGAGGCTCGCTTTGCCATCGCCGAGCGCATCGTGGCCGAGGCCGCCCGCTACGGCATCGGCCCGGACCGTATCCTCATCGACTGCCTGGTCATGACCGCCTCGACCAACCAGCGTCAGGCCGAGCAGATCCTGCGCGCCATGTCGCTGTGCAAGGAGCGCCTGGGCGTTAAATGCGCGCTCGGCGTATCGAACATCAGCTTTGGCCTGCCTGCCCGCCCGCTGCTGGGCTCGGTCTTTTTGGCCGCCGCCTTTGGCGCGGGCCTGGACGCCCCCATCATGAACCCCGGTTCCGAGCGCTTTATGGACACCGTCTACAGTTATCGCGTGCTGAGCGTTGAGGACGAGGGCTCGACCGGATACATCGAGCGCTACGCCGGCTGGACCGACCCGTACAAGATCGCCACGAATCCGGCGGCAGCCCAGTCAGCATCGAGCGATGCTGCGCCCGCCGCAAGCACCACCGCAAGCGCCGATGACGACCCCATCCGTCACATGGTCGTCTCGGGCCGCAAGGGCGAAATCGCGGCCGAGACCGAGCGCCTGCTGACCGACCACGACGCCATGGACCTCATCAACAACCACTTTATTCCTGCCCTCGACGAGGTCGGTGTCCTCTTTGACCAGGGCAAATTCTTCTTGCCGCAGCTCATGGCCTCGGCCGAGGCCGCGCGCGTGGGCTTCGATACCATCAAGCGCCTGATGCCCGCCGGCGAGATTGCCGACAAGGGCAAGATCTGCGTGGCCACCGTCAAGGGCGACATCCACGATATCGGTAAGAACATCGTCAAGATGCTGCTCGACAACTACGGCTACACCGTCTTTGACCTGGGCCGCGATGTCGATCCGCAGGAGGTGCTCAAGACCGTCAAGGAACGCGACATTAAGCTCGTCGGCCTCTCGGCGCTTATGACCACCACGGTCGTCGCCATGGAGGAGACCATCAAGCTGCTTCATTCGGAAGTCCCGGGCGTCAAGATCATCGTGGGCGGCGCCGTGCTCACTCCCGAGTACGCCAAGCAGATCGGCGCGGACTACTACGCCAAGGACGCCGCCGAGAGCGCGCGCATCGCCGAAGAGGTCTTTGGCCAGTAACACAACGGAAACAACCCCACACCAAAACGTGCCGCATGTGCCACTTGGCGCGTGCGGCACGTTAAAATAAAGGGGACTATGCTCGTTTTGGCAGATAGGAGCGCAAGGATGGCGATCACGCCTGCAGAAATCGCGGAAACCC
>CAKUFW010000002.1 GCA_934650975.1 uncultured Collinsella sp. | reverse complement strand
GTGGCTCGAGGCGGTGGTGTGGATGTCGTCGATGCACTTGGTGGCGACGTCGATGGCGCTCGTAAAGCCAAACGTCAGCTCGGTGCCCCAGGTGTCGTTATCGATGGTCTTGGGCAGGGCGATAACGTTGAGGCCCTCTTCGCGCAGACGGTTGGCGGTCTTGGTGGAGCCGTTGCCGCCCAGCATAAATAGGCAGTCGAGCTGCAGCTTATGATAGGTGTGGACCATCGCCGGCACCTTTTCGACGCCGTCAGCCTCGGGAACATCCAGGCGCTTGAAGGGGGTGCGGCTCGTGCCCAGAATGGTGCCGCCGCGGGTGAGGATACCGCTAAAATCGGCAGGCGTCATGACGCGGAACCTGCTGTAGATAAGGCCCTGGTAGCCGTCCTCGAAACCGTAGATCTCGATAGGCTCTGCACTATTGGTCATGAGCGTTTTGACGATGCCGCGCATGGTGGCGTTGAGCGCTTGGCAGTCGCCGCCACTGGTAAGAAGACCGATCCTAAGCATGATGAATCCTTCCGGGCAAGTTATAACATGCGCATAAGTTTACCCCCGCACACTACTGATACGGGGGTAAAACGTGTTAGCTCAAATGTATAGAAATGTAAGCAACGTCAGGCGAACGTAAGGCCGACGGACGTGCCTCCTTACAGCGCGAAGGCGTCGACGTCTCCCCAGTGACGGCGCAGCGTAATGGCCGCGGCGGGCTCGGTGTTATCAAAGACGACCGACCACTGCGTGTTGCTTGTAATGTCATCTGGGTTGGGCTTCTGTGCCGCGGCGCGTAGAGCATTCCAGGCAACTGCTTCGTCCTGAGCGCCGGTATGGGCGTCGAGGACATCGGCGATGGCGAGCGCGCGCTCCTTGCCGTGACCCAGCTCACCATTCTTTTGATTGGGAAGCACCTCGTCGCCGTAGCAGGCGTAGAAGTTTGTGACTTGCCGCACGGGCGTTGCCTTGAAAGCGCGGTCCGGATCGCGCAGGTCCCATTCCACCACGCGTGCGTCACCGGCGGCATCGTTGATAAAGAAGTGGTAATCGCGCCCGGCCATGGCGTGCATGTCGTAGGCGGAAAGCAGATCGACGGCCTCCTGCGTGGTGGCGGCGCGGTCGAGCACCAGGCGGATGGCGAGCGAGGTGTTGATGACGGGACGTTGCGTGTCCTGGTCACAGGGTTTGGAATCCAAGGTGAGCACGGCGATGGATACGCCGCATTCGTTTATGCCGTCGAGCTGCCCAAACGGTCCCATCAACGCCGCGGCGCGTCCGGCGATGGAGTCAAGCGGGGCGTTGGCGCCCAGGTTGTTGAGGGCCGCAAACCCGATAGAGGCATAGCCGTCGCGCGGGTGGTTGCGCACGAGCAGCGCTGAGGTGTCGTCCTTAAAGTCGTAATTGCGACCGGTGCGCACACGACCTTCGGCATCGACGGCGGCAAAGGCGCTGCAAGCAAACTGCGGCGCCTGAACATGTGCCGGCACGCCGGGCAACACCTGAGCCACCACGGCATCGATGTAGGCCTGGTCGTCGCGCACATTGGCGGCGATGATGCGATCGAGGTCGTAATCGTAAGCGATGTCGATCGCGTACAGGTCGTATCCATCCGCATAGTCGGTCAAGCGTTTGAGCGACGCGGCGGACTTGATTTGCTTGTGGTAAACGATACCGGTGGCAGCGGCAAGGCCGACGGCGACTCCTGCGACACCGCAGGCGATGGCAATGTTACGTGGCTTCATGAGGACTCCTCTCAAAGCGATGCTATAGGCATTATCGCAAATGCCATACAGACCATATGCCGCATTCCGGCGAGTGGCATGGCATGCTGAGTCCTAGAACAGCGCAATCGCAACGATACAGCATCCGAGCGCCAGAACAGTAAGGTCTACCCGGTCAAAGCGATAGCTGCGCAGGCAGGTTCTGCTGACAGTCGGGTACGCTCCGTATTCGCGGTTGACCATGGCGAGCGCGAGCGTGTCAGAGCGCCGCAGCGCGCTGCTAAACAAGGGCGTGATGACGGGGACAAAAGCACGTGCACGCTGCAGGGGCGAGGGGCTGTCAAAACGCGCCAGCCGTGCTTCCTGAGCCGCCTTGATGCGATTGAATTCCTCAATAAGCACGGGGACAAAACGAAGCGTGAGCTGGATGGCGATGGTGGCGTCGTCGGTGCGCAGGCCCAGGCAAGCGAGGGGTCTCATAAGTGTCGCGATGCCATCGGCGAGTGCAGTGGGGGAGGTGGTCGCCATGAGTGTCGATGTCCCCAGCATAATGAGGGCAAAGCGCAGCACGCAGAGCACGCCAAAGAGCAGGCCTCCCGAGGTGATCTGCAGAGGACCCACCTGTAGCAGCAAAGCTCCCGATGCGGTAAAGAGCGCGTTGAAGACCAGGACAAACCCCATAAGCCAGCGAAATGGCTTGAGGGCGCAAAGTGCCTGGCGCATCGAGCTTCCGCTCGCGGCGAGCGAGGCGAATGCGGCGAGCGCGACGGCGGCAAGGGCGCCGGGCTGTTGGGCGATAAAACCGGCAATCATAAAGAGCAAACAGAATATGAGCTTGGTGGCGGGGTGTAGCAGGTGAACGAGACTTGACCCCGGACGAAAGATGCCAAACGAGACCGCCTTAGACGCCGGCTGGGTATGTTCGATTTCCGCGGGACTCGTGGCCGCCGCGCCAACGGTTGCCATCTGGACACCCTCCGAACGTTGCGGCAGCAGCAAGCCGTCCTGCAACCGAAAGACCTTGTCGCAGATGCTCAGCACATGCGAATCGTGCGTGGCAATAACGATGCCGCGACCGTGGCGCGCGAGTTGGACCAAACACTCAAGCAACAGCTGGCGGGCGTGGGGATCGAGCCCTGCGGTTGGCTCGTCGAGCAGTAAATATGGCGTCTCGAGCGCGAGCATATCGGCAACGGCGATCCGTCGCTGCTCTCCGCCAGAATGGGCGAAGGGGCTTGTATCGCCGATAGTGGCGAGATCAAGCCCGACGCTGGCGAGCGATGTGCCGACGCGTCGCTCGACTTCTGCCTCGTCCAGTCCAAGATTGCGAGGGCCAAACGCCACCTCGTCAAAGACCGTGGCGGAAAAAAACTGCTGCTCGGGGCGTTGCTGCACGAGCGCCACGGTTTTGCGGTACGTACGAAGTTCATCCGCCGTGGGGTGTGTGCCAAGCGCGGTGCCGTCCGCCACGACAGACCCCGCCTGCACGGCAAGCGCTCCGGCAAGGACGCGCAGCAGCGTTGACTTACCGGAACCGGAGGCGCCTACGATACCGATCACGCGGCCGGGCATAACATCCAGCGAAACATGGGACAGGGCGCAGACGTTTGCCTCGGGATAGCAGACAGTTATGTTCGAGCAGGTTAACGACACAGTTCCTCCAGGCCGCATCGAATGAGCAGGTCGCGCTGGCCGGCAAGGTCCTGCACGGCACCCAGGTATGCGATGACACCCGCCTCGAAGACGGCGACGCGGTCGGCGCGGGCAACCTCGTCGAGCAGCTGTGTGACCTGGATCACGGCAACATCGTGCTGGCAAAGATGATCGATGAGATCATTGACAGCCTCGCGGGCGGCCTCATCGAGCATGGCGGTCGTCTCGTCAAAAATCACGAGCGAAGGGGAGAGCGCAGCCAATCCCGATGCCGCCACGCGTTGCTTTTGGCCGCCCGAGAGCGTGGCGACATCGCGGCCCTCAAGCTCGACGATGCCAAGCTCGCTGAGTGCCTGCAAGACTTCTGAACGCATTTCGTCGCGGGGAACACCGCGGTTTTCGAGCCCAAAGGCCACATCGTCTCGCACGATTGGGGCGACGATTTGGTTGTCGGGATCCTGAAAAGCAAGACCTACGGTGCCCTGCACGCGCATGGCGGGCCCGTTTACATCTTTGAGTAGCCCCGCAAGCTCGAGCGCACAGGTGCTTTTGCCACTGCCGTTGGCGCCGACAAAGGCGATGCGCTCTCCCGCCACGATATTGGCGGCAAGTGCAGCGCAATCGACGGAGGGACGTGTGTCATCGGCTTGCTCGATACCGGCGAGCGCACCTTCTGCCACCGCGCCCGTAATGCCGCCGGTGACACAGGCGGCAACGCCCAGAACGCCCAGATTGATAAAGACCGCCGGGGTCTGCAGCGCCATGGCAGCAACGCCCAGCTGGCCTACATTGTGCAGCACGGCGGCAAGCATGCTCACGGGCACCAAGCCAACACCCGGCACGGCAGCAAGGGCGACCATGCCGATAAAGGCGAGGGCCGTGCCGCCCAGGCTATAGGCGAGCATCATGGGCGAGCCGAACAAAAAGCCCGATGCAAAGACCTTGACGAGCGCAACGGCACCGGCGCTTTTGACATCGAGCGTATAGAGCGCGACGACTACGGCCACGTTGGCAAGGCCCAGTTTAATGCCGGGCACCGCGACGGGCAGCGGAATCATGGTCTCCAGATAGGACAGCACCAATGCGCAGGCGCACAGCAGCGAAACGCGCGCCAGGCGGTGAGCGTGCTCGATATCGACCATCTCCACGGATTAGCGCCCCACTACGTCGTAGGTGGTCTCGGTGCTCTCGTCGACGATATCGACGGTAAGCTTGTGCGGAAGGCAGACAATTTGCTGCCCGGCAGCGTCAATCCAGCCCTGGTGCACGCAGTCCTGGTTGGGGCAGTCTGCTTCCTCGACGCGCACGCGTCCGTCTTTGATTTCGATGAGGTTGGTTCCCAAGTCGGTCGTAACGGTCTTGGTCGTGTTCTGGCTCAGAGGAAGCTCGTGGACGTTTTGCTCTCCATCGCGGATAACGACCGTGGCCGTATCGGCGTTCGTGTTTGCTCCCATCAGACGCGTGGCGACCAAGCCGACGCATGCGACGGCCGCTATTGCCAAAACCAGGATGAGGTTGAGCCTTTTGTTGTCGCGCCCATCGCGCGCACCTTTGCGCTTGACCATCATGGCTCCTAATCCTGCAAGATCTTGAACGCCGAGCCGTCGCTCTTGGTGGCGCGATCGTCCATATCGACTAAAACGCCGCCCTCAAAGCGCTCATCGTTTTCGATGAGCTCCATGGCGCGGTCGTGGCCGAGCAAAAACAGGATGGTGGAGTAGGCGTCCCCCAGCACGGATTTCTTGGTCATGATTGAGGCGCTCTTGAGGTCGGTGCTTGCGGGATAGCCCGTTTTGGGGTCGAGGATGTGGTAGTAGAGCTGTCCGTCCTGCTCAAAGCTGCGCTCGTAGAGGCCGCTGGTGACGACCGAGCGGTTGCGTGCCGCGACAGTGGCCAGAACGTCGTCCTGTGCGCCGTTGGGGTCTTGGACGCCGACGCTCCAGGCATCGCCGTCAAAGCTCTCGCCCATCACGTAGACGTTGCCACCCAGGCTGATCGATGCATTCTTACAGCCGCCCTCTTTGAGGATACTCACCACATCGTCGGTGATGTAGCCCTTGGCAATGCCGCCAAGGTCGAGCTTTGCCTTGGGATCGGCGAGCGTGACGGTGTTGCCTTCGACCGTGATGGTGCGATAGTCGACGTGGGGAAGTGCTGCCTGAATGGCGGCATCGTCGGGCTTAATGCCCTCAACGAAATCCCAAAGGCTCGAGACGGCGCCGATGGTGATGTCAAAGAGGCCGTCGGACTCCTTGGCATACTCGATGGCATCTTTGATAACTGCTGCCGTCTCGGGTGCGACCTCGACCGGGGCGCCTGCGGCGTTGTTGATGTTCCAGATATCAGAGCCCTCGACCGTGCGCGAAAAGCGGTTCTCAAAATACGTGCAGCGCTCGCTAACGGTATTGAGCAGCTTTTTGCTGCACTGGGCGCTGATGGTCACGACGGTATCGAATGCAAACAATGTGGTTGATTGGACTTTTTGAGCGGCGTTGCCCTTGGCACTGGAGTCAGCCGATGCCTTTGCGTTTTGAGGGCCACAGCCGGCAAGGCCAAGCGATGCGGCTGCCGATAGCAGTCCGGCGCCAGCGAGGCCCAAGAAGGCGCGGCGCGAGCAAGTGGGATGGTTGTAGTCGACAATGTTTGGCATGGGCTTCCGTTCTTGGTCGTTTAAGTTAGAGCAGGCACAGACAAATGGCCGCAAGTATTGCGGCCTTTATGAGTACGGCGGCGATGCCATTGCCGCATAGGTTGCGCGGTTCGTCGCCCATGTCCCGCTCGATGCGCAGGAGCGTGACGTTTGCCATGGGGCAGCCGTCGGCGCAGCGTCCGCAGGCGATGCATTCGCCGGCCTTGAGGTCGTTGCGGTCGGGGTGGATGCGAACCGGGCACCGATCTTGGCAGCGGTTGCAGCGCTTGGCGCAACGCGTGCGGTCGCGGTTGAACTGCGAGATGGGAAGTACCGGCTGCAGCGAAAAGATTGCGCCCAGCGGGCAGAGAAACTGGCAAAAGAAGCGCTCGACCAGGGCCATGCCGAGCATGACGAGGACAAGGGCGATAAAGGCCCCGGCGGCGATGCCGTCGAGATTGCGGGCGTCGATGGCCGCAAAGGCGACCCAGGGGCTCAGGCCTGCGACCTGCGACCAAATGCCCATAAAGCTCAGGATGCAGATGGCTGCCAGAACAAAAAACTTGATGAGCTGCAAGGCACTTTGCGCTCCGGCGGGCATGCGGTAAGGCTTATGTCCCTCGAGCTTGAGGGCTCGACGCAGGGGCGCGGCGAGTGCAAACACGGCATCGCCGAGCGTGCCGAAGGCACAGGCGTAGCCGCAAAAGAAGCGTCCGAACACGCAGGTAAATGCGAGGATAGCCAAGAGCAGTGCGACAAAGCCGGTGAGCTCGATGGGCTGCTGGCCGCCGAGCTGCGAAAAGACGTACTTAATACCGTTAAAGCTTGCGCTAAAGATGGCGGGGAAGGCTAAAAAGAACGACAACTGGCAGATTCGTCGTAGCCCATTATGGATAAGCTCGACGCGACGGCGCTTTTGACCTGCATTTTTGGGAGCACGGATAATCTGCAGGGTATCGGCGATCTTCTTGCGTGCGCCGCCCTGCCTGTTGTTGGCATACTTGGTGGCTTTGGGCCCCCCGACATTGGAATTGATGGCCATGCTACTCGCCCCCTTCGCCGGCATTCGACGCCTCGAGCGCCTGCGTGGCGCCGTTGAGGATACCGGCAGATGAGAACGTGGCGCCCGAGACGGTGTCGACGGACGTGGTCTGGGCGTCGACGATGTCGTCGCAAAGGCGTTCTGCCTGCGAGAAGTACGCAGGCGTCTCACCGGCGTGGTCGATGACCTCGACGGATGCGATGTAGCCGTTGTCGATGGTGACCTGCGTGGTCACGGTGCCGCCATAGCCCTGGGCCGAACCGGTAAATGTGCCATCGGTGGCATGGGGACCGCGCCCGCCGCTGCGTGCGGCGGCCTGAGCTTGCTGTTTGGCGGCGGCATCGGCTTGGGCGACCTGTACGGCCCAGGTGTTAAAGCCCAGCACGACACCTGCGACAATGCAGACGTTGAGGGCTTTGATGATAAAGATATGGTTGCGCGCGATGGCGTGTCCGGCGACGATAAAGGGATTAGGCATGGGCGTTCACCCCGGCGGACGCGGTGCTGTCTTTGCTGGATGCCGTGGCATCAGCAGTGACATCGGCGTCCGTGACGCCGTTTGCGCCCCCGTTATTATCGCTGCCGTTATCCTCGCCGGTGCCGTGGGCTTTTTCGTATGCCGCGTGAGCCTTCTCGAGCGCGCAGGCATACGCCTTAGCGATAGCACGGGACGAATATGTGGACCGCGAGACCACATCGACCTGAGATGGCTGCTTTTTGCCTTCGATGAGCTGGGAAATCACGCCCGTATAGAGCGTTCCGCGCAACGTGCGGCCATAGGCGGCGTAGTCCAGGTACGTTTCATTGGCCTCGTCGAAGGGGTCGAGCGTGGGGTCATCGGACTCGCCGGCCGAGGATCCGTAGACATCGGTTATGTCAGTCGGTGTACCGTTTTCGATATGGACGGTGAGCGCCACATAGTACGGCGTAAACGCATCCTCGTCCTCTTCGTTTTGACATAGGGCATAGGCGGTGTAATCGCCGTCTTCGTATGTCGTCGAGGTGTCGGGGTCGGGCGCCGGGTTGGGGTCGGGCTCAGGCGTTGGCTCGGGTTTTGGAACCGGGGTGATGCCGGCGGCTTCGGCTGCCTTTTTGAGCGCATTGTTGACGGCGTCGCGAATGCCCTCGCTCGAATAGGTGGCGCCGCTCACCGCATCGACCGAAGTGGTCTGCGCCGCAATGATGCGACCGGGAACGGTTGCCCACGCGCGACCAAAGTAGGGCTCGTCATCCATGCTGCTTACCAGCTCGATGGAAGTGACCTTGCCGCCAAAGACGGTGACGCGCACCGTCATGGGGCCCTCATAGCCCTCGCCCTCGCCCAGGTAGACGCCATCGGCGTAACCGTTGGTAGGCGTAACGGTGGTAATGGTGGTGTGCGGCTTTGAGCTCGAGGTGCCACTGCTTGCTGCGGGCGCGACGGCCTGTGCCAGCCCGCCCGTCGCCTGGACGAGCGCGTTGTGGATGGCCATGAGGATACCCTTGGAGGAGTACGTGGCACCCGAGACGGTATCGACGGAGGTGGATTGTGCCGCGATGACGGATGGAATCACGGCCTGCGCCCGGTTGAGGTAGGCGGCATCGTCGCTCGACGAGACGATTTGGATAGCGGTGATTTTGCCGCCCGCAACGGTGACCTGCACGGTGATGGTACCGCTAAAGCCGCTGCCCGAACCGGTGTAGACGCCGTCTTTGAGGTTGGCGGCATCGATACCGTAGTCGGATGCGTTGAGCGAAACCCCGCTCGCGGGCTCCCCCGACTGTTTTTCGACCTGTGAGGTATCGACCTGCTTGAGTTCGGCTGCACCGGCCTGGGAGACCGGCGTGGTCTTGGCGGCATAGGTTGCCGGCACATATTGCGATACGCTCAGCGCGACGGTGGCGCCCAGCGCGATTGAGGGGACCAAAAAACCGGCTCCTGCCAGCTTGCGTCCTAGGCCCGCGAGACGGGCGGGGGTCGTATGGTCGTTATGTTCCATCAAAAAGAACTCCTTGTTGGATGCTGCGTGCGTGACCCAGGCGGTACCTGGGGCTCGTGCGCAGCTCTCGTGACGAGACGGTAAAAGCCCGCGGCGGATGCGCGTCCGCCGCGGGCGACGTTGCCTATGCGGCGCCAAGTCACCGAAAAAGCGAGCGACTAGTGGTTAAAACGACGACGGAGCGTGGCCCCGGCGGCAATGATGGCCGCACCCAGGGCTGCCACGATGCCGCCGGCAACGAGCTGGTTATCGCCGGTCGTGGGCAGATCGCCCTTCGCGGCGTCCTTCTTGCTCGAGGACGAGGTCGTCGTGGTCGTCGTGGTGCTCGTGGAGTTGTCCTTGGGGCTCTGGCTGGGCTTGGCGAGCGCCTCGCGGGCGGTCTTGAGCGCAGCCGTTGCCGTCTCGACGTCGGCGGCAGAGACGTCGTCCTTCGAAAGCACGGATTGGGCTGCTGCCAGCGCGGACTGGTATGCCTTCCAGGAGTCGGCGGTATAGTCGGACTCGTTCAGCACATCGGCACGGCCAATCTCGACCTTAAGGTCGGTCTTCTGGTCGGTCGTTGCGGCCTTGGCGAGCGCGGCCTGAGCGTTCTGGAGCTTCGAGAGGGCGTTGGCGACCTCGTCGTCGGTAGCCGCGGGGCTTTCGTTAACGCCCTGGGCAGCGCTCAGCGCGTCCTGGAACACAGTCCAAGATGCAGCGGTGTAGGTGCCCTGGTCGTTGCTCAGCTTGGCAGCGGCTTCAATCGCGGCGTTGAGCGCCGTCTTGTCGGCCGACTTGATGTAGGTGAAGCCCAGGTTGGTGGTGTAACCGGTGGCCTCGACCTCAATCTGGTAGTCGCCGTTGGCATCGAACACCAGCGATTTATCCTGGTTGGCGGCCGCCAGGTTAAGCGAGCCGTCGGCGTTGAAGATCTTTACCGCACCGCGGCCCTGCGCACTGTACTCGGTGCCATTGACGGTGACCTTGGCGATATTGCTGACGTAGTTGGCAAGATCCTCGTCCGTGGCATCGTTGGCGGCGATGAGGTTAAGGTTTGCGGCATCAAAGCCTGCAACGAGCTTGGAGGTGGTTGCCGTAAAGCTCGTGCTGATATCGGCGAACTTGCCCTTCTTGTCAACGGCAGTCAGCGTGTGGCTGCCGGGCTTAAGAGCCGAGGCGTCAAACGTGACGGCTGCGGCGCCGCGCGCGTTGGTGGCAAGCGGCTCGACGTTCTGGCCGTCGATCTGATATGCGGCGTCAAAGCCCTCAGGCAAGGTGACATCGGCATTGACGGTGGCGTTGGCACCGTCAAGCGAGACATCTTCGGCCTTGATGGCGGCGTCGGCATCCTTGACGGGGACGTACTGGTCCATGGACACGGTGTAGGTGCCCGTGGAGGTGTAGAACGTCACGCTCTTGATGGTCTTGCCCATCATAGACGTGTAGTACTGCGAGCTCAGCGGGCTGCCGTGAGACTCGGTGACCAGGCCGCAGCTCCAGGCAATCTCCTTGCCCTTCCAGATATTCTCGACGGCGCGCATGCCGTAGCCCTCGACGGTGCCGTCTGTATCGGCGGCGTTGACAACGGCGCCATATACGGTTGCCTGATTGCCATCGGCATCCACCATCTGCTCGCGCAGATTCTCAAAGTCGATCTCGTAGTCGCCGTACTTGCTCGAGGTCTTAAAGTCGGCGGTGACGCCGTTGAGCTCGGTAGCTTCCTTGCCCTCGACGGCACCAAAGCTCAGGTTGCCCTGAGCATCGGCGGTGAGCTCCTTGTAGTTGGTAGGCGTCTCGCCCGCAGGCAGCACGTAGTAGGAGTAGTTGCCCGACTCGAACAGCGCGTTCTTGCCCGTGTAGGTGGTCGTGGACTCCTTGCCCTTGATCGAGGTGGTGATGTCGACCGAGCTGTCATCGGTCACGCGGGTGAACTTGGACCAGTCGATGTTGCCTTCGCCCACCTTGACGGCAAAGGTGACGCCCGAGATGTCCGTGCCATCGGAGTTCACGTGATAAGAGCCACTCGCCAGCGTCGAGCGCGTCTTTTGCTTGGTTGCCGAGGTCACGATGTCGGTGCCGGCGTTGTTGCTTTCGGCGGCATAGAAATCACTGTAGGGGATGTTCATGAGCACGTAGTCGCCAGCCTGGGGATACAGGCTCACGAGGGCATCGAGCGCGGCCTGCAGATGGGTGATCTGCTCGGCGGCCTCGGCCTCGCCTAGATTCTTCTTGGCGAGCAAATCCTTGGTCTCGTCGCGCTCAGTTTCGATAGACGACTTGCTCCAGGAGTCCTCGGTGTACTTGGACTTATCCAGCGCCGCCGCCTTATCGTAGAGTTCCTGCAGCTGAGCCTTGGTGGCGTCGGTCACCGGCTCCTTGGCGCCCACGATGTTGTCGTCAGTCGCCTGGAAGGTATAGGTGTAGTCGTTGTAGCCCAGAGCATGCACGGTGAGCTTCCAGTAGCCGGTGCCATTGGTGCCCTCGGGCAGCTGGCAGCGAGCGGACTTGGTAAGGCCCAGCTGAATGCCCATGGACTTGTGCATCCAGTTATCGGCGGCGAACTTGGTGCCATAGGTGGCAAGCGCGTTGGTGTAGGTTGCGTCGTCGCCGTAGTAGGTCCAGGTGACGCTTTGCATGTTGGCGCCCAGGTCGCCGTAGTTACCGTTGAGGTCCACGCGCAGGAACTCGCCGTAGGAGCCGCTCGCTTCCTTGACCGTGGGCTCGATGCCCGTAGCGGTTTTCAGCTCCTGGTCCTTGATGCCCGAGTCGGTGCCGGTGGCGGCAGCCGAGAAGCTAAAGGTGCCGTTGTTGTTCGTTACGGTCTTAAGGCCGTTGGTGTCGGCGTCGACGTTCGCAACCAGATCGGAGTACGCCTTGAGGTTGACTTCGCCAAAGCCGCCGGCAAGCTTCTCGCCGTTGGCGACAAAGCTGTGGCTCGCCTTAAAGGCCTCGAGGTCTGCGGTCTTGATCTTGACCGGGACGTATTTAAGGCCGGTCACCTCATGGCCAGTCATGGTGTACACCGTGCCGTCGGCCGCCGTCACAGTTTTGGTCTTGCCGTCGATGGAGAACGTGTTGCCGTCAACGTCGACAAAGGACGTGCTGTTGGGGTAGTAGGAGGGATAGATGTCCTTGCCCTCGGCAGTCTTGATGACGTCGGTGCACTGATAGCTGCCGCGATGCAGGCCATGGTTAAAGGTTGCACGGGTCACTACGTCGTAGCCGCCGCGGTCGTATTCGTAGACGCCCTTGCCTGCATCTCGATCGACCTCACTGGAGGAAGAGGTGTTGGTCGCGTTGTAGACGTTTTCGCCCGTCCAATATTCGGCCCAAGTCAGACCGGCGTAGCCGTAGGTGTACTCTTCAGTCGCGGGAGTCGACGGATTCTGCTCGTCATAGGCGGCCTGGAGGGCGTTGTCGACGGCAGCCTTGATGGCGTTGGACGAAATCGTCGCGGTAGAGACGGCGTCGATCGCAGTGGTGTTGCCGACGGTTTCGATTTGCTTGACAACGCCCGTATAGGTCGTCCCCTTTTTGCTGAAGCCGTTGACGGCCTTATCCATACGATCCCAGTCGTCGTCGCCCAGGTTGCTGTAATCGGCGACTTGGACCTTGGTAATCTTGCCCGACTTGACGGTTACGCTGACGTTGACGTCGTACTTTCCATCGGCGGCGTTCCATTCGTCACCAGCCTTGTTGAGCGGATCGCTCGAGTCGGCCGTGGCCGTGCCCGTGTACGTACCATCTGCGATTTTGGTCAAATCGTAGCTGGTTGTGGGGGACTTGGCGTCGTCAGAGACGGCACTCAGGCTATACTCGGAGCTGAGGGAATTCGTTTCCTCATTTGTGGCGGAGATCGGCGCGTTGTTGGTAGCTTCGGAGCCGGTCTCCGTTGTTGCTGCTGCGGCAAAAGCGCTGGTAGGCATCATCGAGACGGTCATCGCGGCGATGAGTGCGCCTCGGCAGGCATTGCTGCCCACAGCGTTGAGCTTGCGCAGCACAGCGTTATCGTTGTGCATAGAACCTCTTTTCTATTGATCGGTCGTTGGGTGCTGCTCTCCTTTCCTGTTGCACCCGGATGGACAGTGGCCATGTGCGTCGCACATGATAGGTAACTGCCATAGAACTCATGTTGCTTACCGCAAAAAGTTAAAGGCAGTAAACAAAAATACCAGAAATTACCACTGGTTAACTTGTCAATTCAATTGTCGTTTGGTCGTAACGCAAGATCTTTGGTCTTTGCGCTTGGCGCTCCGGCTTTGTCGGGCGTTCGATTTGTCGGACAGGTCGGTCAGTTGGGGGTATGCTGGAGGGGACCAGCAGCCCAGCGAAAGGGGAGAGCATGACGGATCAGGAAGCGCCCGAGCGCGTGCACGTGACAGCCGACGATATCGAGGCCGCCAACGACCTTATCGACTTTATCGAGGCATGCCCCAGCATGTTCCATACAGCGGCGACCATTATGGCCGAACTCGATGAGGCGGGCTTTACCTACCTGCCCGAGAACGCGGCGTGGGATATCGAGCCGGGCGGTCGCTACTACACTCAGCGCAATACATCGAGTGTAATCGCCTTTAAGGTGGGCGAGGATCTGGCCGCAACGTGGGGCGAGGACGGCGTTGCCGGCGACTATCATTTCCAGCTCACGGCATCGCATAGCGATTCGCCGACGTTTAAGGTCAAGGCCGTGCCCGAGCTCGACGGTGCAGGCGAGACGCTGCGCCTGAACACCGAGGCCTACGGTGGCATGATTGACTACACCTGGTTTGATCGTCCGTTGGCGCTGGCCGGTCGCGTGCTGGTGCGCGAAGGCGACCGTATTGAGAGCCGCCTGCTTGCCACCGAGCGCGAAGTTGCTATCATTCCGAGCCTTGCCATCCACATGAACCGCGGCGTCAACGAGGGCTTTGCGCCCAACCGCGCCGTCGACCTGTGCCCGCTCATCAGCGCCGGCGAGCTGAAGCAGGGCGACTTTGATGCCCTGATCGCCGATGAGCTCGATGTGGAACCCGAGCAGATCTTGGGCCGTGACCTGTTCCTGGTCAATCGTCAGGATGCACGCATTTGGGGCTGGGCCGACGAGTTTATCTCGACGCCCAAGCTCGACGACCTGGCCTGCGCCTACACCTCGCTGCAGGCGTTTTTGGGTGCCGAGAATGCGCACGATGTCTCGGTCTTCTGCTGCTTCGATAACGAGGAAGTTGGCTCCGAGACCAAGCAGGGTGCCATGTCTACGTTCTTGGCCGACGCGCTGCGCCGCATTAACGGGTCGCTTGGCTTTGATGACGAGTCGTACCATCGCGCGCTTGCCGCTTCGATGCTCGTGAGCTGCGACAATGCTCATGCCGTGCACCCCAATCACGCCGAGAAGTGCGATGCCCGCAACCAGGTGGTGCTCAACGGCGGCATCGTCATCAAGGAGGCCGCCAACCAGCACTACTGCACCGATGCCTTTAGCCGCGCGGTGTTCCAGGCCATCTGCGACGACGCCGATGTGCCCACGCAGGCCTTCGCCAACAAGAGCGACATGGCCGGCGGTTCCACCCTCGGCAACCTGTCCAATATGCAGGCAAGCATGCACGCCGTAGACGTGGGCCTGCCGCAGCTGGCCATGCACTCGAGCTACGAGACCGGCGGCGTGCGCGACGTGATGTACGCCATCCGCGCCCTCACCGCCTTCTACGAGCGCAACCTAACCATCAACGGCGCCGAAAGCGTGGAGCTCTAAAACTCGCCAAAGAGGGATGTTAATTTTGGCAGGTTCTATCTGGGCAAATGTCACAGCGCCAACGGTAAGACGGAGCTGCTAAGGCTTGCAGATGAAGTCGACGCCAGCGAAACTCCGCAGGTAGAGCAAAAGTCAGCGAGAGCCCGCCAGAGCGAGCAAGGTGACGTGAAAGAGGAGGACATAGGCCTTTTGGCCATGCCCGACGATTGAACGTCAGATTGCCGCTCTGGCGGGCTCGCAGCGTCGAGGGGTTCCGGCGTTTGGTAAAACGCCGGAACAATTAGTGTTCGATCCAACAGCGCAGCGTTTCTCCGGCCTGCAGATGGCGTAGATTCTCGGCGGCGATGTCGACCACGTTGTTGAGCGTGGCCTCTAGGTGGAACCAGCCGGAGATATGCGGCGTGATGAGCATATTGGGCGCATCCCACAGCGGGCTTGTCGCGGGCAGCGGCTCGGGATCGGTGACGTCGACCGCGGCGCCGGCAAGGTGCCCGGACTCAAGGGCGGCAACCAGGTCGTCGGCAACCACGAGGTCACCGCGACCGCCGTTGGCAAAGAAAGCGCCCGGCTTCATCGCGGCAAAGAACTCGGCATTCGCCAGACCGCGGGTCTCGGGCGTGCTGGGCATAAAGGACGCGACGACGTCGGCCTCGGCCAGGCGCTCGGGTAGGGCGTCCATGCCGTCCATGTCCTCAAACACGATGGAGTAGACGAGCGGATGTCGCTTGATGCCGCGGACGTGCGCGCCCATGCTACGGCAGAGCGTGGCAAAGTGGGCTCCGATATCGCCCGCACCAAGCACCAGCACGTTGGCGTTTTTGAGCGAAGTGACCGGCCCCAGGTCCTCCCAGCGATGCTCGCGCTGCAGGTCATGGTAGCCGGGAAGGCGCTTCATCATCGAAAGGACCATGGCAAACATGTGCTCGCTCACAGCCTGGCCATAGGCGCCCACCGAGCAGGAGAGCTTGGCGTCGGCCGGCACGGTGCCGGCGGCGAGGTAATCGTCGTAACCGGCACTCTGCAGCTGTAGCAACTGGAGATGCTCACATGCCGTGAGCGCAGCGGGGTCAATGTTGCCCAGAATTACGTCGGCGTCGGCGACCTGCTCGCGCGTGACCGCATCGGCACTCGTGTAGATAAAGTCCTCGCCCGGAGCACTCGACTCGAGGATCGCACGATGACGATCATTGACGGGCAACAAAACCAAGATGTTCACAAGCGGTCCTCTCCGTTCAACCTGCCAAAAAGGGACAGGTTTATTTTGGCAGGTTTTATCAGGCAAAACGTTCAAACAAAACGCCGGATGCAAGACGGGCGTGCCCGCCAGCATCCGGCGTCCATACGGCTACCAGCTCAGCAGCTCGTAGCCATCTTCGGTCACGACCAGCTGTACCTCGCACTGGGCAGAGTCGCTACCGTCTTTGGTGCGTACGCACCAACCGTCGCCCTTGCTGATCTTAATGTCGGGCTTTCCGGCGTTGACCATGGGCTCGATGGTAAAGACCATGCCCGGCACCATGATGGTGTCCACGTCGGGCGCCTCGGTGGTAAAGCCCACGAACGGGTCCTCGTGGAACTCCTTGCCAATGCCGTGCCCGCCGTATTCGCGCACCACGCTAAAGCCAGCGTCCTCGACCGTCTTTTGCACGGCCTCGGCCATGACGGAAAGCGGCAGCCACGGCTTGACGGCGGCAAGGCCTGCCTCCACGCTGGCACGGGTGACGTCGACCAGGCGCTGACGCTCGGCCGAAACCTCGCCGATGCAGAACATACGACTCGAATCGCTAAAGTATCCGTCCAAGATCGTGGAGCAGTCAACGTTGATGATGTCGCCCTCGTGCAGGACATCCGTGTCGCAGGGAATGCCGTGGCAGACGACGTCGTTGATCGAGGTACACACGCTCTTGGGGTAGCCCTCGTAGTTGAGGTCGGCCGGCGTGCCGCCGTGCTCGACGGTGTGGTCGTAGATCATCTGGTCGATCTGGTTGGTGGTCATGCCCGCGGCGATGTGCTCGCCTACGTAATCGAGCACACCCACGTTGATGGCGGCCGAGCGCTTGATGCCCTCAATGTCGGCGGGCGTCTTGTAGAGCGTACGGGGCAGGACGTTCCAGCCCTCCTCCCACAGGCGCTCGAGGCGCTCGTCGAAGGCGCTGTGACATTTCTTATATTTCTTGCCGCTGCCGCACCAGCAGGCGTCGTTGCGGCCGGGCACAGGTCCCTTGTCAAACATGGCTAACTTCCTTTCATCCGCAGCTAGTATAGCCCACCTGCAGAGCAGCTGCGTGCTAGTAGCTCACCTGGCAGGGGATGCCGAGGGCTTGGACGCGTGCGGCGATGGCGTCGAGCACCTCGGGCGTCGCTTTGGCAAGGCCGGCGACCGGCGTCTCGCGCGCCACCGTGTAGATGGTCGCCTCCTGCGGGCGGATGCGCTCGAGCGCTGCGAGCCAGGGGCCGACGTATTCCTCACCGGTGTTGTCGACGGACTTATCCTGGTACTCGCCGGTCAAAAAGATCGTCTGGATAATGACGTGGCCGTTATAGCTCGCGAACGTCTCGATTTGGTGCTCAACGTCGTAGGGGCCAACAGGCTGGTCAAGCAGCTGGATAAATGCCGGGTCAACGGTATCAAGCTTAAGAATATTGTCGTCGACCATCATGAGCGCATCGTGCACCTCGGGGCGGTCGGCACGCGTGCCGTTGGAGAGCACGGCGATCTTGGTATTCGGTGCCAGCTCGTCGCGCAGTGCAACGGCACCGGCGATGGCTTGCGGAAACTCCGGCGCGGCGGTGGGCTCGCCGTTGCCGGCAAACGTAATCACATCGGGGAGCTCGCCCTCGGCCGCCATCTCACGCAGCTTGGCCTCTAGAGCGTCGAGCACCACGGCGGCGGTGTTATACGGCTCGTGACAGGGGCGCTCAGCGTTGAGACCGTTTTCGCAGTAGATGCAGTCAAAGGTGCAAATCTTGCCGCTAGCCGGCATCATGTTGACGCCAAGCGAGAGGCCAAGACGACGACTGCGGACGGGTCCAAAGATCGGACTGGCATTCAAAAACGTAGACATAGGCATATGCTCCTCAAGACAGTTGTGCCTTAGCATAGCATCGGCGCCAACGTATGGTTCGGGCTTGTGCTTTGCAGGTTTCGATTTTTAACTCTGCTCTTGATGCTGTGCTATGAAAGCTTTCGAGTCGGGTACAGTTAATCTGTTAACAAAGCACAAGACGATGAGCATCTGTCCGGAGCTGCCGGCGTGCGTCTGGATGAGCATTGATGATGGGGATACAACATGGATTTTACGGTTGAGAATGCGGGCACTACGATTGCCTGTCGCGAGTATGCCGGCCCGGACGTGCCGTCCGATGCGCCTGCCCTGGTATGCGTGCACGGTGCCTGCGTCGACGGCATCTTCTTTGACGGCATTGCTTGCGAGCTCAGCCATGACTACCGCGTAATTACCTACGATCGCCGCGGCTGCGGTGAGAGCAGCGATGCTGCGGACGGTCGCTATGACCTCGCCACCCAAGCTGCCGACCTGCAGGCCGTTATCGAGTATGTCGGCCCTGCGGCAAACGTGCTCGCGCACAGCGCCGGAACGCTGGTGGCCCTGGAACTTCTTCGTACAAACCCGGCCGTCGTCTCGCGAGCGATTCTGCATGAGCCCGCCGTGACGGGTGAGGGTGCCGGTCTGGGTGCAGCTCCGGTTTTGCTCGATATGATTGCGGCGGGGAAGGTCTCGAGGGCATTGAGGGCCTTTCTGGGCGCCATCGGCGACCCAGACCCTGAGGCCCCCAAGACAACTGAAGCGGAGGCCAAGCATGCCCTGCGCAACGGCCGTTGTTTCATGGCGAACGAATACGGGCTCAACATGACCTATGCACCCGAATGGGAAGACATCAGCGCACCAAAGGCGGTTGCCGCTGTGCTTTTGGGCGAGCTTTCGATCGGCACATCTCGCGAGGCGGGCACGCGAACGGCGGCAGAGCTTCTGAACTGCCCACTCGTGACGATTCCCGGAGCGCATAACGGTCTTCGCGATCGCCCGGCGCCGGCGGCCCAGACCGTCCGCGGCATCTTGGGGTCCGAGCGCTTTTAATGGCCTTGGCGGGCGGCGCTCGCAAGCGTTTCGGCGGTGTTAACAAACGCCCCCAAAACCTCGCGTCTGCACCTCCAAACATGCCGTCCGCCAACTCATGAAAATGTAACGGCATTCACGTGCTTACCTGCATCGACAAGATGCTACCCTTGTACCATTTGATGCCAACTGCTATCAAACGCAACGACTGAAAGGGCCCCATATGCTCAATAATCACGAGGCCAATCTAAGCGACGAGGAAGCTGCCGCCGAGGTTGCCCGTGCCGCGAAGATCTACCCCGTGGTACGTCTGCTATCTGCCGAACAGGTCAAGAACGAGCGTAACTGTCTGTTCGCCGGCGATCGGTGCCCTTGTCTGCGCCAGTCGAGTCTCGAGGCCTTGGCAACTTCCGATGAGATATCGGAGCAGCTGCTTAACGACGGTATCGAATACCGTGCTCGCGTGCGCTCTATGACGGTCGAAGGCGAGCCTCACGTTCTGCTGATGGCGCGCCCGATCAACGAACAAGAGGCCGCAGAAGAGGACCTTGTCTACACCGATGTGCTGACGAGCGCGCGCAATCGCCGATACTACGAGGAGAAGCTTCGCAGCGCCCGCATGAACGCCGGCGTTGCGATGATCGACCTCGATGATTTTAGGGTCTTCAACGATACCTGCGGTCGTCATGCCGGCGACCTGGCGCTCGGCGCCGTGGCGGCGGCGATACGCAGCGGTATTCGTTCGACTGATGAGCTTGTCCGCTATGGCTGCGACAAGTTTGTGGTCGTCATGCCCAATGTCCCCTCCGATGACTTCGCCCGTCGCCTGCGCCATGTATCCGATGTCGTTCATGCCACGATTGTCCCCGGCCATGAGCATGTCAGCCTTACGGCATGCGTGGGCGGTGTTCGCATCAATGGCGAGACGGTCGATGAGGGCGTTAGCCGCGCGGTCCAATTGTTGAGCCATGCCAAGGCAAAGCCCGGTACGGTCGTGACTGACAACGACGCAATCGAGACCTTCCAAAGCAAAAAGCCCTCGATTCTTATCGTTGATGACTCCGAGATGAACCGCGTCATCCTCAACGAGATGCTCAAGGATGAGTATCGCATTCTGGAGGCTGACAACGGCCGCATGGCGCTCGACATGGTCGACCGCTACGGCGATGAGCTGTCGCTCGTGCTGCTCGACATCGTCATGCCGGGCATGAACGGCTTTGAGGTGCTGTCCGATCTGTCACGCCGGTCTGCCATGGATAACCTGCCCGTCATTATGATTTCGAGTGAAGACTCCGATGACGTGGTGCTGCGTGCCTACGAGCTGGGCGCCTCGGACTATATCAGCCGTCCGTTCGCCGCGCGTGTCGTGCGCCGCCGTGTAAGCAACACCATTCGTCTGTACGCCAAGCAGCGTCGCCTGACAAATCTGCTGGCTCAACAGTACAACGAGCGCGTTAAGAACAGCCGCATGCTTATCGATATCATGGCGGGTGTCATGGAGCTCCGTAACGGCGAGAGCGGCAGGCACGTCACGAACATCGAGAAGCTGACCGAGCTGCTGCTGGGCTGCCTGGTCCAGCGCAGTGACAAGTTCTCGCTCGATAACGAGGCGCGCTCCACGATTGCACTGGCTTCGGCGCTGCACGATATCGGCAAGATGTCGATTGACGACGCGATTCTCAACAAGCCCGGACGTCTGACGCCCGAGGAGTTCGAGATTATGAAGACGCACACCACCATCGGTGCCGATATGCTGCGCGAGCTGGGCCGTCATCACGCTGGCAACGCGCTACTGGACTACGCGTACCAGATCGCGCGCTGGCACCACGAGCGCTGGGACGGCAAGGGCTATCCCGACGGCCTTAAGGGCGACGATATCCCCATCGCCGCACAGGTGGTATCGGTGGCAGACGTGTACGATGCGCTCACGAGCGTGCGCGTGTACAAGGATGCCATTCCGCACCAGGAGGCAATCCAGATGATTCTGGATGGCAAGTGCGGCACCTTTAATCCGCTGCTGCTTGACTGTTTGCTCGAGGTGCAAGACCGTATTGCCGAAACGTTGGCACGCCCTGCCGACGTCGTTGCGTTTCCCACGATTTAGTTTGACCAAAGGAGTTTTCATCCATGATTTCCATGCGTGAAGCGTATGAGAAGATTGGCGCCAATTATGATGGCGCTTGCGTTCGACTGATGGGCGAGGAGATGCTCGCCCGCTTTGCCCTTAAGTTCTTGGATGATGAGAGCATGGACAAGCTGGAGGCCGCTATGGCGGCAGGCGACGCGGAAAGCGCGTTTATGGCTGTGCACACGCTTAAGGGCGTGAGCCAGAACCTGGGATTCGACAACCTGTACGAGCCGGCGGTCGTGGTGACCGAGGCGCTGCGCAACGCCGATGCCGTCGATGGTGCCCGTGATGGGATGCATGCGCTGCGACAGCAGTATGCGGCTACGATGTCGGCTCTACGCGAGGCGGCTGAATAAGAGCTTGCGAGCCTTGATGACTATGAGAGTGGATAATCGCCCGTTTTAGGCCCGGTGGCGGCCTCAAAGTGGGAGATTATCCACTCTCGTTCGATACGTGTCCAAAAATCCACTCTCACCCCTTCTGATTAGTGAGTGGGCTATGCGCACTGGCGGGGCTTTCCGCATGCAATCCATATCGTTGTTCGATAAACTATTCCGATAACGATAGATTCGATGAGGGTGAGTATATGTCCAACAGCGTTCAGCGTATGGCCAAGGCGCGTGAAAATATCAGGAAGCTTGGTTTTTGCATGATGGTCGTTTTCGCTGGAATGCTCGTCGCTTTTGCCGCGTTGGTTGTTTACGTGATCTGGTATGCGATTGCAAACGTTGCTTCCGTCGATTCTTTCGGTGTCGTGACGCTTTTCGACGGCGGGCGCATCGTTATCCCAAGCGGACTGTGCATGGCGCTTGTCGCGGGTGTTTCGCTTGTCGTTTTGTGCGGAATCAGCCGTAACATCTCTCGGGGCGTCTCGCCCTTTACCAAGGCGCATGTGCGGCTTATCCGTGTTCTTGCACTTGCCTTTGCTGTTAACGCCGTGGTTTCGCTTGTTGGTGCCTATGGATCGGTCAGTCTCACCATTGGCGGACTGGAGCTTTACATCGTGCCTCATTCCTTCGTTATTGAGATTTGCCAAGGCGCTACCTTTGATGTGGGGTCGTTTATCGGTGCGGTTGTCTGTTTGTTTATCTCGGCGATCTGGAGTTATGCCTCGCTGCTCCAAGAGCAGTCTGACGAGCTTGTGTAGGAGGAAACATGAGCTATCTCATCATCGAGCTTGAGACGCAGCTGCTTAAGACCGGAAAGACCAGTGCCGATCTGATCCGGGCCACGGGGCATACCCCGGCTAATATTTCAAAGCTAAGAAACGGAAAGATAAAAGCAATTCGCCTTAAGACGCTTCTCGATATCTGTGATGAACTTGATTGTCAACCGGGAGATATTATTCAGCGTGTGAGTGAGAAAGAGCTTGAGGAGCTTATTGTCGAGCGCGCAAAAAATGTCGTAAAGCAACTGCGGGATGGCGGAGGCAACGAGGTGTCGCTTCCGACATCAGTCTTTGCTGTCGATTTGAGCGACGAGTAGCATAAAGCAAACAACTAAAACGAAGTATCAGAGCGATGGAGCCCGTGTCCAACACGGGCTCTATCTTTTGAGATTGTCTTGACAAATATAAGTTATCGACAAACAATAACAGAAAGTAAATACGATAAGAGAAAGGGGGAACGATATGAGTGCATCAGCGGTAAAGCTATCAAAGGTGTCAAAGCGCTATGGGAAACGGCGCGTTTTGCATGACGTTTCCTTCGAGGTGCATCGGTCTGAGCTTTGCGCCCTTGTTGGTGCAAACGGAGCGGGCAAAAGCACGCTCATTAAAATCGTATTGGGCCTCTGCGAGCCATCGTCGGGGAGCGTGGAACTCTTTGGAGGCAAGTCAAAAAGGGAGCTCAGCCTGATGCGGGCGCGTGTCGGCTACGTGCCAGATTCCAGCGGAGCATACCAGTCCCTCAGTGCGGCTGAGAATCTTCAAATCCGATGTGCGGAATGGGGGCTTGATGAGAGCCGTGAGGTTCCTCGCGTTTTGAGTCTGGTTGGACTGGACATCGAAGAGAAAAAGAGCGTGAGCAGTTTTTCTCTGGGAATGAAACGGCGGCTGGATATAGCTACGGCTTTGTTGGGTGACACTGACTTGCTTATTTTTGATGAGCCGGCAAATGGGTTGGACCCGCTGGGCATCGAGAGCATATGGGCCCTTATCGGCCAATTGAATCGAGACCAGGGCAAGACCATGCTCATCTCTAGCCATGATTTGGATGAGTTGGCGTCGGTTGCAACAAGCTGCCTGTTTATTCATGACGGGGAACTGCTGAAAAAAGAATCGATGGATGTCATAAGGAATGAAGCGTCGTCCCTAAAAGAATATTACAGGCGCTTGATGCAGGAGGTCTCGCTATGAAGCGGGCGATCCATTCCATAAAGGCAGATTTGATGCGTCTACACAGGATGTTCCCGGCACAGTTTGGTCTTGCGTTTATGTTGGCGTTCGGTCTTCTCTTCGGTGTCTTCCTAAAAAAGGGAGCAACGTTGTTAGTCTTTGGCAATGGCGTTTATGGGGAGGATATTGGTTTCTTCTGGAATGTAATCGATCCTTCTGCGCCTGATGAGACCCTTGCACGCAGTGCTTTCGCCGGTACCTCCCTGTTCGTCCCACTCATCGTTTGTCTGGTGCTTTTACAGGAGCATGGCTATAAAGAGGGATACCGAATTTCTTCGGCAAGAGGTCTCGCCCGCTTTAATGGGGCTCTGGCACACGTGCTTTCGTCTGCTTTAATAGTCGGCGCAGCATATAGCGCACTTTGCCTTCTTCTGTTTGCAATAGCCATAATGCGTGGGGGACAAAACTGCACGCACGACATGCTGGCTGCATTTTTGCCCGCGATGTTAATCAACGCCGTATTGGTGATATCGGTTGCGTTGGAGACGGTGACCATCTATCGGATTACAAGCAGCGCCGTATTTAGCGGGGCTGCGGTAATAATAGGATTTGTCATGAGCTTGACGCTCTACGGAGCCTTCCTTCAGGCGCCTATACCATCTTTGCGATGGATCTTCCTCCTTCCGGGGCCGTACCTTGGAGTCGGATGTGCCCTTGGGTATAGCGATATGGGGCAGCTGACGCTTCTGGGGTATGGCGTGGCAGCTGGCTGTCTATCGGTATTGATTTACGCTCTCGTGACCTGTCGTGTCGGAGGTGTGCTCAATGGCTCGTCAGATTAAAAGGTTCCTCCATTCAGAATTGAAGCATGTGAGCAAAAGAGCATACGCCTTAATCCTGGCAATTTATGCGTGCATGGTGGTATTGCAGCTTAATTCTTTCCCGATGTGGTTCTGTAGCCTCCGTGAGAACAGTTTCTTGGGCTTTTTCCCAGACCCGACGCTTCGGCTATCGGCAGAGGATGTCCTTCTATTTGGTAATGCAGAGGTTTTTCGCGGTCTGCTGTTCAACGTGGCCCCGTTGGCTCACGCATTGTTCTTTCCGTTCATCGCGGCTTGCATTGTTCCGTGCTTTGTCAGTTCGGGCTTTGTTGAGGAACCGTGGGGGTTGTCGGAGGCTCGGGGAGGGAAGCGTGTGTGCGCTATCGTTGCGCGAGCGATGCTGTCTTCTTTCGCCCTTTTGGGCGCCTTTGTCCTGTCGAGCGTCGTTTTGTACCGTCTTAACTGCGCAATCGTTCTGGATGCACAACAGTATTTCAACTTAGATATATTTTGCTATCGACTTCTTCTGACCAGTTTCGTCTGCTTGGCATACACGGTCTCTAGCGTGATCGTTGTTTCTTATTTTGGGTCTGGCTTCGGTCCCATTGGCATGTTGTTGCTTGTCAACGTCGTAGCGATCTACATACAGCTCGGAGCCGATTCCATGCTTCCGCTTCCGTCCTCGATGCTCATGTGGACTTGCGGTGTGACCCCGTTGGGGAATGGCCAATGCGTTTCGATTTTAATTGACTGTCTAATAAACGTAGCGAGCGTTTTAGCCATCTGCTTTACCGTCGACCGATTGCGGTCGAGATTTCTTTGACTTTTTGCGAGGGATGATCATACCGAGCATACCAAATACAGGGGGGCGGGCACCGTGGCTGGTGTTCGCCCCCCTGGCTTAGGAGGCTTTAACCTGAGTGGTTCACGAGCTAGCGGGCTCGCTTAACCTCGGCCGCTGCCTCGACAAACGACTTCCACAGGTTAAAGTCGGTCTCGAGCGTCTGCCAGGTGTACTCGGGGTGCCATTGCACACCCAGGCAGAAGGGCTGGCCCTCGACCTCGATGCACTCGGGCACGCCGTCGGTTGCCTGGGCGACCAGGCGCGTATGCTTGCCGAGACGATCGACACAGCAGTGGTGCGCCGAGTTGGTCTGGATGAGCCTGTGCCCGCCGAGCGCGCGCTCCAGCAGCGAGCCGGGCACGACCTCAACGGGATGCACGGGGTCGTTGAGCACGTGAGTGTGGCGCCACTGCGTGCGACCCTCGCGCGCGCCCAAGCTGGGTACGTCCATGCATAGGGTGCCGCCGGTGGCCACGTTTAACAGCTGTGTGCCACGGCAGGTGGTAAAGAGCGGCTTTTTGGCGCGGAGCACCTCGTTGACCAGCTTAAACTCAAAACGATCGCGGATCTCGCAGCACAGTGTGGGGTCGTAGGGGCGCTCGTCGCCCCAACGCTTGGGGTTGACGTCGGGGCCGCCAGGGATGGCGACGCCGTCGGCGATGTCGACATAATGGCGGATGACCTCGATGTCCTCGGTGATGGACATCTGCAGCGGCAGTCCGCCGGCGGCAAGGATGGCGTCGACAAAGACGCTGGCGATCTCCTCGTTGGGGGAAAGCGTCTCGCTCAAAAACGGCTTCGCTTCTTCCCAGCGCGGCGCGACGAGGATCAGCGGGCGGTCGTCGGGGGCGACGTCGACGTGCGGGGTGTATGAGGATGAGGTGCGGGTTCCGATCATAGGGGTGGCTTTCGAATTCGGATTGACATGGCAGGCGGGCGTGGTTACTGGGTTAGTGGCCCTTGATGGAGTTGAGGAAGTCCTGGGCGCGCTTGGTCTGGGGATGGTCGAAGAACTCGTCGGGTGTGCCGGTCTCCACGATCTGGCCGTCGGCCATAAACACGACGCGGTCGGCCACGCGGCGGGCAAAGTTCATCTCGTGCGTGATGACGATCATCGTCATGCCCTGCTGGGCCAGACGGACCATGACCTCGAGTACCTCGTTGATCATCTCGGGGTCAAGGGCGCTCGTGGGCTCGTCAAAAAGCATGGCCTTGGGCTGCATGGCGAGCGAGCGGGCGATGGCCACGCGCTGCTGCTGGCCGCCCGAGAGCTGTGCGGGCACCTTGTCGGCCTGCTCGGCCACGCCCACGCGGCTCAGGAGGTCCATAGCGCGCTCGCGTGCCTCGTCCTTGGACACGCCCAGTACGTCGACCGGGCCTAGCATGACGTTCTGCAGCACGGTCATGTGCGCGAACAGGTTGAACTGCTGAAACACCATGCCCAGCTCGGCGCGCATGCGGGCGAGGTCCTTGCCTTCCTGCGGCAGGGGCTGGCCTTCGATGAGGATCTCGCCCGAGTCGATGGTCTCCAGGCGGTTGATGGTGCGACACATGGTCGACTTGCCCGAGCCCGAGGGGCCAATCACGACGACGACCTCGCCGCGGTCGACCGACAGGTTGATGTCGTTGAGGACATGCAGGTCGCCATAGTGTTTGTCGACGTGCTTGAGCTCGATCAGCGGCTGCTTGTCGAAAGAAGTAGTGCTCTGTGCCATGATGCTCGGCTCCTTATGCCTTAAAAACGTGGGTACTTAGCGAATGATGGTTGCGCCGGTCTTGTGCGAAACGTAGATGGCGGCCTTGTTGATGGCGACGTTGATGAGGATGTAGATGACCGCAATCACCAGGTAGACCGATACAAGCGCATCGTAGTTGGTGATAAGCACGCGGGCGTTCTGCATCAGGTCGGGGTAGCTCACCACATAGGCGACGGTGGTGTCCTTAACCACGACCACAAGCTGCGAAATCAACGATGGGATGATAAACCGAATCGCCTGGGGCAGCACGATTTTAAAGGTGATTTTAGCCTTGGAGAGGCCGAGCGCCTGAGCCGCCTCGACCTGACCGCGCGGCACGGCATTGACGCCGGCGCGGAAGATCTCGGCCAGCACACCGGCTGCGGCGAGTGCGACGGGCAGTGTGAGCATCCAAAACGACGGCAGCGAGATCTTGTACTGGGGCAGCACCAAAAAGAAGAAATAGATGAACAGCAGGCTTGGCACGCCGCGGAAGAAGTCGGTGAGCACACGGCAGACCAGCTGCAGCGGCTTGATATCGCTCGTGCGGCCGAGCATGAGGGCGAGGCCCAGAACCAGTGCGATGGCGCCGGCGGTGAGCGCGACCTTAACGGTGCCCTCAAAGCCTGCGAGTAAGAACTTCCAGGTGGTGAGGTGCGTAAAGAAGTACCAGTAGTGGACCGAGAGCTGACCGGTCACATAAAAACGCTGTAGCACGAGGACGACGAGTGCGGCTACAGCAACGAGCGAGATGGCGGTGCCGATACGAATCTTGGCGCGCATCTTGGGGCCGGGGGCCTCGTAGAGCGCATCGCGCATGGTAAGCGCGGGGGAGGAGTGCTTACTCATCGGAGGATCCTCACCTTCTTATCGATGTAGTTGCCAATGTGGCTTACCACAAAAGCCGTGCCCAGATAGCCGAGGGCCGAGATAAAGAACGCGGCGACACCACCGAGCGAGCGCGTGTTGATGTAGCTTACCACGCCGGTGAGTTCCTGCGGCTGCAACGGCACCTGGCTACCCAGGGCGGTGGTGAGCATGACGGCGATAAAGAGGTTGGTCATGGGCAGCACACTCGAGCGCAGCGCCTGCGGAATCACGATCTTGGCGAGGATGCGGTTGAAGTTCATGCCGAGCGAGCGGGCAGCCTCGACCTGGCCCACGCCCACGGTGTTGATGCCGCTCATAAAGTTCTCGGATCCAAAGGCCGATCCCAGTAGCACCGTGGCGACGATGACGCAGGTGCGGTAGGGCAGCACGATCTTGAGCGGCGGCAGCGCGTAGACGACGATGATGAGCAACGCGATGCCGGGGATGTTACGGAAGACCTGGACATACAGGTCGCCAAAGACGCGCAGCGGCTTGAGCGGCGACACGCGCATCACGGTGACGGCGACCGCTAGCACCATGGCGATGGCAAACGACTCAAGCGTCATGCCCCAGGTTGCGAACAGCGCGTCGATATAGTTCTGGCCATAGAGCGACCAGAGCTCGGAGAGACTCATGCGGACCTCCCGCCGGTAAGGAAAGGGGCTCCCGTATGTACGGAAGCCCCGACAACTCAGTAAGGAAACAGTTTAGCGCAATAAAGCGCATCGTGCGTTTCCGTATGGTTTCGTAGCGGCTGTTGCCCAGCTTGCAAGCTTAGGCGCCGGCCTCGGGCAGCTCAGGAACGTTGGTGTCGCCCGTGCGGTCGCCGATGCAGATCTGCCACAGCTCGGTCCAGGTGCCGTCATCCTCGATCTTCTTAAGGAAGTCGTTGACGAAGGCGACGCCGTCGGAATCGAGCGGCAGGCCGATGCCGTAGGGCTCCTTGCTGCCGAAGGGCTTGCCGGCGATCTTGTACTTGCCGGGCTCACGGACCAGGGCGCTCTGCTGCATGTTGTTGTCGATGACATAGGCGTCGACGCGACCCTGCTGGAGTGCCTGACGGGCCTCCTCGTCGGTCTTGAACTCCTGCTGGCTGGCCTTGGGGGCGAACTCCTCCAGGATGGCGGGGCCGTTGGAGCCGGACTGGACGGCGACGTTCTTGTCGGCCAGATCGTCGACGCTCTTGATGTCGTCGTTGTCGGCGAGCACCAGGATGGCCTGCTGCGTGTAATAGTAGGGGCCGGCGAAGGAGACGAGCTTCTTGCGCTCATCGGTGATGGTGTAGGTGGCAAAGACGGCGTCGACCTGGCCGTTCTGCAGCACGGACTCGCGCGTGTCGGAGGTCACCTGGGTGATCTCGACCTTGTTCTCGCCCAGGATGTAGTTGGACAGGAGCTGTGCGATGCCGGCGTCGAAGCCGCGGGTCTTGCCATCCTTCTCGTTGAGGAGGGAGAAGAGCGTGGAGGTCTGAACGCCACCGATCTTAAAGACGCCGGCGTTCTTGACGGCAGTTGCCCAAGTGCTAGCGGCGATGGCATCGTCGTCGGCCTTGGGGCCGTTGTCGACGAGCTTGTCGAATGCCTTGGCGTCGAGGGTGGTGGAAGCCTCGGTGTCGTCGGAGCTCTTGGAAGAGCCGGCGGCGGAACCCTTGTCGGCCTCGGCGCTGGTGTCGGAGCAGCCGGCAAGACCAAGGCCGGCGACGGTTGCGAAGGTGGCGGCGACAAAGCCGCGGCGGTCGAGAACGACCTGCTGGGAGAGGTTCTTGCTCATGGGAGAACACCTTTCTCAATAAAATCCCTAGCGGTTGAGTAGAGTTATACCCTATCTCGCTCAAAAGGGTCAACACGAAATAACTCAGAAACATACTTACCTTATGGGTTATTCTACCTGCCAAAAAGGGACAGGTTTATTTTGGTAGGTTTTATCTGGGCAAACGTCGGTTGTCGCTGTTGGGACGGTAGCTTGCGGCCGGGGCGGCTGCGCACGGCGGTCGCTATAATGGCGGCAACACGACGCATATATACGTGAGGAGATCGTTGCATGAATGGCTATACATTCTTCGCGCCGACTAAGGTGCTGTTTGGCGCGGGCAAGCTGAGCGAGCTGGGCGCACAGAAGCTTCCCGGTACCAAGGCGCTTGTCGTCACGACCGGCGGCAACTCGGTCAAGCGCTTTGGATATCTGCAGCGCGTGGAGGCCGAGCTCAATCGCGCCGGCGTGGTGCACGAGCTGTTCGACCGCATTGAGCCCAACCCGCTGCGCGAAACCGTCAACGCGGGTGGCTGGATGGCGCGCACCCATGGCTGCGACTTTGTGCTGGCGCTCGGCGGCGGCTCGGTCATGGACGGCAGCAAGGGCATCTGCGCGGTGGCGGCAAACCCGCACACGGACGCCGAGGGCAACGAGTGCCCTGGTGATATCTGGGACTTTGTGAACGGCGGCACTGCGCTTGGACTGCCCATCCCCAACGACCCGCTGCCGCTGGTGTGCGTGACCACGACGGCCGGCACCGGCTCGGAGGCCGACGCGGGCGGCGTGATCTCCTGTGAGGAGAATGACGAGAAGCTGCGCCTGGGCGATCCGCGCCTGTTCCCGGTGCTTTCGGTCGTCGACCCCGAGCTTATGGTGAGCGTTCCGGCGCGCTTGACGGCTTATCAGGGTTTCGATGCCCTGTTCCACAACGTTGAGTGCTATATCGCCAATACCAACACGCCCATGGGTGACATGGTTTGCCGCGAGGGTATTCGACGCGCCGCGGCTTCGCTGGCTGCATGCGTGAACAGCGGCGACGACCTGGATGCGCGTGCCGAGCTCGCTTTTGCCAACACACTCGGCGGCTATGCCATGGTGTGCTCGGGCTGCGCGGGATGCCACGGCCTTGAGCACGGTATGAGTGCACATCATCACGACCTGCCGCACGGCGCCGGCCTCATCATGATCGCGCGCGCCTACCACACGTGGATGATCGATCACGGTGCCGCGCCCGAGCGTTATATCGACATGGCACGCCTGATGGGTAATGCCGAGGCAAGCGACCCGCACGATTTTGTAATTGAGCTTACCCGCCTGATGGAGGCGTGCCACGTGGCGGATCTTGCCATGAGCGAGTGGGGGATTACCGCCGAAGAGCTGCCCGCCCTCGCACACAATGCCCTAACGACCAACGACGCCCTGTTCGGCCACGATCCCGTCGCCCTAACCGACCCCGACGTCGTCGAGATCCTCAAGCGAAGCTATTGCTAACTACCTTGCTGCTTTGTCTCGATCTGTAACATCTGCAGCCGTTTTTGACGAGTAACTGTTACAGATTGAGATTTTCTCTTCAGGGGAATTTGAATGTCTCGATCTGTAACGGTTAGACGAGGATTTGGCCCCTAACTGTTACAGATTGAGATAAACATCAGGGGCTTAAACGCCTCGTCTCAATCTGTAACGTCTAGATGCAAATTCTGCCTCTAGATGTTACAGATCAAGATAATTGCGTCGCGAAAAACCTCCGCAAGGGCGTTTCCCTTTGCGGAGGTTTTTCTACTCGTTTAGCAGTCTTACGGCCTCTGCGGCCATGTTCTCGATCGTCATGCCGTTCTGGGCGAGCAACTCTTTGGGGTCGTAGCGGTCGGGGAAGCCCTTGGCGATGCCGAAGGTGCGCGTGCGCACGGGCGTGCAGGCCAAGTAGCACGCGACACGCTCGCCCCAGCCACCGTCCAAGATGCCGTCCTCGAGAGTGACGACAACGCGATGCTCGGCGGCAAGGCTGTCGAGGAACTCACGGTCGAGCTCAGTTGCATAGCGCGGGTTGACGAGCGTGGCCTCGATGCCGTACTCGGCAGCCAAGCGGTTTGCCACGCGCTCGCCCAGTTCAAAGAAATCGCCAAGCGCGAGCACGGCCACGTCGCGGCCTTGGCGCACCACGTTGTAACGAACGGCGCCGTAATCGGTGTCCTTGGCAGGCGCCAGATCGGGGCGGCTTACCAGGCCAATGCCCGGTACGCGGATCGCCACGGGATGCTCGCGGTGATCGAGCGACCAGCTCAGCATGGACAGATATTCCTCCATGCAGGCAGGTGCAAGGTAGTGCATGTTGGGAAGTCCGCCCAGCATGGAAATATCAAAGAACGAGAGGTGCGTCTCGGATGTGGTGCCAAAGATCGACGCGCCAAACACCAGGATCGTCGCCGGGGCATCGTTGAGACACAGGTCATGCCACAGCTCGTCGTAGGCGCGCTGCAAAAACGTACCGTACACGCCAAAGACCGGCTTAGCGCCCGAGCGGGCGAGTGCGGTGGCAAAAGTGACGGCGTGCTCTTCGGCAATACCCACGTCGACAAACTGCTTACCGGCGGCGGCGCGGAGCTCGGGCGTAAAGCCCATGATGTAGGGCGTGGCGGCCGTGATGCCCACGACCTGCGGATCGCGCTCGATGGCGGCGCTCAGGGCCTCGCCCGTAATGTCGGCATAGGTGCGCGGCGCGGGTTCGCTCGGATGACCCGGGCAGAGCTTGCGGCCGGTCGCCATGTCAAAGGGGCCAACGTGATGCCAGCGCTCGGGATCGCTTTGGGCTGGCTCAAAGCCCTTGCCCTTGGCGGTCGAGATGTGCAGCACAATGGGGTGGTCGATATCACGCAGCTCCTGCAGCGTGTCGACCAGCGCCAGTATGTCGTTACCGGCATCCAGATAGCGGTAGTCGAGCCCCATGGCGCGGAAGATATTGCGCTCGGCAGCTCCGTTGCTGGCGCGCAGCTCGGCGAGATTGTGGTAGAGGCCGCCGTGGTTCTCGGCGATGGACTGGTCGTTATCGTTGACGATGATGATCAGGTTGCTATCGAGTTCGGCGGCATTGTCGAGGCCCTCAAACGCCAGGCCGCCCGAAAGCGAGCCGTCACCAATAATGGTAATGACGTTGTACGTATCGCCCGCCAGGTCGCGAGCGTGCGCCAGGCCGCAGCCCAGGCTCACTGACGTGGAGGTGTGGCCCATGGCGAACAGGTCGTGCTCGGACTCATCAGGGTTGGCAAAGCCGGAGGCCTCGCCAAAACGATTCGGATCGATATAGGTATACGCGCGTCCGGTCAGCGCCTTGTGGGCGTAGGTCTGGTGCGACACGTCAAAGACGATCTTGTCGGTGGGAGAGTTGAACACGCGATGGAGCGCGACCGTGAGCTCAACGACACCCAGGTTGGGGGCAACGTGTCCGCCGACGGCGGCGGAGCTTTCGAGGATGGCGTGGCGGATCTCGCCGCAGAGCAGCGGAAGCTCAGCGCGATCGAGAGCCTTGACGTCCTCGGGCGTTGTCGTTTGCGTAAGCAGCATCGTTGTTGGTTACTCCATGCGAATCGAGCACCGGCGCTCCCTCGGCCGGCACAATTGCACAAGACAGTCTCGCACATTTTGGCGTTTGATATGTGACGGCGGCGCGGTGATTCGCCAACTGGTGGGGCAAAACGTTTTGTCCGATGCCATACTGGTAGGTTCCATGATGATTTTATCGATTGTGCGCAGGCCGTCGCCTGCCGTCGAGAGCCGCTGGAAGGAGGCCGCATGTCCGAAACCGCTCGTGCCGAGAGGATCGCGCGCGAAGTCGACCGTGCTGCCCGCCAGCTGGCCCAAGCGGGGCGTTTGGACCTGACGCGGGAGTTTATCCAGCATGGCGAGGTGACGGTGTACGCGCATGTGACCTCGGTGGCACGGGCAAGCCTGTCCTTTGCCGAGCGCTTGGACCGTGTTGGCGTTTCGGTTGACCGCGCCTCGCTGCTGCGTGGGGCTCTGCTGCACGATTACTTTCTCTACGATTGGCATGATCCCGATCCAAGCCATCGCCTGCACGGGTTTCGGCATCCGTTTTTTGCCCTGGCCCGTGCCGAGGAAGATTTTGAGCTGACGCCGCGCGAGCGGAATATCATTGCGCGCCATATGTTTCCGCTGGTACCGGTGCCGCCGACGTGTCGCGAAGCCTGGATTGTGTGTATGGCGGATAAGTGGTGCGCACTGCGCGAGACGGTTGCCGGCCGTCTGCCGCACAAAGGCGGCGCGAACGATTTGAACGAAGGCTCGAGTGACAGCTCGAGCAAAGATTCGAGCGACAAGAGGAGAGGGTAGACGGTGGGAACCGCGATCGACATGGCATTTGACGGCGCGACGCTTGCCGCCTGCCCGCTCTCGGCGCTGGTGCTCTCGTTTGCCTTCTACGGGCTTTGCGGCTGGGCATGGGAGTCGACGGTCTGCGCCATGCTCAACCACGGACGCTTTGCCAACAGCGGCTTTTTGCTGGGACCGTGCTGCCCCATCTACGGCGCGGGCGGCATCGCCTGCTGGCTGCTGCTGCGCGGGATCCCGGACGCCTCGAGCCAGTTTGTCGCTGCGGCACTCGTGTGCAGCGTGATCGAATACAGCGTGGGCGTGCTGCTCGAAAAAACAACGGGCGCTCGCTTTTGGGACTATTCTCACCTGCCGTTTAACCTGCATGGACGCATCTGCCTGTACTGGGCTTGCGCGTTTGGCCTGGGTGCCCTGTGCATTTGTCGCCTGGTGGAGCCGGCGCTGCTGGGGCTGCTTGGCCATCTGCCGGTGTTGATCGTGCGGCTGGCGGCCTTTGCCATTGCCGTTGCGATGGTCGTGGACGCGATGTGTTCGCTGGCGAGCTGGCGCCGTCTGTCCGACCAGCTCGAGCGCGTGCGCGCCGACCTTGCCGACCGCATCAACGAATCGCTTGCCGATGCCTCGGATTCCATGCTTGAGCGCATTCCTGATTCGGCGATTGACTCGGTGGCGCAGACGCATATCCGCAGCCGCGCCGTCAACGCGTGGCTGGCAGAGTTGGGCGACGCCGCGCTCGATGCCCTGCGTGAGAAGGCTTCGGTGCCGACGTTTATCTCGGATGGTGCTCGCGGTCTGGCGCTTGCCGCTCGCCGCGTTGCCGATGCCGCGCCGAGCATGCCGCGTCCGTCGCTCAGTCGTCGCCTTGCCGGCAAGCGCATGAGCCGTCCGGTGCCGAGCGTGTCACTCAGCCGTCGCGACCTGCGCTTCTTTAACGCCTTCCCGCGTCTGCGCATCAATCGCTACGAGGGCGTCATCCGAGCTACCGACCTCCGCGATCGAGCCCGCGAGCTGTTCCGTCGCTAGCCGGAACGGGCGTGTTTGCGGCTTCCTTGCTCGCGTATTTCCCGTTCGTTTCGCGCCCGTTGCCGCGTCGTTTCCAAGATTGCGGCACCGTTTCCATTCGACAACGCAGCGTTTAATAACGCCGTATCTGGTCTACACCAGTTGCCCCTCGGCTCCATCATGAGCGCCGACAACGTTCATGCGACCAAGGGGGAGCGAATGTACGATACGGGATCGACAACGTTTATGCTCATCTGCACCATGCTCGTGTTTTTAATGACACCGGGCCTGGCGTTTTTCTACGGCGGCCTGTCTAGGCGCAAAAATGTCATCAACACCATGCTCATGTGCTTTGGCGTCATTGGTTTGGTGGGCGTGCTGTGGATTGTGGCAGGCTGGTCGCTGGCCTACGGCGGCGACGGTTCCAATCCGTTTATTGGAGGCTTTGACCAGCTGCTGTGTCTGCCGGTGCTCGACCAGGTGCTGCAGGCGGCTGAGGGTACCACGTCGGACGGTGCCGTCTACCCGGAGATCATCAACATCGCCTTCCAGATGGCGTTTGCCATGATCACGGCTGCTATCGTCACGGGCAGCCTTGCCGGTCGCGTTAAGTTTGGTGTCATGACGGCCTTCCTGGGCATTTGGCTGCTCGTTGTCTATGCGCCGCTCGCCCACATGGTTTGGGGCGGCGATGGCTCCTTTATCGGCGACATTATCGGCGCGCTCGACTTTGCCGGTGGCGACGTGGTGCACATCTCGTCCGGTCTTACCGGCCTGATTCTCTGCTTAATGCTCGGCCGTCGTCGCGGCTTTGGCATGGTGAGCTATCGTCCGCATAACGTGCCGTTTGTGGCGCTGGGCGCCGGCCTGCTTTGGTTTGGCTGGTTTGGCTTTAACGGCGGCAGCGAGTTTAAGGCCGACGCCGTGGCGGCGCTCGCCATCCTCAACACCGTGACGGCCAGCGCGGCGGGCATGGTCTCGTGGCTTGCCGTCGAGCGCGTGCACACCGGTCGCCCCACGCTGGTGGGCGCCAGCACCGGTCTGGTTGCGGGCCTGGTAGTGGTTACGCCCGGCGCGGGCTTTGTCGAGCCGTGGGCAGCGCTGGTCATGGGCCTGATTGTCTCGCCCGTCTGCTACTTGGCTATCAGTCATCTCAAGGCCAAGTTTGGCTATGACGACGCGCTCGACGCGTTTGGCTGCCACGGTATCGGCGGCATTTTGGGCGGCGTGCTCACGGGCCTGTTCTGCGTGCCGGAGCTTTCGTGGACCGGTAAGGGCGGCCTGTTCTACACGGGCGACGTGTCGCTGCTCGTCTCGCAGATTCTGGGCATTGTGGTGACGGTCGTTATCGTGCTGGTGCTCGACCTGGTGATTGCCGCGGTGGTCAAGGCGCTGTTCCACGGCAGCCTGCGCGTGGACGAGGCTGAAGAGGCGCTGGGTCTGGATGCCAGTCAGCACGGAGAAAGCGCCTACCCTTCCTTCTCCGGACTCGACTGACGGCTTCCCCAGGCACCGCACCTTGCCGTTCAATCGTCGCTCACGTACCTAAGTACGCTTCGCTCCTCTTTCACGGCAATCTGCGGCACCTGGGAAACCCGTCAAGACCTGTTAGTTGCACTTTTTTGATCTGCAAGGTTGGTTTGTGGCACTTGGGAAACCCGTGCCATGAGAAGGACAATTCATTTCTTTTATAAAGAGAGGAATTCACTATGAAGAAGATTACGGCGATCGTTCGTGCTGAGAAACTTGAGGTTCTTAAGGACGCGCTGTTTGCTGCTGATGTTCGCGGCATGACTATCAACCAGGTGCAGGGCTGCGGCGCGCAGCATGGCTGGAAGGAATACGTGCGCGGCAACGAGCTGCTCGTCAACACGATCCCCAAGGTGCAGTTCACCCTCATCTGCGCCGACGAGCATGTCGACGGTATCGTTGACATTATCTGCAGCGCCGCTCGCACCGGTGCCGTCGGCGACGGCAAGATTTGGGTCGAGCCGGTCGAGGATGTTATCCGCATCCGTACCGGCGAACACGGCCCCGCCGCGGTGTAGGGCCGACCGTCTGTCATCTGCAACGTTAAAATACTGCAGTGAGGCATAAGGCTTGTGTTGCGGATGGACGGATTATGGGTCGCAATAAATATCCCGAGGAGACGGTCGCGAAGATTCTCGACGCGGCACTGGAGCTATTCTGTACACAGGGTTATGAGGGGACGAGCATTCAAGATATCGTTGACCGTCTCGACGGCATGACCAAGGGCGCTGTCTATAATCACTTCAAGAGCAAAGAAGAGATTTTCAACGCTGCGTTTGATCGGGCGATGACTCCGATTGTTGAGCACCGCCGCTCGACGCTTGGCGTCGGTAATATGACCGGCGCCCAAAAGCTAAAAAGGCTTTACGCTCCCGAGTCCGTTGTTCCGCAAATTGAGCTATGGGCACGTATGCGTCCTGCAGCAGATCCGGTAAAAAGCTCGCGTCTACTGGCGATGCAGTACCAGGGCTCATTTGACGAGTCGGCCGATGGCTATCTCTTGCCGGTGATCGAGGAGGGCATCGCCGACGGATCCATTGCGTGCGAATGCCCGCGCGAAGCGGCAGAGGCCGTATCGTTGCTGGCGAATCTCTGGTTGCTGCCACTGTTTCGTCCGCTTGAACCCAAGGATCGAATGCTCGCTCGCGCTCAATGTTTGGCGCAGATGGCGGCTGCGGTGGGGCTCGATTTGGGGGAAGAAGTGCTTCAAACAACGTGCCAAATTTGGGACGTTTGGAGCCGTGCCGGGTGGTAATATACATACTAACGGTATGTAAATTGATGTAAGAGGGTGGCTACGGCTGCCCTTTTCAAGTCATTAAATACATACCAATAGTATGTATAGGAGGCAAGGCTATGGACGGGATGAGAGATTTCGACACCGCGCCAGCTTCAAAGACGGCGCTGTCTATAAGACTCGTCGGTCTTCTTGTTGCGCAGCTGTGCGCGTATTCGATGCTGTCAGCACTGTGCTTTGCGTGCCCGCTTTACTTGCTCGATCGCAGTGGCTCGTCGACGCTATACGGCGCCGTCGCTGCAATAGCGTTCATACCGGGCGTGCTCGCGACTCCGGCAGGCGGGATCTTGGCGGATCGGGGAAGGCATCGTTGGATCCTTGTGGTCCTTGGCATTGTTCTTATGGCCGCATCGCTGCTGTTTATCCCCATGAGGCGCTCGTTGCCCCTTACGGTCATCGTGGTGGTCATGCTTTGCGTCCAATATATCGTTCAATCGCTGCTGAAGCCGATACTTCAAATTGAGACGCTGCGCATAGCCGGCAAGGAAAAGGTCGAGCGGGCCACCGCATTAGTGTCACAGACGACCATGGCGAGCAATATTCTAGGTCCCGTGATTGGAACAGCCGTCTACGGATGCTTTGGAATCGATGCCCTTTGCGCGATCGCGGCGGCGGCGTTTGCGATGTCGTCGCTGCTGTTTTGGACCACACTCAAACAAAATGTTCCCTCTGAAGTGACGGGGGATGGCTCGACTCGCGTGGCATGCCAAGGCGATTTCCTGTCGGCGATTCGGTACCTGCTTCAAAACACCTCGTTGCTCGCTGTGATTTTGCTTGCGGCTGTTTTGAATCTTGCGCTGGTTGGGTTAACGATTGGTGCGCCCGTTATTGTTACAAGGCATCTCGGCATGCAATCTTCCTACGTTGGGATTATTGAGGCGGCTATGGGGCTGGGCGGCCTTGTAGGCGGCGGCCTAGTCGGTATTTGGCCGAATCGCTTTTCTTTCAATGACATATGTCGATATGTTGCGATGATCTGTTTTGGAGTCGCACCGATTATTGTCGCGCAACTGTTCGGCGCAGATGCATACGTGTTCACCGTGTTTGCGGTTGGTTCGGCATGGGTCATGGTGTGGGCAAGCATTGCATCGGTCGAAATCGTTGCATTTGTTCAGCGGACGGCGCCGACGGAACTCTGCGGAAAGGTGCTTTCGGTCGTATACATGGCGCTTTCCTGCGCAACGCCTATTGGCCAATTGGCATACGGATTCGCATATGATCGATGGGCGCCGGCGGCTGTGTTCGCAGCTATGCTGGTGGTATTGGTGCTGACGACGGTGCTGTTTTATCGCTTGAAAAGTCGCTCACGACAAACAATGTGACGTTCGCACTGCAGCTGTTTAACAGAAGCAGCCGCTGCAGTGCGGGGCGCCCATACGAGAACGCGCCTCTCCTTCGTCTACAATATCGTGCAGACGAAGGAGAGGCATGCCCATGATCAAGATGTTTGCGAGTGACCTAGATGGAACGCTGTTGAACGCCCTGCACGAGGCCGACGGAACCATCCGCCGCGCCATTCGCGAGTTGACCGAGGCCGGGCTGCGCGTGGTTCCCGCGACGGGTCGCTCGACGCTGCCGATCGGCGAGCATGGCTTTACAGGTTTGGCGCTCGATGCCTGCTGCTCCAATGGGTCCATCGTTCGCGACAGCCATGGCGAGGTGCTTAAGACCTGGACCATCGATCCTCAGATTACCGAGGAGCTGCTCAAGGCATTTCCGGGCATTTGCTTTGATTGTTCCACGCCCGACGGCATGTTTTCGAGCGGTTCGTTTGAGATGCATCAGGCGGGCTTTAAGAAGGACAGCCCCATCAAGCGCATTGTGATGCGCGGCATGCGCGCCCGCGGCGGTTATCACGAGGAACAGTATTTTGACCAGTCGATCGGAGACATCTTGCGTCATGACGTGTGCAAGATTAACTGCCGCGTGACCTCGCCCGAGCTGGAGCGCGACCTTAAGGCGTATCTTGCCGAGCGCTCGGACCGCGTGGTGAACGCGCCGTTCGACCCGGTGATGTTCGAGATCACGGATGCGTCGTGCAATAAGGGCGAGAGCGTGGCGTGGCTGGCGAACTACTACGGTATCGCTGAGGACGACGTTGCGGTTTATGGCGACGGCGGCAACGACATCGCCATGCTCAAGCGTTTCCGTCACAGCTATGCCACCAAGAATGGTAGCGATGCGGCTAGGGCTGCTGCGAGCGCGACTATTGGCAGCTGTGCAACCCATGCTGTCCCCAAGCACATGCTCGCCACCATGCGCAAGCAGAACTCCCGCACCATCATCGAATAATGTGACAAAGGGACAGTCCCCTTGTCACATAAGGGTACCGATTTGGGCGTTGAGTCGGTTGTGCTTTGTCGCCACCAACAAAAATCGAGTTGCGCGGTCTGCTGGAAGCCGCTCGGAGGCTAAAGGTGTGGCCCCGGGATGTTTTATGCCTGTTTTGGTGTTTGATTCCGTGGGATATGTGCGCAGATAGGCATGATTGCGCTCAAATAAAGACAAAAACTTTCAAATAGCTTCAGTGGCGCTTTCATAGAATCACCAGTGCGACCGCGCAACTCGAAAAATGTAGGTGGGGATTCGACGACAAGAACGCCAGTGCGACAAAGGGACAGTCCTTTTGCCAAATTGCCCTGGTTTTCCTAGAATACGAACATACATTCGTATATATAACTGAGTTTTGATAGAATCGGTATCGTTGACGGCAGTTCCATGTGCCGGGCAGCGCCCTCCATTTGATGGGAGGTGATGCCCATGACCGATTTGATTGATTTCGTGAGACTTCTGACCGCCTTGGTCTCGTTCTTCACGGCGCTCATCGGACTTTCCGAGGCACTTAAGCAGCGCTCGAAGCGTAACAGAAGGGGTCGCCGCCGCTAAGGCGTTGACCCCTTAAACCGTATAACGGCGCTGCCCAGCTAGCTACAACTTGGGCTGCCGTCGACACCATTCTATCCATGAATGTCCTTTTAGACAATCGATAATGCCGCTTCAAAAACTAGGCGCAACCTAGGCGGACGCCGGATGTGACAAAGGGACAGTCCCTTTGTCACATTCCAAATATTGCCTTTACGTGTTGATGCACACGGTGTGCAATAATACTCGCACTGTGCAATAGCGCACAGGCTGAGTAACAAGGAGGACGCTTGTCCCAGCTCGAGAAATGCGACCGCCGGTCCCTTCGCTCGCAGCGTGCCCTTCGCCAGGCGCTTGCCAGCGAGCTTGCCGAAGGCGGCGATCTTTCGCGCACTAACGTCGCGTCGCTCACCGAGCGTGCCGGCCTCACACGCCGCACGTTCTATTCGCACTACCGCGATATTCCCGACTTTATCAACCAAATCGAGGACGGCCTGCTGACTGAGATTCGCGAGCGCGTGGAGCTCATCACCGCAGCTCAACTGCCCGATCTTTACCGAAATATCGATGAGCTCGAGCCGGCGCCCGGCTCAGTTGAGTTGCTGCGCTATCTTGCGGCCAATCGCGACCTGATCGGTGCCCTACTGGGCCCTGGCGGCGACCAAGCTTTCATTAAAAAGATCATCGATACCGCGCGCGAGGCCGTGGTGCCGCGTGCACAGACGGGCATTTTGGGCCTGGTGCTGGGCACGTTCTTTGACTACTACGTCACCTATGTCGTGAGCGCCGAGGTCGGCATGATCCAGCGCTGGTTTGAACGCGGGCTCGCCGAATCGCCCGAGGCAATGGCGCGCATCATGACGGTCATCGCCTTTGTGCGTCCTGGCGACCTGTATGGCCAACCCATCGATATCAACGTGCCGGAATACGGCATGAAGCTATTGAACCTGCAGCTCGAGGACGCGGTCGACACCGCCGCAACTGTCGAGTCCAACAACTAAGAGGAGAAACAGATGAGCAAACTCGTCGAAGGCATTAAGGACCGCATGGTCGCTGCCGCGCGCGAGGCCGCGCCTGCCGTGGTGGACGTTGCACAGAAGGCCGCGACTGCCGCTGCCGAGAAAGTCGCCGAGGCCGTTGCCGAGGCCAAGAATGCGGCGGGGGAGACACTCGCCGCCGACGCAGTCACGTCCAACGCTGCCGAGTCCGTAGCCGCCACCACCGCTCAGGCCCCCGAGGGCGCAATCTTCAACCCCGAGAACGCCCACGGCAACCTGCATCTGGGCATCGACGTGGGCTCCACCACCGTCAAGCTCGCCGTGCTCAACGACGACAACCAAATCGTCTACGCCAAGTACCAGCGCCACCACACCGATGTCCGCGCCTGCGCTCGCGATCTGTTCGAGGGCGCCGCGACCGTGCTGCCGACGGCCCAGATGACCTGCGCCATCACCGGCTCGGGCGGCCTGCTGCTGTCCCAGTGGCTCGACCTGGAGTTTGTCCAGGAGGTTATCGCCAGCAAGCGCGCCGTCGAGACCCTCATCCCGGCTACCGACGTCGCCATCGAGCTGGGCGGCGAGGACGCCAAGATCATCTACTTCGATAACGGCATCGAGCAGCGCATGAACGGCACCTGCGCCGGCGGTACGGGTGCGTTCATCGACCAGATGGCGACCCTGCTGCACACCGACGCGAGCGGCCTTAACGAGCTCGCGGCTAACGCCACTACCATCTATCCCATTGCCAGCCGCTGCGGCGTCTTTGCCAAGACCGATGTCCAGCCGCTGCTCAACGAGGGCGCCCGTCCCGAGGACGTCGCCGCATCCATCTTCCAGGCCGTCGTGACTCAGACCATCTCCGGCCTGGCGTGCGGCCGTCCCATCCGCGGCAACGTCGCCTTTTTGGGCGGCCCGCTGCAGTACCTCTCCGAGCTGCGTCATCGCTTCTACCTCACGCTCAATCTGGACGAGGAGCACCGCATCGTGCCCCAAAACGCCCACCTGTTTGTGGCGAGCGGCGCCGCCATGGCGCACGAGTCCAACAAGCTCAGCACGTTCCCGCAGCTCATCGAAGCTATTGATAGCCTGGGCGACACGCAGGGCGCCGAGGTCGAGCGCCTGGATCCGCTCTTTGCCACCGACGAGGACTTTGCCGAGTTCAAGAACCGCCACGACACCGAGGTCGTTCCCAAGGGCAAGCTCGACGGCTACACCGGCCGCGTGTTCATCGGCATCGACGCCGGCTCCACCACCATGAAGGCCGCGCTCGTGGGCGAGGACGGCCAGCTGCTGCACACCTGGTACGGCAACAACAACGGTGACATCCTGGGTACGGCCAAGGTCATCATGGCCGATTTCTACAACCACATCCCCGCCGGTTGCACCATCGGCCACGTGACCACCACGGGCTATGGCGAGGCGCTGCTCATCGAGGCCCTCAAGGCCGACTCCGGCGAGATCGAGACCGTCGCGCATCTGCGCGGCGCCAAGGCGTTCCTGCCCGGCGTCGAGTTCATCCTGGACATTGGCGGCCAGGATATGAAGTGCCTGCGCGTCAAGGACGGCGTGATCGAGCACATCATGCTCAACGAGGCCTGCTCGTCGGGCTGCGGCAGTTTTATCGAGAGCTTCGCGGTGTCCATGAACATGGACGTGCGCGCGTTTGCCGACGCCGCCATCCACGCCAAGGCCCCTGTCGACCTGGGCAGCCGCTGCACGGTCTTTATGAACTCGCGCGTCAAGCAGGCGCAAAAGGAAGGCGCCACGGTGGGCGACATCGCTGCCGGCCTGTCCTACTCCGTCATCAAGAACGCCCTGTTCAAGGTCATTAAGCTGCGCGACCCCAAGGAGATCGGCAGCCAGGTGATCGTCCAGGGTGGCACCTTTATGTCCGATGCCACGCTGCGCGCGTTTGAGCAGCTCACCGGCGTTCATGCCGTGCGCCCCGACATCGCCGGCTGCATGGGTGCCTACGGTGCGGCCCTGCTCGCCCGCGATCGCGCCGGCGCCGACGGTGTCTCGACCATCCTTTCGGCTGAGGATATCGCGCACCTCACCGTGACGCAAAAGCACATCCGCTGCGGCCGTTGCTCCAACAACTGCCAGCTCACCGTCAACGACTTTGGCGGCGGCAGGCGCTTCATCACCGGCAACCGCTGCGAGAAGGGCGCCGGTCACAAAAAGCAAAAGACCGAGGCCCCCAACCTCTTCAAAAAGAAAAACGAGCTGCTCTTTAACCGCGAGGTCCTGAGCCCCGACGAGGCCCCGCGCGGCACCGTCGGCATTCCCCGTGCGCTCAACATGTACGAGAACTACCCCTTCTGGCACGCGTTCTTTACGCGCCTGGGCTTTAGCGTGCAGCTGTCCGATCAGTCGAGCAAAAAGACCTATCAGGCGGGCATCGAGTCCATGCCGTCCGAGAGCGTGTGCTACCCGGCCAAGATGAGCCACGGCCACGTGATGAACCTCATCGACCGCGACGTCGACTTTATCTGGATGCCGTGCGTGCGCTGGGAGCGCAAGGAGGATCCGACCGCCGGAAATTGTTACAACTGCCCCATCGTCATGAGCTACCCCACGGCGCTGGCGCTCAACATCGATGAGATTCGCGAGCAGAACATCGAGTTCCTGTACCCGTTTGTGCCCTATCACGACAAGACCGAGCTCAAGCGCCGCCTGTACCAGGTGCTCGCCGTCGATCGCGTGGCCGATGCAGAGGCTGGTCGCGGTCGCGTGCGTGGACCCAAGATCACGCGCTCCGAGGTCGACGCCGCCGTCAACGCTGCATTTGAGGCCGATGCGCGTTTCCACGAGGACATCCAGACCATGGGCGAGGAGGCTCTTAAGTGGGTCGAGGACCACGGCGGTCACGGCATCGTGCTCGCCGGCCGTCCCTACCATAACGACCCCGAGATCAACCATGCCCTGCCCGAGCTTATCTCGAGCTTTGGCTTTGCGGTCTTTACCGAGGATTCGCTCGCGCATCTCGTGAAGCCCGAGCGCCCCATCCGCGTCGTCGACCAGTGGATGTACCACAGCCGCCTGTACGCCGTCGCCCGTTTTGTGACGATGCGCAACGACCTGGACCTGATCCAGCTCAACTCCTTCGGCTGCGGCCTGGACGCCCTGACCACCGATCAGGTACAGGAAATCCTGGAGGCCAGCGGCAAGATCTACACCGTACTCAAGATCGACGAGGTATCCAACCTGGGTGCCGCGCGCATCCGCATCCGCTCGCTCATGGCGGCGCTCAAGGACCAGGAGGCCGAGCGCTTGGCCGAGGCCACGGCCGCGGGCGAGGCCTACGAGCAGGGCGATGCCGCGCCGGTGGCGCCCTCCGCGGATGCCCCCGCGTTCGCGAGCCGCAAGTACACGTTTGAGGCTCAGCGCGAGAGTGCTTCGACCGCGTGGCCCAAGGTGCCCTTTACCGAGCAGATGCGCGAGGAGGGCTACACCATCCTGTGCCCGCAGATGGCGCCGATCCACTTTGACCTGGTTAAAGAGGTGTTCCGCGGTGCCGGCTACAACTTGGAGCTGCTGCCCTCGACCGATCACGATGCCGTCGAGGCCGGTCTGCGCTATGTGAACAATGACATCTGCTATCCGTCGATCCTGGTGACCGGCCAGATCATGGAGGCCATTGAGAGCGGTCGGTACGACCTGTCCAAGACGGCCGTGGTCATCAGCCAGACCGGCGGCGGCTGCCGTGCCACCAACTACATCGCACTCATCCGCAAGGCCCTGCGCGAGAGCGGCCACCCCGAGATTCCGGTGATCTCGCTTTCGGCTGTGGCGCTCGGCGAGGACAACCCCGGCTTTAAGATTACGCCGGCGCTGCTTAAGCAGGCCGTGTACGCGGTGCTCTTTGGTGACGTGATGATGCAGATGCTCTACCGTTGCCGCCCGTACGAGGCCACGCCCGGTGCCGCCAACGCGCTCTACGAGGAGTACATGGCGCGCGCCCGCAAGCTGGCGCCTAAGTTCAACAGGCATAACTACACCAAGCTCGCTCGCGAGGCCATCCGCGCGTTCGACACCATGCCGCTTGTGGGCGAGGGCACCAAGCCGCGCGTGGGCGTGGTCGGCGAGATCCTGGTCAAGTTCCACCCCACGGCCAACAACCACGTGGTCGATGTCATCGAGCGCGAGGGCTGCGAGGCCGTGGTGCCGGGCCTGCTCGACTTCTTCCTGTACTCCATGAGCAACGCCGAGCTGCAGAAGGACGAGCTGGGAAGCTCTGCCACCACGCGCGCTAGCATGCAGGCGCTCATCAAGCTGGTGGACTGGATGCGCACACCGGTGGAGGAGCTGCTCGAGAAGTCCGAGCGCTTTGAGGCGCCCGAGCGCATCGGCACTATGGCCGACAAGGCCCGTACGGTGCTTTCGATGTGCAACAACATGGGAGAGGGCTGGCTGCTCACGGCCGAGATGCTCGATCTGATCGACCACGGTGCGCCCAATATCATCTGCACGCAGCCTTTTGCGTGTCTGCCCAACCACGTGGTAGGCAAGGCCGTGATCAAGGAGCTGCGCCGTCAGCACCCCGAGAGCAACATCGTCGCGGTTGACTACGATCCCGGTGCGTCCGAGGTCAACCAGCTCAACCGCATTAAGCTCATGATCAGCGTGGCCAAGGAGAACATGCGCGCCGGCAAGGGCTTTAAGCTCGAGAAGGTGGCGCCGCTCGCGATGGACGAGGTCACCGGACAGATGCGCGCCCATGACGGCTGCGTGAGCTGTGGCTCGGTGAGCGAGGAGGCCGTGGCATCGGTCGCCAAGCGCCTGGGACACGGCATTAAGAAGTAGTCGGTCTGCTTCGAGCCGGATATGAGACAAACGGGTGGTAGCCGTGGTGGCTGCCACCCGTTTTTGTTGAACATATGTTGCGTAAATCGCCTTACTACTGCCTCCTGCGAGCCCAGATTTCGGAAGTGCGGGGAAAAACTCGGAACCTCCGAGCACACCGCCTTTTCCGACTCTTGTGACCTGCGGTTTTGTTGTAAAAAAGCCGGTCTGGTTGGCGAAACTCGATTTTTCCCCGCACTTCCGAAAACGGCGGTCCAACGACACACAGAATACCCTTCAGAACTCTGAGATAATGAACAGGTGTAGCCGTTCGCCGTTAAAAATCGTCCGTTTAAAGAACGAACGCCCGGGGTGTAGGCTCCTTACGGTTGAATAAATACACATCTATGGAATTACGTAAGAGAGGACTGTTCCTATGAGCTACAAGAGCGTTTGTGTCGCCGGTGGCGGCGTATTGGGAAGCCAGATTGCCTTCCAGGCTGCCTACTGCGGCTTTGACGTAACGATTTGGCTGCGCAGCGAGGGCAGCATTGGCCGCACCCAGCCTAAGATCGATCACGTCCGCGAGGAGTACATCGCTGCTATCGAGGGCATGGCGGACGGTACGGGCGAGTGGTGCGCCGGTATCGCCGATAGTGACCAGCCCTTCGATAAGGACGCAGCGCTTGCCGCCGTCGAGCGCGCTTACTCCACGCTTAAGCTGGAGCTCGACCTCGCCAAGGCCGTGGCCGACGCCGATCTGGTCATCGAGTCCATGGCCGAGGACACCCAGGCAAAGATCGACTTCTACAAGAAACTCGCCCCGGTCCTGCCGCAAAAGACCGTCATCGTGACCAACTCCTCCACGCTGCTGCCGAGCATCTTTGCCAAATACACCGGCCGTCCCGAGAAGTATCTGTCGTTGCACTTTGCCAACTCCATCTGGAAGAACAACATGACCGAGGTCATGGCCCAGGACCAGACGGACAAGCGCTACTTTGATGAGCTGGTCGACTTTGCCAACGACATCCGCATGCTGGCACTGCCCGTCAACAAGGAAAAGAACGGCTACCTGCTCAATTCCATGCTGGTGCCGTGGCTGCTCTCGGGCCTGGACCTGTATGTCTCGGGCGTCAGCGACCCCAAGAGCATCGACCTCGCATGGACGCGTGGCACCGGTGCCCCCAAGGGCCCGTTCCGCGTATTCGACACGGTGGGCATCCAGACGGCCTACAACATCGTTATGCAGTATCAGAAGGTCCCGGGCCTGGTGAGCCCGCTGCTCAAAAAGATGATGATGCCCTACAACTTTAAGGCCATGGCCTCCGTCCTCAAGAAAATGCTCGACGAAGGCAAGCTGGGCGAAAGTTCGGGCGAGGGCTTCTTCAAGTACTAAAAAATGATCCCCGGGGGACGGAGGAAAACGAATCATTTTCGGCCGCCAACAGTGGGAAGATGGACCCAGAAATAGAAAGGAGTGGCAATGGGCCGACAAATCGTACTTAAGCAGGATATCCTCGATGCGCTTTCTGCCGTTGGCATGCGCCCGGGGCAGACGGTTATGGTCCATTGCTCGCTCAGCTCGCTTGGATATGTGTGCGGCGGCGCGCAACCGGTGATCGAGGCGCTGCTCCAGACGGTGGGCGAGACCGGCACCATCATGATGCCAACGCAGTCGTGGAAAAACCTGGACCCGGCGAGCGGCGTCCATTGGCAGGAGCCTCAAGAATGGTGGCAGCTGATCCGCGATAACTGGCCGGCCTATGACAAGCGCATCACGCCCACCAATACGATGGGGGCCGTTGCCGAGATGTTCCGCACGTGGCCGGGCACGCTCCGCAGCGACCACCCGGCGCGTTCGGTGGCGGCAAACGGCCCGCACGCGCAATTCCTGACGGAAAACCATGATCTAAGCAATATCTTTGGCGACGGGTCGCCCATCGCGCGCCTGTACGATTTGGACGGCTATGTGCTGCTCGTGGGCGTGGGCTACGACAAGAACACATCTCTTCATTTAGCCGATGCCCGTGCACAATACCCGGGAAAGCGCGACTGCGTGGAGCACAGCGCGATCATGGAAAACGGCCAGCGCGTGTGGAAGGAATACCGAACACTCTTTGTCGACGGCGAGGATTTCGACGAGATCGGCGCTGCTTTTGAGCGTGAATGCACGGTTCACACGGCGCCTCTCGGCAACGGGACGATCCGCTTTATGCGCCAGCGCGAGCTTGTCGACTTTGCCGTGAGCTGGATCGAACGCCATCGCGCCCGTCCTGAGTAATTCGGGGGGGGTGGAAGCGTTGGGGATCTACGGTAGTATGCGACAAAATCTGAATTGATTGGGCAAGAGCTGTAGCGCGCGTTGACGTTTGACCAATGGAGCGCAAAAATGCACCGTTCGCCGATACTCCTCTCGCGAGTGGTTGCCATATGGTTTGATGTTGGAAACATATGACTGCCGCCGGGCTGCGGGTGACGTTTGCTCTGATATCGGAGGTGCCAAGTATGTTTCGCGCTCCGTTAAACAAGTATCGGGCTGGTTAATATGGGCCGCCGTACTATCTCGATAACCCTTGCAGTGGTTTGCCTAGCTGTGCTCCTGGGCGCTATGGGGCAGTTCGCTATAAGTCGAGAAACATCCTATATGCAGGAATGTGCTTCCGAAGGCTTCGCCATTGATGGTTACTATCGGGATGACAAAACGAGTCGGGAAACCCTGGCTTTTCTTGAGGAGGACAACTGTCGATGGCAGCTGGTCGACAAGGGCGGCAGCTGCGTTGATGGACAGTTCGAGCGTATGGACGACCCCAACATTCTGGTATTAAAGAATGAAAACGGCGAAGAATTCGGTACGGTCCACGTGGCGTATATGTCACGCCGACGCGATCAGGGCTTGCTCTACCTATTTAGAGATACCAAGGTGACCCGTTTTTATCTGGTGAGCACCGATCCGGCGTTTATGGTGGAGTCTGGCGATGTCGATGTGGACAGTTGATTCACGGCAATAAAACAGCGAGCGGGGCGCAGTCGTGAACTGCGCCCTACATCACGTTACTTCACATCGAACTCCACGCGATCGAGTTCGGGTACGTTGAGGTTGATGAGTTTACGGGCGACGCGGCGATCGTGTGCTCCGAGCGCCTCGCTCGTCGTCACATGGGCGACAATCTCGCGCTCGACGATACCTTCTTCATCGCCTTCGGTAGCCGAGGTCTCGACGGCGACGGTGTAATCCTTAAAGCCCGGCAGTACCGCGGCGAGCTCGCGCGTGGTCTCGGTGACGCCGTAACCGTCCTGCACGCCGGCCTGCGCCGAGCCGATGGAACCCGCCGTCATGGCGATGCAGGGGATGGCAAAGATCACCGTACCCACAATGATGTGGCGGCGCACCTTGCGTGACAGCTCGTCGACCTCGGCGTCTTCCTCGGCGGTTACGATGCCGTCGCCGTTGAGGTCGCGCTTGAGCGGCACGCGCAAAAGCAGCAGCACGGCTTCGGCCGCGAGCGCGATAAAGACCACGTTGATGCCAAACTCGTAGAGTGCCGAGAGGAACAGCGACCCGCTTGCGATGGCGATGCCGTAGCCCGCTGCGCACAGGGGCGGCATGAGCGCGGTCGCCACGGCCACACCGGCGATGAGCGTGGCGGGTTCCTGGTCGCGTGAGTTACCCAGTCCGCCCGCAAAGCCGCCGGCGAGCGCGACGGCGAGGTCCCAGACGGTGGGCGTCGAGTTGTCGATGATGGCGGCCGTGGTGGTGCCAAGGGGCGAGAGCTTAAAGTACAACGTGGACGTGACCAGGCAAAAGGCCATTTGCAACGCTAGGCCGGCGACGGCCTCGACGGTGATCTCGCGGTCAAGCGTGGCGATGCCGTATGCCATGGCAAGGACCGAACCCATGAGCGGGCAGATGAGCATGGCGCCCACGATGGCGATGTCCGAGTCGATATCGAGGCCGATGCTCGCGATGAGCATGGCGATGATGAGGATGCACAGATGCGAGCCGGTCAGGCGCGCCCCGTTTACAAAGCGCTTGCGGATCACGTGATAGGGCGCGCGACCCTCGCGGATATTGAACGCCTGTTTAAGGAAGCGGCCGGCATTCTCAGCCGCCTCGCTGTGGGCGGGACGGATGCCGTGGCGCCGATGATGGCGCTCACGCAGTCGCTTGATCTGTTGTTTGTCGAGTTCCATGTCTACCTTATCTCGCCGTGCGGCTACGGGCCTCGCCCGCCGCTTCAACTCTATACCCTGATGGTTGAATGGTAACCAGGACCATGACAGGAATGGTATTCAACAAGGCGTGCAGATATCTCTGTGGACTTTTAAAAAGCCCGGTAGATAAAAAGCGCGAGGCCGGAATGCTTTCCGACCTCGCGCTCTGCGTTGGTGCGTTGTTATTCAGCCTAGCCCAGCAGGCTCAGGCCCACCGAAATAAACGCCAGAATAACGCCGACGATGGACTCGCCGCCGAGCAGGCCGCTGGCGACGACCAGGCCCTGCTCCTGGAAGGCGGCGTCCTTGGCAGCCTTCTCCTCGTCCGAAAGACCAGCCTCGGCATCGCGGTGGGCGGCCCACTTGTCGTAGGCGAGCTTGACGCAGGAGCCCAAGAAGGCCGTGAACGACATGTAGAACGGCAGGTACACGCCCAGGCCGATCATCATGGCCGGAATACCGAGCCAGTACATGACGATGCCTGCGATAAAGCCGCCCGCGAACCACGGCACGCTCGGGATGCCCGAGACCATGGTGGCGACGACGCTGGCCTGCGCGGCAACAAAGCTCTTGTCGGGGCCAAAGGCGTCCGGGCCATAGGCGGTGACGAGCGCGACCATGACGGCGGCGGCGACCAGGGCGCCTACGATGCCGCCGATGGCCTGGCCGATCCACTGTGCGCGCGGGTTGGTGCCCAGCACGGCGCCGGCCTTAAAGTCGTTCATGACGTCGCCCGCAAGGCCGCACGCAACGGCAACGATGCCGGCGATAAAGAACAGCTTGACCTGAGCGAGCTGCGCGAAAGCGGCAACGATGAGCATGACGATGAGGCCGAAGATCTCCATGGGGTCGATGCCCGTCTGGCCGCAGCTCTGCGCGCTCATGATGGTGGTGACAAAGGTGAACAGCGTGACGATGATAGCCGGAACGGGGCCAAGGTCGAGCACGATGGCGATGATCACGGCGATGGCGGCAGCGCCCAGGCCGATGATGCCGGCGTCGAGCTTAAGGGAGCCCGAGATGAGCGACTGCTCGTCGGTGTCGGTGGAGCTGTCGGCGGCAAGACCGCGGACGATGCCGGCGACCTGCGGCAGGATGTCCTTAAGGACGACGGCGACGCCAAAGCCCATCATGAGGCCCATGCCCAGGGACTTGACGATGCCCTGTGCGGTCACGACGTCGAACACGCCGGCAGCGGTGCCGCCGACGATGATGCCAAAGTTGCCCAGCAGCGCGCCGGCAAACCAGAAAGCGACCGGGGCGAAGCCCACGAGGAAGCCGACGGAGAGCAGCATGGGCGAGTTGTAGATGGCAAAGGTCACGCCGGGGATATTGAGCGCGCACAGCATGCTGGGCACCACGCCCAGGGCGTCGCGAAGCACGCTGTAGATGCCGGCGATGGCCATGGAGCCAAAGAGCTGCTTGCCGGTCTTGCCGCCTGCCTCGGTGGCGCGCAGAGTCTGAGCTGCGGCGTTGCCGGTGGGGAACTCCAGCGCGGCGTCCACGATAAAGTGACGGTGGATGAGTGCCGTGGCCAGCAGACCCAGGATAGTGCCGGCGAGTGCCACGATAAACATGTCGAGCCAGCTGATCTGATCGGCATAGCCCAGCATCCAGGCGCCCGGGATGGTAAACGCCAGACCGCCGGCGACCATGGCGCCTGCGGACATGATGGTGTGGGTGACGTTTGCCTCGTTGAGGCTGGCGTTGCCCATGAGCTTAAGGAAGAACAGCGAGATGACGGCAGCGAAGACGATCGGCCAGGGGAGTGCGCCCATCTTGAGCGCCGTGTAGGCCGAGCTTGCCGTGATAATCACGCAGCCAAGGACGCCGATGACGACGCCGCGCAGCGTGAGTTGTCCGCGCATCGAGGCGCGGTTCGAGGGATTGCTCATATATAACTCCTTTGCGTATATCCGCTTCCCCCGGGAGCGCCGCTACGGATGCGGCGCGGGAAGTCGGGTTACCAAGGGCCGCCGCGTGAGCTCGCGCGCGACCGCGCACCAGTATAGCCGCAAGCTAGTCATTTTGGGATGACTGGTTTAGGTAGGCGATATACTGCTGGGCAGACGAAAGGAGCGCCGATGATGCTTAATGGGTGCGCATATATATTGACGGTCGACGTGGGCAACACGTTCATTCGCTTTGGCCTGTTTGCAGAGGATTCGGCCGCGGCGCAGGAATGTCCGCTTGCGACGTGCGAGATCACCACGCCGTCGAGCATCACAGCAGACGAAGCGCGTATGCGTCTCGCTCAAGTCATGGCCGCGCTGGCGGCCGATGCGGGCATGCCCGGCGCGCTCGTGCCCACGGCGGCCGTCCTGAGCTGCGTGGTGCCGGCGCTCGAGCGCCCGTGGAAGGTGGCACTTTCCCGCACCTGCACGGGGCGCGTGCTCACCGTGGGGCCGGGACTTAAGACCGGCATGCCCGTGCACTACGACGACCCGGCCGAGATTGGCCCCGACCGCATCGCCGATGCCGTGGCGGCCCGCGCCGTCTACGGCTCGCCGTGCATCGTGATTGATCTGGGCACGACGACCAATATCGAGGTCATCGACGCGCACGGCACCTTTGTCGGCGGCGTCATCGCACCGGGTCTGGCGCTCGGCGCCCGCTCGCTTTCGGCGGCAGCAGCGCGCCTGCCCCAGGTTGAGCCCTCGGCGCCCACGCACGTCATCGGCCGCAACACGCGTGAGGCCATGCGCTCGGGCGTGGTCTTGGGCGAGGTGGCACGCATTGACGGCATGCTCGACATGGTGCTCGCTGAGATGCGCGCGACTAAGGCAGCGGGGGAGGGCGATGTGCCCATCGTCATTACCGGCGACGATGCCGAGGCGCTCGCGGCGCTGGTCGGCCACAGCCTGACAGTCGACGACGCGCTGACGCTGCGAGGTCTGGCTGAGCTCTACCACATCAACCAAAAGCCCCGCCGCGCGTAGGGCGAGGGGCTGCTGGGATAAACGCCCCTACCTTTCACCTGCTACAATGGGTCAAAATGTTGCGATTACGGAGGTGTCTGCCATGTCGGACGATCTTCATCAAACCGCGTCGGGCAAGCGCCGCGACGTCATTAGCTGGGACGAGTTCTTTATGAGCGTGGCCATTGCCGCGCAGCGCCGCAGCAAGGACCCCAACACGCAGGTGGGCGCGTGCATCGCCAGCACCAACCACCGCATCCTTTCGGTGGGCTACAACGGCACGCCCTCGGCGCTCAACGACGACTTTTTCCCGTGGGGCACGAGCGACGACCCGCTGCAGGACAAGCACAACTACGTGGTGCATGCTGAGGCCAACGCGGTGCTCAACTACCGTGGCTCGCTCAAAGACCTCGAGGGCTCCACGGTCTACGTCACGCTGTTCCCGTGCCACGACTGCGCCAAGATCCTGGCGCAGGTGGGCGTGGGCGAGGTCGTCTACCTGGACAACAAGTATGCCGATACCGATGACGGTCGTATCAGCCGCCGCATCCTCGACTCCTGCGGCATCAGCTACCGACAGGTTATCGTCGATGTCCATATTGGTACCGGGGAGCGGGCTCAGCAGTAGTGCGTGCCAACGCCAGCTGGCGGCAAAACAGCTAAAAAGGGCCCCGTCCCAAATTGACTGCTCGTGAAAGTCGTGTCCGTGCGCATGGCTGGCGCCTAAGCGGGTACATGGCTGTAGTAACATAGCCCCTGTCCGCGGGCGTGCCCGCGTTATTGTGAGAAAGGAGCCCCTGTGGCTGTTAACGAAGAGCTGCTTAAGAAGGTTCTTGAGGAGATCCGCCCCAACCTGCAGGCCGATGGCGGCGATATGGAGTATGTGGGCGTCGACGACGAGGGTGTCGTCAAGCTGGAGCTGCAGGGCGCCTGCGCCGGCTGCCCCATGAGCTCGCTGACCCTGTCCATGGGTATCGAGCGCATCCTCAAGGAGCATGTGCCCGGCGTTACCCGCGTCGAGCAGGTCAATGCTTCCGGCGAGACCGACGACCTGTACGACGAGTACGCGCCGTTCTAAGATGCGAAAGCTGCGGACGGCAAACTCCGCATGGACGTTACGCCCAAATATGCGGCTGCGAGCGAAAGGCCCGCGGCCGCATTTGTATGTAGGGAGCAGGGGATCGACATGCTCAACGACCTCTACCATATGCTTGATCCCGTCGCGATTTCGGCGGGTCCCATCACCATCTACTGGTACGGTCTGGCCTATGTGGTCGGCGCCCTGCTTACGGCGGTCGTCATGTACCGCACGCAGCGCCGTTGGGGCTTTAACATCACGATTGACGACCTGACGAGCGTCGTGGTCGGCGTAGTCTTCGGCCTCATTATCGGCGCCCGCCTGTTCTATGTCATCTTTTACGGCGATGGCTACTACTGGGCACACCCGCTCGAGATCTTTGCCACCAACGAGGGCGGCATGAGCTTCCACGGCGGCCTGGTCGGCGGCATCCTGGGAGGCATCATCGTGTGCCGCATCTATAAGCTCGATGCATGGACCCTGGCCGACCTTGCCGTCATCGGCGCCCCGTTGGCCCTGTGCCTGGGCCGCTGCGCCAACTTTGTCAACGGCGAGCTGTGGGGCAAGCCGACCGATCTGCCCTGGGGCGTGATTTTTGGCGGAACCGCGGGCGACATGCCGCGCCATCCCTCTCAGCTTTACGAGGCGTTCCTAGAGGGTATCGTGCTCTTTTGCATCCTGCAGGTGCTCAGCCGCAAAAAACCGCTGCTGCCCCAGGGCACGTTTATGGGCGTGTTCGTGATGGGCTACGGCATCGTCCGTTTCCTCGTCGAGTTCGTGCGCGTGCCCGATGCCCAGCTGGGATATCTGCTGGGCGGCGTCATCACCATGGGCCAGCTGTTGAGCCTGCCGCTCGTCATCGCCGGTCTGGCGCTCATCATCTTCGCCCGACACCGCAATCGCCCCCAGCGCATCTACCTCGACGCCTAACCCAAAACCACCACAAAGGGGACAGGCACCTTTGTGGTGGTTTTGCCAAGTTTGATAGGTTTCTAGAAAGGCTTTTCGGACTGTGAAGGATTCCGACCTCTCCACAACGGCTGCGCGCGACGCTGCCCGCATCGTCTGGTTTAAGCGCTACCCCGCAAAGCAGACGCTCATCGCATTTTTGCTCGCGCTGTTGGCGACCACGGCGTTTTCCATCGATCCCGCCCCGGTGTCGAGCAACGCGGTCTTGGCGATTGACCCCAAAGCCTCGGGCATGCTGTACGTGTGCTACGAGGTGCTTCTCTCGTTTGCCGGCCATACCGACGCAGTCATGCTACTTGCGCTTGCCTGTCTGCTCACGCTGCCGTTTCGCTACGTGTTCTTTGGCCGTGGCGACACCTGGCGCCCATCGATTATTCTGCCGTCGTTGTTCTTTGCCGTCTGCATGGTGTTCGGCCGCAGCTACGATCTAACCGACTCTGCCGAGATCGTCCTTGGCGACAAAGCGCGCATCATCTGCGCCTGGATTGGCGGCGCAGGCTGGATGCTCTTGGCAATCGTGGCCTTCTATCTGGCGTTTGAGTGCCTGGATTGGCTGAGCACCCGGCGCATTCCGTTTTCGGAATCACGCTTCGGTCGCGTATGGCGCGTGGCACACGCCGTACTCTCAAAGCATCCCTTTGCGGGTCCATTCCTCGTACTCATGATCGCCTGGGCGCCCACACTCATCGCCTCGCTGCCCGGCCTGTTTATGGGAGATACGGGCGCACAGATTCGCCAGTGGTTCAACTACCCCAACGGCACGAGCGACTACCTGCGTCTGCTCAATCCCAACGTACTGCTCAACGGGCATCACCCCGTGGTGCACACGGCCATTATTGGCTCATGCGTACAGCTGGGGCTTTCGCTGTTCAACAGCGCCAACGCAGGCCTTGCCATCTACACCTGCACCCAGTTTGTCATCACGGCCGCCTGCATGGCCTATTCCGTCTCGTCGCTGCGCAAGTTGGGCGTGAGTCTGCCGGTCCGCGGCATTATCCTGCTGTTCTTTGCGTTTATGCCGATGTTCTCCAACTACGCGGCGCTGCTCACCAAAGACGTGCTCTTTGCCGACGCGTTTTTGCTGCTACTGGTGCAGACCGTCAAGCTCGTGGCATGTGGCCTGCCCCGCCGAGATGCCAATGCCGAGCGTGCGGGCGAGAAGGCCCCCGTGCTCTTTGCGCGCCACGATTGGCTGCTGCTTGCACTGAGTGCCATGGGCTCGACGTTTTTGCGCAATGGCGGCCTGGTCTTTCCGCTGGCGGCATGCGTAATCGCGGCAGCGTTTTGTGCCTGGGACGCTCATGCGGCTCGTCGTGCAGCCAGGCAGTCGGGTGCTGCGCCTGTGGGCGTTACTCCGCGTTTCCGCTGGGTGGGGGTTCTTGCAGTGCTCGCGCTCTGCCTCGTCTCTAATATGTACTTCACCAAGATCTTTATGCCGGCACACGATATCACGCCTAGTTCCAAGCGCGAAATCCTCTCGATTCCGTTTCAGCAGACGGCTCGCTTTGTGCAAAAACACGATGGCCTTAACTCGGGCGTCAATCCCACGGTTAAGGAGGACGGCACCATCGTGGAGGCTCCTTGCGACGGTTTGGTGACCGACGAGGAGCGCGCGGTGATCGATCGCGTTCTTAAGTACGAAAACCTCGGTCGTCGCTACAATCCGGATAAGTCGGACGCCGTTAAGAATTGCTTTAACGAGTACGCCTCGCAGGAGGACATCAAGGCCTATTTTGAGGTGTGGGCTCAGATGTTCAAAAAGGACCCCGAGTGCTATATCTCGGCGCTTATCAATAACTACTATGGATACTTTTATCCGAGCGCGCGGGATGCCTGGGTCTACAGCACGGCGCGCAGTGCCGAGATCATGGCGCGTCCCGATAATCTCAAGTACTTCGATTTCCATCCGGTCGACAGCAAGGTCGTACGCTGGTGCGACCACCTGATCAACCTGTATCGCGTGGCGGTACAGCGCATCCCATTTATCTCGCTTACCATGAGCTCGGCCACCTATGTGTGGATCATGATCGCCGTGGTGGTCTACTTGCTGCGCCGTCATTCGTGGCGGGGGTTGGCCATTTGGGTACCGCTGCTGGGCGTGCTCGCGGTGTGCCTGATCGGTCCCTGCAACGGCTCGACCTACATGCGCTACCTGTATCCAGTCATCGCCTGCATGCCCTTTGCCATCGGCGCCACCATCACGCGCAGCGACCTCCTCTGGTCCTAACTTGGTGCATTGGGGTCAGGTTACTTTGCACCAATGTGGTGCATTGGGGTCAGGTTAATCTGCACCACATTGGTGCAAACAAACCTGACCCCAATGCACCAGAGACTTGCATCATCACGACGCCTTCATTTTGGGGTTTATCTCGCAGGCCAGTAGGTATATCATAACGACGTTTGTTTATATTGCCCGAGCATCTGCGCTGGGCTTTAGGTCGAAACCGATAGGAGACACGTATGTCCGGACACTCTAAGTGGGCCACAACCAAGCATCGTAAGGGCGCGCAGGACGCCAAGCGTTCCGCCCTCTTCTCCAAGCTGAGCCGCAACATCACCGTTGCTGCCCGTCTCGGCGGCGACCCGCTGCCCGAGAACAACGCCAGCCTCGCCGCTGCCGTTGCTAAGGCTAAGGCTCAGTCCATGCCCAAGGACAAGATCAAGTCCGCTATCGACAAGGCCTTTGGTTCGGGTGCCGACGCTGCCGTCTACGAGAACATCGTGTACGAGGGCTACGGTCCCGCCGGCGTCGCCGTCTACGTCGACTGCCTGACCGACAACCGCAACCGTACCGCTGCTGACGTCCGTTCCGCCTTCTCCCACGCTGGTGGCAACCTGGGCACCTCCGGCTCCGTCGCCTTCCAGTTTGAGCGCAAGGGCCAGATCGTCGTCGCCAAGGAGATCCTGGACGAGAGCGCCAAGAAGGAGACCATGATCGCCAACGGTGCTGCCGGTGACGAGGAAGAGTTCATGATGGCTATCGCCGAGGCCGGTGGCGACGATTACGAGGACGCCGGCGAGGAGTGGATTGTCTGGACCGCCGCTAACGAGGTCATGGCTGTCTCCAAGGCACTCGAGGAGCAGGGCATCCAGGTCAAGGGTTCCGAGACCACCATGGTCCCGACCACCCCGACCGAGGTCTCCGGCGCCGACGCCAAGAAGGTTCAGCGCCTTATCGACCGTCTCGAGGAGCTCGACGACGTCCAGGACGTCTACAGCACCATGGACATGACCGACGAGGTCATCGCTGCCCTCGAGGAGGAGTAGCGCCCGCGCGGGTTAAGCCGTGCATATCTGGGCATAATGAAGCGAGCATGCAAGCCTCGTGGAATAGATGAGCCGGATCCGCGTGCGTACAGCACCGGACCCGGCTCTTTTATAATGATGCGAATCGTTTTGCATTCTGTTGACCGAGACCTGAAGGGAGCGCGCGTGCGCGTACTCAAACGAGCCCTAGCGATCGTGTATCTTGCCGCCGCCATCGTGGCGCTGGGCACGCTTGTCTGCCAGTTTTGGGGGCCGTATACGTATCGCTTTATGCTGCTGCTGCGCGACCCCATGCCGCGCATCGTCGTCACGGTGTGTGCCGGCGTTGTGGCGCTTGGCGTACTGGTGAGCTTTTTCCGCCTGATGTTCGCCCGCCGGGAACCGTCCTGCGTGCATCCGGCAGGGGAGCGCAATATCGAGGTCACCCTCGCGGCTCTGTCATCGTGCGCCCGCGCTGCAGCCGAGCGTGACGACCGCGTGATGGTCGAGCATATCGAAGCGCGCGTCCAGGGCTCCGACGAGTCGCGCGTTCGTTTTAAGGTCGAGGCCATCGCGCTCGACGATAAGGACGTGGCTTCCCTTGCCACCGCGATGCAGCGGCGCATCGAGAAGGCTTGCGATACCATGCTCGGCACGCCGGGCACGACCGCGCGCGTCCGTTTTTTGCCGTCCAAGACTACCGTCCAGACCGTGGAGGTTTCCGGTGAGTGATACCAATCAAGATAAGACCGCCCGCGCGCCGCGCTTGACGATCGACCAGAGCGCTACGCCGGCAGGCGAGCCCGCCGACACCAAGCCCGAGGCCACCGAGGCGCATGACGCCGCCGCCAACGACTTTGACGAGGCCATGGGTCTCATCAAAGGTACGGGCGCTGCCATCTGGAGCTATGCCGTGCGCCATCCCAACACTACACTTGGTGCCGTCGCCGGCTTTATCCTCGCCGTGCTGGTGCTTACGTTGGGCCTGTGGGACACCCTCGTCATCGCATTCTTTGTGCTGATCGGCGCCGTGATCGGTCAGATTCGCGACGGCGAAAACGGTATCGTCAACTTCTTCGGCCGTCTGTTTAGCGGCCGCTAATACGTATTCGACTGTCGCATCCGCGGCAGGCATAAGGAGGAACCATGGCTTTTAATACGAAGGTCGATGTGGCCGATACCGAGCTCGAGGCGAACGAGGCCGTCGTCGAGGCCGAGGACGCGACGCTCGAGGATGAGGCGCTCGTCGAGGTTGAGTCTGAAGACGAGACGGACGAGGACGATGAGGAGGCGGACGAGTCCGAGGACTCGCTGACCTATTCCAACGGCGTGATTGAGAAAATCGTCGCCATGGCAACCCGCGAGGTGCCGCACGTGTTGGGCATGAAGGGCAACCTCATGCACTTTGTGCAGGAGCAGTTTGGTGCCGAGAACCTGACCAAGGGCGTGACGGTCGAGGTCACCGACGACAACCGCGTGGTCGTCAACATCTCGGTCATCATCGAGTACGGCGCCTATGCGCCTGCGATCTTTGACGACGTTAAGGCACGCGTTACCGAGCGCCTGGCTGCGATGACCGGCCTTGAGGTAGCGGGCGTCAACCTGCGTATCGAGGACGTCATCACCCCCGAGGAATACGAACACCGCACCAGCCAGCACGAGTAACCTACCAAAAAGGGACAGGTTTGTTTTGGCAGGTTTTATCTGCGAAAACGTCAAACGGCCGGCCGCGCAGGCAAAAGCGCGGTCGGCCGTTTTCTGTATGTCCTCGATGCAGCCATGCCGCTCGTCTAACTAAGGGTTGCAATCTTCGCGTTCCGCGTTACCCTAATGGGCGCATTGTTTCCAAATTGTTAACGAGGGGTTGCCGTAATGGCCGACGAACACGAGACCGAAAGCAAAGCATGGGCGATTGAGGCCGCTGCGGCAGAGGCGGCGTCGCGTGCCGCCGAGGAGGTGCATCGTCCTCCGGTGGTGCCGATGGAGCGCGTTGTCGGTCGCGAGGATATCGAACGTGGCGAGCGCGCCGGCCGCAAGCGCAGCCAGGAGCCAGGCTTTCCGCGCTTTTTTGCCGAGCTCAACCTGGGCCTGATTCTCACGGCGTTTGCCATCGTGGCCTTTAAAACCCCTAATCACTTTGCCTTCGGCGGCACCTCGGGCGTATCGGTCATCCTATCCACGCTGTTCCCGACTCTGCCCGTCGGCGTCTTTATGTGGATTATCAACGCGGTCCTGGTCATCCTTGGTTTTATCTTTTTGGAGCGCAAGGCAATCCTTTGGAGCGTCTTTGCCTCGTTTGCGCTTTCGGCCTACGTTTCGCTGTTTGAGCTCTTCATTCCGACCGATGTTTCGCTCACAGGCGACATGTGGCTTGACCTGTGCTTTGCCGTCATCTTGCCGGCGCTGGGCAGCGCCATCGTCTTTGACATCGGCGCCTCGACGGGTGGCACCGACATCCTTGCCATGATCCTCAAGCGCCGTACCACGCTCGAGATTGGCCGCGCCCTGCTGCTAGTCGATATCGGCATCGTGACCATCGCCGCTTTTCTGTATGGCCCGCGCGTCGGCCTGTACTGCGTGCTTGGCCTGTTTGCCAAGACGCTCGTCGTCGATAAGGCCATCGAGAGCATTCATCTGCGCAAGGTCTGTACGATTATTTGCGCCGAACCGCGCAAAGTCGAGGAGTTTATCGTCAAGCATCTCAACCGCACGGCAACGATCAGCCGTGGCTACGGCGCCTTCTCGGGCAAGTGCGTCACGGTGATTATGAGCGTGCTGAGCCGTCGTGAGGCCGTGCAGCTGCGTCGCTATACCCGCGAGATTGACCCCGACGCCTTCATCACCATCGTCGACAGCTCCGAGATCGTCGGCAAGGGCTTCCGCGGCACGAACTAGTCCGGGTGCGCGCTTCGAATCATTGAATAAAGCCACCTGCGTTGCAAATCGGTCATCTTGGAGTATTTGTCCCCACATTGGGCAATAATGTTGCCAAAGACATCGTTTGCGATCCAGGTGATTTGCTCTAGATACGAAGGGATGATTTCGATGTTCTGTTCGCAGTGTGGCGCCCCCATGGGCGATAACGACAAGTTCTGTGGCGCGTGTGGCGCTCCTAATGCCGGTGCTGCAACCTCTGCTCCTCAGGGGCAGCCTCAGCCTCAGCAGTTTGTTCCTCAGCCTAACGTGAACGTGCCCAAGGGCTGTGTAGCTCAGGCGTTTGAAGACATGACCAAGACGCCGGGCGTGCTGCAGCGCGTGTGCCAGATTGCCTTTTTGCCGGCGCTCATCTGTGTCGTGTCGGTGCTCGTGCTCTTCATTCCCGTTATCGGCGGTATCGCGGCTGCCTTCGGCTTTTTGGCTGCCTGTGTGGCAAGCGCGTGCGGTTCTGGCTTTGGCATCGAATGGGGTCGCGACCTGTCGCTCAAGGTCGATGACGGCATGGATCGTCCGTTGATGCGTTCCACGTCGTTTGGCCTTGGCGTCTTTTCGGGCGTTATTTCGAGCGTGCTCAAGGTTATCGCGGCTATTCCCGTTATTGGTGTAGCGCTTTCGCTGGTGGAGAGCGTGGTAATTGGTGCCGCGGGTGCGTACTCTTATTACGGCTCCTATGCGCTTGAGGCCGCTCTGTTTGGCTCGCTGGGCCTGTTTGTTCTGGCTATGATTGCCACGGCGGTCCTGGGTGTCTTCTTTACTATGTTCGCCGACATCGCCGTGATGCACTTTGCGGTGACCGGTCGCGTCGAGAGCGCGTTTTCGCTCGATAAGGTCTGGGCGGCCTTTAAGAACAATAAGACCAAGCTGTTCTGCGCATCGTTCCTTCCCGAGTTTTTGACGGGTCTGGTCGCCAACGTTATCACATGGATCCTGACGCTCGTCTTTGGCACCATTGCCTCTGTCGGTATGTATAGCTACTACTACCGTCCTACGGCTATTGAGGCGCTTGTTACCGGCGGTGGCATTACGCTCGTATTGTTCTTGGTGCTGACGGCGTTTGTCACGGTATTCCTCACGGTTTTTGGCAACATGCTCAAGCATCGTGCCGTTGGCTATTGGGTTGCGCGTTATGCAAGCGAGTGGGCCGACGAGGACAAGGATGACGTCCTGACTTTTGTGTTGCCGTTTGAGAAGAAGTCCGCTCCTTCGGGTTACAGCGCTCCGGATGCTTCGCCGGCACCTGCGCCCGAGCCCGAGCCCGTGCCCGAGTCTGCGCCTGAGCCGGCACCTGTGCCCGAGCCTGCAACGTCGCCCGCGCCGTCGTCTGCCCCGGCACCGGCCCCCGCGCCCGAGGCGACGCCTGCAGAACCCGATTGGAATGCCGTTGCCACGCCGGCGGATGAGTCGGGCGATAATCCTGCTGCCGAAAACAATCAAACCGAATAGTCGGTCGAGGCGCCCTGGGCAACTGAGCCCGGGGTGCCTTTTTCTACTGCGAAAGCAAGAAAATGCCTGGGAAAACGGTTGCAGAAAAATTTCTCGGAAATTGGTCAATGTTGCGCAACAACGTCGCGGCTATTGTTGAGAGCATAGACGTGTAAGGTTTGAAGGCGTGTAACGCCTTGGGAAAAGGAGAGGCTTATGTTTTGTCCTAGTTGCGGATCGCCCCTTTCGGACGATGCCAAGTTCTGCCCGGTTTGCGGATCTCCTATCGGTGCCGCCCCTGCTGCTCCTCAGCCTGCGCCCCAGCCGGCTCCTCAGCCGCAGCCCGCGCCTCAGCCCACGCAGATTCAGCCCACTCCGGTTCAGGCCGTTCAGCCTCAGCCGCAGCCCCAGCAGTACGCGAATCAGCAGCAGTACACCGGTCAGTACGCCCAGCAGCCTGCTGCAGCTCCGATGGGCTATGGGCCTGTAAAGAGCGACCGTAGCTTGATTGGCTGGCTCCTGCTTTCTATCGTGACCTGCGGCATCTATTCGTATTACTTCCTCTACTGCCTGGCTCGCGACATCAATACCATGTGCCAGGAGGATGGCGATTCCACGCCGGGCATTGCCGCATTCATCTTGCTGTCGTTTGTGACCTGCGGTTTCTATGCCCTCTACTGGTACTATAAGATCGGTAACCGCCTGCAGGCCAACGCTCCTCGCTATGGCCTGGTGTTCCAGGAGAACGGCACCACCATTCTTATGTGGCAGATTGTCGGTGCGCTCCTGTGCGGCCTTGGTCCCATCTTTGCCATGAATATCATCATCAAGAACACCAACGCCATGGCTACGGTCTACAACACCCGTCTCGGCGTGCGTGCCTAACGATTAAGGCATCGTGAGCAACCCTCGGGAACATAAGGGCGCGGCGGAGCTTATTCGCCGCGCCTTTTCTTGCATCGGCGTCCTCTTTATCGCCTGGCTTGCGCTCTACCTGCTCGACATCGGCTGCGTCTTTCGCCTGATGACGGGCATTCCCTGTCCGGGATGTGGTATGACGAGGGCCTGGCTGGCGGCGCTGCGACTCGATTTTGCGGCGGCAATTGCCTACCATCCGCTGTTTTGGGTGGTGCCGCTTGCGTTTGTGTTTGCATTTGCGCGCGATGAGACGACGTCGGGCAAGGCAAAGCACGGCATCGATATCGCAATCGCAGTCCTGTGCGTGCTGGTCGTCGTCGTTTGGATCGTGCGCCTTATCAACCCGGCAGACGCGGGCCTGCTCTTTGGCGGTCACGCTCCCGCCGGAGTTCCCACCGATATCATCCACCTCGAACAACCGCGATGGCTCACCACTCTTCGCTCTTACCTGTCGTGACGGAGGACGCGCTAGAAAAGCGGTCGACACATAAGCGGGGGCGAACGTTGAGATAACGTTCGCCCCCGCTTTGCTCTGGCCAGGTTGTTATGGGTGGGCGTGACGGCTACTCGTCGTTCTTCTCTTCGTGGCGAGCGGCGGCGCGGGCATCGTGAATGCCCTTGATGGCGGCATGGCGGGCAGTGCGGGCGTCGTGCACGGCGTCGCGGGCCTCGGCGGCCGTCGCCTTGGCAGAGCGCAGTTTGGCGGCCAAGTCGGGATTAGTCTCGGCGACCGCGGCGATGGTGGGGCCGTCGAGCTCTTCTTGCGTGGGCTCGGCCAAAAAGTCGATGGCATACTGGGCGGCTACCATGGAACCCTTGGCGAGCACGGTCTCGTCGATCTTGTAGAAGCAGGAGTGCTGGGCATAGGTGGCGCCGATCTGGGGATTGCGCGCGCCCACAAAGGCGAGCACGCCTGGCACGCGACGCAGGTACTCCGAGAAGTCCTCGCCCGAAAGCGTGCCGCGGTAATGGCCCTCGCCCGCGGGGCCCAAGCACTTGAGCACAGCTTGGCGGCAGCGCTCGCTCGAGGCGGCATCGTTTTCGACCTTGTAGTTGGCGATGGTGTAATCGGTAAGCTCGGCCTCGGCGCCAAGGGCTGCCGCGGTGTGCTCCACGATGCGGCGCATAAGCTCGGGCATCTCCTCATGCGTTTTGTCGCCATAGGTGCGTACCGTACCGGCAAGGTAGGCCGTACCGGCGATAACGTTGCGCGCCGTGCCGCCGTGCAGCTCGCCGACGGTGATGACGGCGGGCTCGTAGGGGCTGATCTCGCGCGAGACGATGGTCTGCAGGGCGTTGACGATCTCGGCGGCAACCATAACGGCGTCGTGGCCGCGCTGGGGCATGGCGCCATGGCACGAGGTTCCGCGGACGTCGATGCGGAACCAGTCGGTGTTTGCCATACGCGGACCGGGCTCGCAGCTCACGGTGCCGGCGTCGACCTCGCTCCAGATGTGTGCGGCGTAGGTGCCGTCGACGCCATCGAGCACGCCGGTGCCGATCATGAGCTTGGCGCCCTGGCCGTTTTCCTCACTGGGCTGGAATACGATACGGATCTCGCCGTGAATGTCATCGGTCATGTGGCGCAGGATCTGCAGCGCACCGAGCATCATGGCGATGTGGCAGTCGTGACCGCAGGCGTGCATGCAGCCCTCGTTGACGCTGGCGAACTCCTCACCGGTCTGCTCGGTGACGGGAAGGGCGTCGATGTCGGCGCGCAGCAGGATGCGGCGGCGCGGCGCGCCGTCCTCGCGGTAGGCATCAGGCGCGGTGCCGCGAAGCGTTGCCACCAAGCCGGTTTTGAGCGGGCGCTCGTAGGGGATATTCATGGCATCGAGCTGATTGGCGATGTCGGAGGTCGTGCGCTCCTCGGCAAGGCTCAGCTCCGGGTGCTTATGGAAGTGCCGGCGCTGCTTGATGATGTAGGGCTCAAACTCGGCAGCGATGTCCTGGATGGCCGCGGTGACGTCATCTGCCGCGCGAACCTCGGTTGCCGCCATAATCTGCTGTGCCTTGGTCTTCGTCATAGTCGATTTGCTCCTTGCTGGTTTTATCGCAAAATCGTATGGGCTTATCCAAGTATGCCACCTGCCACTTGGCGTGGCAAAGTTGCCGTTTGCCGCTTGGGGTTTTGTAACAAGAGTGGGGGAGTACACTCGGGGGTGTTGAATTACCTGCCAGAGATGGGGATGCCCATGCAGCATATCGATCGAATTATCCGCTCCAAGAATGTCTTTACCGCCCAGGATGGTATCGATACCGCCCGTGAGCTGGCGATTGCCATTGCGGGCGATCGCATCGTCGCAGTCGGCAAGCCGGATGACGTGATTGCCGCCGCCCCTGCCGCCACGCCGGTTGTCGACTACGGCGAGCAATTCATTTGCCCCGGCTTCCACGATGCGCACCTGCATTTCTTCCATACTTCGGTCGGCTCCTCGCCCTACATGCTCATGGATATGGGTACGTCCGAGGCGGCATTGGTGCAGCATGCGCTCGAGTTTTCCCAAGGTCTGCCCGATGACGCCTGGGTGGTGACGCAGGGCTGGCGCGATTACCGCTGGGATCCGCCCGAGCACCCCACCAAGGCCTCCCTCGACGCCGCCTTCCCCGATCGCCCCTGCGTTATGTATTCGGGCGACGGTCATACCCTATGGCTCAACAGCCGTGCGCTCGAAGCGCTCGGCGTCACGCGCGACAGCGAGCCACCGGCGGGTGGCAGCTACGATAAGGATGCAAATGGCGAGCTCACGGGTATCGCTCACGAAGCGGCTGCCATGCAGTTACTGCCCCGCTGTCTGGAGTGGCTGGGCGAGGACCGCATCGCGAGCGCTTACGCCGATCAGATGAAGCGCATGGCCGAGCAGGGCATCACCTCGATTTGCGATATGTCACTCATGCCCATGCCGGGCTGCGACTTTATCCGCGACGACGTCTACGACAGGCTACAGGCAGCCGGCAAGCTGGGCATCCGTGCCCATCTATTCCCCACGCTGCTGGACGACCAATCGCGCCTGGAAGAGCTGCAGGCACGCTATGCCAACAACGCACTGCTCTCGGCGCCGGGCTTCAAACAGTTTTTCGATGGTGTGTCGAGTGAACACACGGCGTATCTCACCGAGCCCTACACCAATCCGCGTTTCCCTGGCGATCAGGGCCGCCTGACGGTTCCTGCCGAGCGTATGCGCAAACTGGTCCTTGCGGCGGCGGAGCGCGGCCATACCGTGCGCATCCACGTCATCGGCGACGGCGCCATCCATGCCGCACTCGATATCTTTGAGGAGGCTGCAGAGCTCTACGGCCTGCCCCAGCGCGGCCATAACACCCTGGAGCATTTGGAGAACCTCCTGCCCGAGGACATCGACCGCCTGCGCAAGCTCAACGTGATCGCCTCGAGCCAGCCCTGCCACATCACTTTGGACCCGGGCGGCCCGGAGCGCGACCTGGGTCTGGAGCGTAGCCGCATCATGTGGCCGTTTGCGACCTATAAGCAGCGCGGCATTCGCCAGGCCTTCGGAACCGACAGCCCCATCACGGCCGTTACCAGCATGAATGTGCTCTACACGGCCATTACGCGCCAAGACCCCCGCAGCCACTGGCCCGAGGGCGGCTGGCTCCCCAGTGAGCGCATCGACGCGGCAACGGCCCTGCGCAACTACACCCTGGGCAGCGCGTACGCAGCGGGCGACGAGCAAAACCTCGGCAGCCTGGAACCCGGCAAATACGCCGACCTGGTAGTCCTGGACCAAAACCCGCTCACCATCGACCCCCAAGAGCTCCAGACCACCAAAGTCCAAGCCACCTACCTATCCGGCAACCTTATCTACGAGCGCTAGCCCCATCCGCATCGCCATTTTGCTGCACTGACTTTTCTGAATGCCGGACCCGAATAAGTTACCCCAGCTCCCGGGGCGGACCGGAGGGCATGAAGTTTGTCGCGAGTTCCGCACGCAAAGGAAAGCACTTAATGTGCTTTCCGTCTTGCGCAGGACTGTAGAGCAGCAAACTTCATGCCCTCCGGTCCGCCCCGGGAGCCGCGCACAAGTTATCCCCCGGCATTCAGAAAATCTAAGTGCCAAAAAATAAGATTTTTTGACTCCGTGTTGTATAACCCGCCATTCGTGGGTACCATTCAACGCGTACGCAAACAAAAAGGGTTAATTCGCGTGGCATAACCGCGCGGCCCAAAAAGGAGGAGACAAGCATGTCGTCTTTGAAGCCGCTTGCAGATCGTGTTCTGGTCAAGCCCGACGAGGCCGAGCAGAAGACCGCTTCTGGTCTGTATATCGCCAGCAACGCTCAGGAGAAGCCGCAGCGCGGCACCATCGTTGCCGTTGGCGCCGGCAAGGTCAACGACAAGGGTGAGCGCATCCCCATGGACGTTCAGGTCGGCGACGTTGTCATCTACGGTAAGTTCGGTGGCAACGAGGTCAAGGTCGACGGCGAGAAGTATCTGCTGATGCGCGCCGACGACATCTACGCCGTCGTCGAGGCCTAGTCTCGTCAGAATCTCTGATTCGTCTTTGAACGCGATCGTCGCATAGGACTCGGAAGCGGCGACGCGAGTCACATTTCTTTTGGAGGATTACCTACCATGGCAAAGAACATTACGTTCAACACCGATGCCCGCGCTAAGCTCGCCAAGGGTGTCAACACTCTGGCCGACGCCGTTACCGTCACCATGGGCCCCAAGGGCCGTTACGTCGCTCTGCAGCGCACGTTCGGTGCCCCGACCATCACCAACGACGGCGTTTCCGTCGCCAAGGAGATCGAGCTCGAGGACAACATCGAGAACATGGGTGCCCAGCTGGTGAAGGAGGTCGCCACCAAGACCAACGACACCGTGGGTGACGGCACCACCACCGCAACCCTGCTCGCTCAGGCTATCGTCAACGACGGCCTGCGCAACGTCGCCGCTGGCGCCAACCCGCTGGCCATCCGTCGCGGCATCGACAAGGCCGTCAACGCCGCCGTCGCCGAGATGAAGAAGCAGGCCAAGCCGGTCGAGACCAAGGAGCAGATTGCTTCCGTCGGTACCATCTCCGCCGGTGACCCCGAGGTCGGCGAGAAGATCGCCGAGGCTATGGAGGTCGTGGGCAAGGACGGTGTCATCACCGTCGAGGATTCCCAGACGTTCGACATCACCATCGACACCGTCGAGGGCATGCAGTTCGACAAGGGCTACGTCTCCGCTTACTTCGTCACGGACAACGACCGCATGGAGGCCGTGATGAAGGATCCGTACATCCTCATCACCGACCAGAAGATCTCTAGCGTCCAGGACATCATGCCTGTTCTCGAGGCTGTTCAGCGCGCTGGCCGTGGCCTGCTCATCATCGCTGAGGACATCGATGGCGAGGCTCTGCCTACCCTGGTCCTCAACAAGATCCGTGGCGCCCTCAACGTCTGCGCCGTTAAGGCCCCGGGCTACGGCGATCGCCGCAAGCGCATCCTCGAGGACATCGCCGTCCTCACCGGTGGCCAGGCTGCCCTGGACGAGCTGGGCGTGAAGGTCGCTGACATCACCGCAGATATGCTCGGTACCGCTAAGTCCGTCACCATCTCCAAGGACAACACCGTCGTCGTCGGCGGCGCTGGCTCCAAGGAGGCCATCGACGCTCGTATCGCTCAGATCAAGGGTGAGATGGAGAACACCACCTCCGACTTCGACCGCGAGAAGCTCCAGGAGCGCCTGGCCAAGCTTTCCGGTGGCGTTGCCGTCATCAAGGTCGGCGCTGCTACCGAGTCCGAGCTCAAGGAGATCAAGCACCGCGTCGAGGACGCCCTGCAGGCTACCCGCGCTGCCGTCGAGGAGGGCATTGTCGCCGGCGGCGGCGTCGCCTTCATGGACGCTGCTCCTGCGCTCGACGCTGTTGAGCTTGACGACCCCGAGGAGAAGATCGGTGTCGACATCGTTAAGAAGGCTCTGACCGCTCCGGTCGCTACCATCGCCAAGAATGCTGGCTTTGAGGGTGCCGTCGTGGTCGACAAGGTTGCCGAGCTGCCCGCCGGCCAGGGTCTCAACTCTGCCAACGGCGAGTGGGGCGACATGATCGAGATGGG
>CAKUFW010000001.1 GCA_934650975.1 uncultured Collinsella sp. | reverse complement strand
TGGTTCGGAATAGTGTAGTGCTGGCGGTCTATCTCTTGTTTTCGGTTGCTTGCTTCCTTACCGTACATGAGCATTATCCGCCGATATGTAGCCACCGTTGAGGTAGCGCGAGACGGCGGCGCTCGAAACGCCGGCCAGCTCGGCCACATCTTTCATCTTTACCACGAGCACCCCTGTCATTGAAATCGCTTACACAATGATACCCAACCCATACCGGCAAATTTAGCAAATGGGACGAGCCACATGAATCATTTCAACAGCCCAGGTCAAGCAAACGTCAGCGAGCGCGCAGCTGCCGTGGCGAGGTGCCGCGAAAGAGGAGCGACGCGTACTTCATGTACGCGAGCGACGGTTTGAGCGGCAGATCGCCCGGCAGATGCGTGCGCAGCGTCGAGCGGTCCGGCGTTCGTCAGAACGCCGGAACATAATAGCCCGGCAGATGCGTGCGCAGCGTCGAGCGGTCCGGCGTTTGTTAAAACGCCGGACCATAGTTAGCCGTGGTATTCGCCGTTGTACTGGATGAGCGTGAGGTCCTCCACGTCATCGAGCGCGCGGATAGCGTCGGCATAGGGCATATCCACACCGTCAGAGAACACCTCGACGGCCATCTCGACCTTGTCGCCGCGCATGGTCTTGGACTTGACGGTGAACTTGGTACGCCCAAACGCGCGCACGATATCATCGCCGGCGGTCTGGCCCGTGTAGTGAATGACCATCATGTACACGCGCGCCTTGTCCTGGTGGCTCGCAAAGCTGGCAATCATCACCACAATCACCACAGCCGTGAGCCCCACGAGCGCATACATGCCGGCGCCCGCCGTAATGCCCGTGGTAATGGCCCAAAACAGATACAGCAGGTCGAGCGGGTCCTTGACCGCCGTACGATAGCGGACGATAGACAGAGCACCGACCATACCGAGCGAGATGACCACGTTGGTCGAGATCGCGAGCGTGACCATGCAGGTAAGCACGCACATACCCACGAGCGTCACGGCAAAGCTGCGCGAATACACCACGCCGGTAAAAAAGCGCTTGTACACGCAATAGATCAGGATGCCCATGGCGAGCGCCACGAGCAGCGACAGGCCGATCTTGGCAGGGTCGACCTGGCCAAACGCCTCCAAGACGGAGTTCTTAAAAAAGTCCCTGGTGCTCATGGTCTAAATATCCCCTCGGTTCTCAAAATCCGATTCCCAGTAGTTAAAACCGCGCAGGTAGGCGGTCTTTTCGTAACACAGGCAGTACTTGGAGACCGCCGTGAGCTCGGCCGCGCCCGGCGGCACCATATCGCGCACAAGCTGCGGACAAAACTCGGTAAACTTGACCTCCATCACCAGCTTGCCGGGCTCCAGCACGGGCAGCGCGGGCAAGGTCGCGTCAAAGATGTCAAAACTTCCCACCGCCGCACGCACGTTCATGTCAAACGTGATGCGCACGGTGCCCTCGTCCATTACCCACGGCTCGCGCTCGTAGTCCACGATAGTCCGCGGGCGCATCATATTGCATATGCACTCGATGTAGAACTCACGACAGAGCGGATAGGGGCTCCTGAGCAAAAAGTCGTAGTCGCCGGCCAGAATCTGCTCAAACTCGCCGCGCGTGAGCGGCGCGTCCTCCTTATAGATCCAGCTTCCGTACTTCTTTTTGCGCTCGAGCTTAATCACCTTGTCGCTGCCGTTATAGATGCGCACGCGATACTTTTTGCGCATGAGAATACCGGCGTCTTTTTCCTCGTAGCCCGAGTTGCAGTAGTCATCAAAGTACAGGCTGCGAATGGTGTATCCGCCCGCCTGCGCATGTTTATCCAGCTTAAACACCGGCGCCATACGACAGGCCAATGCGGCATGCTCTCCCTCATTGATGAGGTACTTGAGCTCGTGGCGGTAACGCTCCTGCGTGGTACGCGCAGGAGGTGCCGCCAGACGCTCAAGCAGCGCGCTAGCCCTCAGCATACGTGTCCTCCACGACCTTACCGCCGTCTTGCACGTAAAAACACTTCATGCCGTACTGCTTGCCGTCGTCGGTCACATAATAGTCAAACGCATCCTGCGTATAGCCGTCGGAGTTAGTGGCACGCACACGCACAAAGTACTGGCCGGTATCGGGCGCATCGCAGGTCACCTCGGGCAGCAGCACGTCCTCGGCCTTAAAGACCACGTCGCTTATGGCGTAATCGCGCGCCAGCTCCAGGGTATAGCGAATGTCGCGCGCCTTAAAGTCGTACGACGCGTCCCAATTCACGCGCAGTTTACCGTTATCGATCTGCGGCACGCCAATGTAGAAGGGCATGGGCTTCTTATAGCTATCGCGGAAGCTCTGGTAATTCTCCTCGATCTCGGACGGAATCGCCGCGGCAATCCGCTCGTATTCGTCCTTGGTCACGGGCAGATTCTCCAGGTCGGGCGCAGCAAAGACGAGCGGCTCCGTAACCTCGCGATAATGCTCGATCATCTTGCTCAGGCGCCCCTCGGTCAAATACGAGCGCAAGTCCTTGACGGCACGGTCAAGTTCGCTGCGGAACGACTTGCTGCGCAAGGCGCGGTTAAACAGCACGTTGCCCCAGTAGTTGCTCACGCCGCGCTCCCAGCTCGAATAATCCGAGAACCCCGTCAAGCTCAACTCGAGCTTGCGCAGCATGCCGTCGTTGTCCCAATCCAGGATGTACCAGACCTTGGAGTTAAGCGGGCTGTACAGATAGCAGTTACGGTTCTGCGTATCGCAATTGCCCGTCAAGATCTGAAACGCCATCCAATAGACCAGGTTCTCGGTATCGAAATAGGTGTCGAGCGCATCGTCGATCTTTTGCGTATCGTCGTTGAGCGCATCGAGCATCTCGATTAACTTGGTATGGTCCGAATCGCCCTTAATCTCGAGCATGCCCTCAAACGCCGTCTGGTTGTAGTCGGGGTCATCCGCCAGCTTGATGGTGTCTTCGAAGCGATGGAAATCAAAGTTGTTCACCTTATACAGATGCCCGTTCTTATCCAGACCGTGAGCCTTAAGTGCCGTCTTGTTGAGCTGCTCGACCTGCGTAAACAGTCCGTAGTCCTCAAAGGTGTCGTTAGATTTTTCGGTCTGGTCGCACACCCATAAGTGCACAAACTGCGTGCGCAGGCCCATCATCTGGGGAATGCCACGGATCAGATCGTAGGCCATCTTGTTACGAAAGCGCATGCCCTCGCCCATGTGCTTGTTAAGCGCAATCGCGCGCTGCTGGCGCCACGTGCCCTTGCCCTTTTTGAGCTCCACCTTGTAGTTCTTTTGCGTATAAGTACTCGACGTCTGACCGCGCACCTGCACCGTGGCGTTGGGCGCCTCCTCGCCATAGCCCACCTCGCCAGCGACGGGGCCCTTATCATCGCCTGGCTGTAGCAGGCCCATAACCTGATAACGCGTCACGCCCATGTCGGCATAGTCATAGACCGAGTACGTGTTGATCTCGGCCCACGAATGGTCGGTGTTCTCCGAGCTGTTGCCGCGCGAGACCGTCAGGTACATGCACACAATGCCCGAATCGTCATAGACCTCGTAGAGGTCATCCTTATCGCGCAGATGCTTGGCCTCGCCAGACGCGTCGGCCTTTTTAATCTTGCCCTGCTTCTTAGTCTTTTTGGTCGAGGATTCGTCCTGCGAAGAGCAGCCCGAAAGCAGCAACGTGCCGGCAGCCGCCTCGATCAAGCGACGGCGAGACATCATCCTATCGGTCATCAGAACCTCCCCAATGGTTGCGATACACACGGACCACCGTGCGCTCAAACGCACCATGCGGCTCGCCCTCTAAACGCAGCTCCTCGTAGCGCTGCTCGGCACGGTCGAGCAAGCGGCCCAGCTCCGTAAAGCGACCAGTCTTGTCGGTCGCCACAATGGGCTGTTGACTCAGGATACGATACGGCAAGTTGGCAGTATAGGTATCGAGCCGCATGAGCGCCACAACAAACAACACCGCCGCGCCGAGCAAAAAGCCAAAGCCATAAAACTGCTGCGGAAAGAACAGCGAGACGATGGTCGCCAGCCCCGCCACGCCCGCAAACAGCCCGGAGGCAAGTACGGCGCCCTTGTAGTCGGTAAAGTACAGCAAGATCAGCAGAATCGTGTTGCCCACGGCATACAGGCCATAGCCCACGCACAGCGTACGGAAATACCCGTGCATCAGGTTGTTGAAGCCCAGCGGCAGGGCCGAGAGCACCGTGGTCTCCAGCGAGATAACCGCCGCCGTCACAAACAGCTGCTTGAGTGCGCAAAACCGCAGCTCACGGTTGAGCGTGGCGAGCATTTCCTCCTCGGCCACCACAATGTCGCCCACCACGCCGCCATCGTTAAACAGGCTGTAGTAGTCGCGGTAGCGCGGGTAGAAGTTGACCTCGACCGACACCACAAAGTTGACGGTCGTCACCAGAATGGTCAAAAACGCAAGCAACGCCGGCACATCATGATAAGGCGCACCGTAAAACAGGCCCTTGACCTGCACGCCAATGGGTCCCGCCCAAATAATAACCAGGTGAGCAAAGAGTCCCAAATTGGTAAACAGGCCCGTCAGCGCGAGCGGCATAAATTGGTCGAGCCAGCGCAAAAAGAGCCAGGGGCTGCGGTCGCTCTGCGGAAAATACCGGTACAGCAGCACCACGTCCCAGGCAAGCATCACGCCATAGCCCAGGGCGATGCTCGCCAGCAGGCCTTCGACCGGCGGCAGCCCCAGCGCCAGCGAGCACAAGGCGCACAGGCACGCCACGCCAATGGCAGCAGCGAAGCTGCACAGAATGCCCCGGTAGTCCTTAATGGCCGTAAGGTAGCTCATGCCATTCCAGTTGACGATCATAATGTTGAACAGCCACAGGCACAGCAGCCCCTGCAGCAGCGTAGCGCCCGAGAACAGCAAGAAGATGCCGTAGAGCACCGTGCCCGCGACCAGCATGATGGCATTTGAGCCCCAAAACGAGGGCAAAATCTCTGTGTCGCGCTCGGCAAACAGCATGTCGGCCAAAAAGCGCGTGACCGGCATAGAAAAGAAGCTCGTAAGCGTGAGCGATGCCAGCAACGTATAGGTCACCATGCACACGAGCAGGTCCTGATTGGCGCGACTCACGCCCCACAGGCCGCACAGCACCAAAATGCCCACCTGCAGCAACACGCCCAGCAGCATGGGGCCCGTGCACACAATGCCGGCGTAGCCATAGGCACGCATCGTCGCAAACAGACCCTTGCGCTTAAACAGACGCTTGAGCTCAAAACCGATTCCGGCCATCGACTACACCTCCTTCTTGGGCAGGTTAAACGCGCGAGCCGTCTCGTCGTACAGCGCACGATAGTTGGCGAGCATCTGCTCGTGTAGGTAGTAGGTCGCCACGCGGCGCTGGCCGCGCTCCCCCATCTCCAGACGACGGGCACGGCTCGCGCACATGCGCTCCATGGCATCGGCCAGGCCCTTGCGATACATGGGCGGGCTCACAAAGCCGGCCACGCCAAAGTCGTCGCCGGGCGCACCTTCCAGCAGCTCGCGGCAGCAGCCGACCTCGGTCGTCACGCAGGGTCGACGCGCACCCAGCGACTCCAACACGCTCAGCGGCTGGCCCTCCGAGATACTCGTCAAAATCGTAAAGTCGAGCTTTTCCATGTACTCGACCACGTTGACGCGGCCGGTAAAGATCAAGTCACGCACGCCCAATGTCTCCACCAGCGCATGGCACTCAGCGCCATACTCCTCGTCGTCTACGCCGCCCATAATATGCAGACGCACCTTTGGCATGCGCTCATGCAGCTCAAAGAAGGCATAGATCATGGTCTTGACGTCCTTGATGGGCGCCAGGCGCACCACCGCGCCAATGTCCACCCAGCCGTCATCGGGCTTTAAGGGAATACCCTTAAAGCGATCGAACTGGATGCCGTTGGGAATGACCAGGCATTTGTCCGCATCGCAGCCCATATCGATCTGCGTTTTGCGAGCGTTATGGAACAGACTCGTCACGCGGAAGGCGCGGCGATAGATTTCCTCCGAAAGCAGGTAGAAAAAGCGGATCCAACGGTCCTTAAAGGACGGCACCACCCAGTCGGCGCGAATGATCTCTTCCTCACGCTCGCGCGTGTAGATGCCATGCTCGGTCAGCAGCACTGGCGCGTTGTGAACGCTCGAGCCAAGACTCGCGAGCAATCCGCCGTAGCCGGTCGAAATGGCGTGATACACGTCGGCCACCGGCACCTCGCTGCCCAGCAGATAAAGCACGGGCAGTAGCATCGAGCGCATGGTGTGGAAGGCGTCGGCGAACGGCGTGTACGGATATTCGGCCAGACACACGTCGCGGAAGATGTCCATAAACGTGCGGCTCTGCAAAAACGAGAGCGGGTGGACGCGGCGGCGCTGGAAGATATCGAACAGCACGTCCCAGTCGGGGTTGGACAGCGACACAAGCCGGCGCAGCGCCTCGCGCTCGCGCTCGTCAAAGTCGACTTCCTCCTGCTCGCCCGAGAGTCGCAGGGCATCGTCCAGGAACACCTCGTGCACCTCGACGACGTTGTCGGGCAGCTCGTAGACAAACTTGCCGCGGTCCTCGGCATGCGCGCCAATCACCCACAGCACAAACTCATGCTCAGGCATGGCCGTGATGTAACCGTGCATCCAGGTGGACACGCCGCCGTGCACGTAGGGGTAGCAGCCCTCGAGCACCAAGCAGATTCTCATCGGTCGCCGCCCTCCTTGCGCTCGATCGTCACGGTCTTGTCCGTCGCTTTGACCAGGTACAGGTCGCCCATCAGGTGCGTCAGCTCGCCGCCGGACACCGCACCCGGCTCACCGTCGTTGGCGCGAAACATTAACCATGCCTCGTCGTGGAAGTTGCCAAGGTTGAGCGTCCAGGCATCGTCGCTCGTGTCCACGCTCACCGTCACAGACGCAAAGCGCTGGATGGCACCCGAGCACTCCGAACCCGTCTGGTGACGCAGGTCGGGCGCGGACTTGGTCAGCCAGTCCAGGTAATCGGTCAGGCCGCCCTTGTAGACCTCCCAGCCTTCCTTGGCGCCGCGGTCGGGATCGAGCAGATCGTCAGGATGCATAAAGTGCGTGCTTACATAATGCATATTGAGCTCGGACACCGCAGCGAGACGCATGTAGGAATCGTCGACCATGCCGCCCGATACAATGCGCGGCTGCTCCACGATGCCGTCGCTCGCCACGCCAAACTCCTGCACGTAGGGCAGATCGGTTCCGTCCTCAAAATACGTACTGGCAATGGTCTTAATGCGCGGCACGTCCTCGCCAATGATCTTGCGGGCGCGGGCCGAAAGGATATTCGATGGCGGCACATAAACCGAGCCGTGCGCATTGGGCAGGGCGTCGTCTTGGAAGGCGATGAGCTCGTTGAGCGCGGCAACCAACGTGTCCTTGTTCTTCCATGTTTTGTAGTCATACAGCGTGCCATAGTCGGTATCCGAGAGGGCCAACGGCTGATGGTTATACCCATGAAAGCCCAGCTCGCCGCCCATTTGCAGCAGCATGCCGCCAAAGTAGCGGAACTGCGTGGTATCGGCCTGGCGCGCAGGCTCAGTCTGGTTGACCGCGTCCTCGTAGTTCTCGATCATCACGCCCGTGTAGCGAACGTCATATTGCTGCGCGAGTTTTTGCAGGTCGGGCCACCACACCTTGGCATAAAAATCGGCGATAGAAAGGCCATAGTCGCGCTTGATGTAGGTGCCGTCGCCCGAGGGGACGGGGCTGGGGAAGTCGTCCAGGTAAAACACCGCGCTATTGATGACCGGATAGGCCGTGGCATCGCCCAGCAGGCTCACCGCCGCGGCATAAAAGCCACGCATGACCTTGTCGTAGATGCCGATATTGCACACCACGGTACGCCCGCTGCCGCAATCGCTCGACCAAATAAGCGGCGTTCCCGCGTCGCCGGTTTTAGCCCACACGTGGGCCGTCTCACGCAGCGAAACCGAGAGTGACGAATCAAAGGGGTCCGAGAACTCATAGCGCTGACCGCCGCCAATCATAAAGTCCTCGCTCGGCACGATACTCTCCGCCGTCGCATATTCGTAGCCGGCAGAATCGATACCCAACTTGAGACCGATTGCCTGCAAGTAGCTGGAATTGTCCGGCGTCATGGCGAGCATCAGCGAACCGCCGGCGCTCACCCAGCTCATGATGTCGGAGAGGTGCGTACCGAGCCCATCGATAGAAGGCATCAGCAAAATCACGCGGTCGAACGACGTGAGGGAAGGAATCGCGTCCGCGCCATCGGTGGCAATATCCACATCGCGGTGCGCGATCTTCATATCGAGCAGAATCTGGTCAAACTGCTCCTTGACGTCCTCGACGCCGTCCTGATCGGTATCGGTAATGACCAGGCACGTGGGCTTTTGGCCAAACATCGCCGAGCTCGCAGGCGTAGCGTCGTTGGCGGCAAGCATGCCCAGCTTGTGTTGCCCAGCGCTATACTGCACGCCGGCGCGCTCGATCAGCAGCACGGCAGCCATGGCAATAAAGACCGCCCAGACCACGAGCAGGCCCATCCAGCGAAAATGGCCCGCACGATCGCGGATATGTTGCACCACGCTCATCGGGCCTCCTCCCCGTCATGCCAAAACGCCAGTTTCTCGCGATTCTCGGCACTCAGATATACATGCTGCTTGTCAATTGCATCGACTACACGCTGCACCGCCTGCCCATCGTGACGCATCACAGCCAAGCGCAGGCAGAGCATCCACACGTCCTGCCTGTCTGGTGCATCGATCACCAGCTGGCTGGCGACGTCCTCTGCCTTATCAATCTCGCCGGCATCGGCCAGCGCCGTGGCATAGCGAATGCGCAGTACCGGCCCATCCTCGCGTTCGCAACGGCGAGCGAGCAAGTGTGCATACTGCTGGTGCTGAATCTGCGCCACGCGACCCTCGGCCAAACCCGAGTCCAGATAAGCGCCCAAAAAGTCGCAATACGCATCCAGGTTATGCGAGCTGGGATCGGTCTTAAACGCGCGCTCAAGCTGCTGGAGCTTAAGGTCGGACTCTTTGGAAATCTGCGCCACCGCCGTCGCAGCATAGTGCGCGACCTCAACGTCGTCGTTGAGCTTGGCGGCCTGCAGCTGCGCCAGGTATGCATCGGGGTCCTCGGTAAGCATCGAGAGCATCAGGCGGCGGCGGTCACCCGGGTCGTTGACGATGAGCGCCTCCTCGAGCGGCACCACGCCGCCATCGCCCTCGCGCCCCTGCACCAACATGCTGCGGTGCATGTCATCGTTAATGCGCAGCGTCTCCAGCGTGGCATCCTTAAGGCCGTCGCCGAACACCGCGCTACGCACCGACAGCAGCACCACCAGCAATGGGCCCCACAGTGGCACGAGTACCATTACGGCAAGCATGTGCCCGCGAACCGGGAGCAGACCCAGCTTCATGAGCGTCCACAGCACCAGGCAAACCAGCGCATGTATAAAGAGCAGTACGGTAGCAACGACAAGCGAGATCAAACGGTCTCCCCCTCACCGTTGCCGGCGGGCGCGATGCGCTGCAGCAAGGCCACAACGTCCTCGCTGTCGACGGGCTCCACCGTAATATGCCTAGCGGCCATGCGCTTGCAAATTACAGGCAGGTCGGCCTCGGTCGCCTGGCGCATGAGCAGGTAAAGCGTATCCCCATCGATCAAGCCTGCAGCGTCGCTCTCGCGAATCGCCGACCCAATGGCGCCGACCAGCTCGCCAACGGGCTCCATGCCTGGCACCACACGCAGGAGCAAGAAGCTCCCCATCTTGTTGTCCGCAAGCGCTTGCTCGGCGACGAGCTCCTGGCCAAAGGCGTCGTGGTTGAGCACGCAGGTGCCGGCAACGCAGCGCTTGTCCTGCGCTACGGCCTCGTAATCGAAGGCGCGTCCCAGCGCGCTTTCCACCAAGCCGCACAGAATGCGGAATAGGTTTTGGTAATACAGGGTCATTTGGCTTTCGGCCACGTGACGCACAAAGATCAACACGGCGGGCGCCCCATCGCGCTCGATGACGTATCCGAACATAGGGAGGTCTGGGGCCAGCTTGCGGTTCACCCACAGGCCCGAGTTCGCGCCCTTGAGCACAGGCGCAAGGTCGTCGAGCGAGCGCGAACGTGGCGCATCGCTGGAAATCGCCGGGCTTGCCGCCACCAAGCGCGCAAACGTCCCGCCCGACACGTGATAGATCGTCACCGAATCGTTCTCGAGGATCTCACCCAGCAGCTCGCAGCACTTGCGGTAAATGTCGCGCGGGTTGAGTACGTCGAGCTCCTGCGTCACGGCAAAGATTTTGCCAAAGCTGTCGTGGCGCCCCACAATCTGTCGCTTATAGGCACGCTTGTCCTCGATTGCGTCGTGATAGAGCCGCGTTAGGAACGTGTTGCGGTTTCGCACAAGCTCATTCTCGTCACGCTCCGCCTTAATGGCCTCGCTGTTGCGCAGCTGTACGTAGCCGCACACGGCGCCCACCACAAAGTACGCGATAAACGGCAGCCAGTTGGAAGGCTCGTAGAACAGGCCCTGGAAGGTGTAGCCGTACAGTGCAAAATAGCTCAATGCCAGACCCACCGATGCCAGCAGCGCCGCGATCAGGCCAAAGTCGAGCCCGTAGAGCGTGCCGATCAGGACCACGTAGAGCAGACGATAGTCGAGCACGTTGAGCTGGGCAGATTGGAAGAACAGGTGCTCCAGCACCTCGAACAGCACCCATGCGGCGCCCGTCTCCAGACATTTAATGGGCAGCGTGCGCAGCTGAATGCGGTCGATGGCCGCACGAAGGGGATTGGCCTTTTTGGTACGGGTGTTAGCCCAGCGGGCGTGGATGGTCGAAAGATCGCAAAGCAGGTCGTAGCGCTGGAACCAGCCATAGCGCTTGCGAATGACATCGCCTGCGGGCAACGCATAGCCGATCGACTCGCCATAGGCAACGGATAGCCCGGGGAACAGACCCTGGAGTGCTTCGCCCAAGTCACCCGCCGTGCGATGGAAGGCATCTGCCACATCGAGTGTCTCAAAGGTGGCGTCCCAGCTATCGAAGATGCGATGTACCAGCACCGCAAGCTCCTCCGCACACAACAGGGGAAACGGCGCGTCCACGGCCCCTTGGAGTGCTACCGATCCGGTCGAGCACGCCTCGAACAGCGGCACCAGGAACGGATCGCCGAGCGCCGTGGAGGCCGTATACAGATAGGGCGTGCACAGGATCTTGGTCTGGATGCCATCTTGCGAGGCATAGTGGCGACAAAGGTCGTTGGCCGCGCGGGCAATAATGCCCTTGCCCGTTTGGATCGGAGCAACGAACGCGGCATCAGGGACATCGGCAGCATTCGCCGCGCCATCAGCACACTCCGCGCCCGCAGGGCCCGCCACAAACAGCAGCTGCACACGGCGGCCCATGCAGGCACGAAACACCGTGCGCAGCAGCTCAATATCGCCAAAAGTCTCGGTATGAGGAGTGAGATAAGTGGAGAGGTAGACCACGCGGTCGAACTCATAGGCCTGGTCCAGGTGGCGCAGCAGCTCTTTCCACGAGCCATGGGGCGATGACTCGTCGCGATGCGCGTCATCCGCAGCTACAACCTGAACATGGTCACCAGGAAACGCCTTGGCACAAAAGTCGTCGTCAACATACGCGGTATTGCCAACAACCAGCACCTCCATGGCGCGCACTCCTCCCTTAAATTCCACTTTTGCCATAGTCAAACATGCGTATTGTACGCTGTCAACGCAAGCCGAGGCGCCTTTAAGGCTGTCTTAAGAACATCTTCAGAGGGTGGGGTGAGGAGCACCTTACCGTGAGTCGCCCTCAATCGTTGTACATTTAATCTGAAGCCCTAATACCTCGATAGAATCTCATCTCTATTATCTTTGAGATACTCGTCCAAATCCGGCACAGCAAATTGAACATAGCCCCTCTGAGGCGCCTGGATAACTTCTCGTGAAAGCAGCTTGGCCCTAACAGAACTCAGCTCACTCGTCTTTTTACCAAGGCGTTTGGCTAAATCCGAGGTCTTGGATTGCCTACTATCCTCGCACATGGCATACAGGTAGTTGATTTCATTACGGGAAAGACCCGAAATTGCAGGCTCGTGAACCACGTCGTGGAAACGCGCTTCGGCGAGCAGGATACCTTCATCAACATCGCGCCCAGAAACGAGAGTTGATTTCTCCCGATGAAGGTTGGCGCGCTGCCAGATTGAATACCCAACAAGTTGAACTAAATACGCATAACCTTTTGTTGCTCTCGCCGCTTTTGATAGCAAATCCCCGTCGAGAGAAAGGCCGGTTGCGCTAAAGCTATCACTCAGAGAAAGTGCGATCTCGATTTGGTTGATAGGAGCCAGGTCTTCAGGAACCGCGCGGCGAAGAAAAGTAAGGGCCTTGCCATTAATGAGATCCATAACGCCAGACGGCAATCCGGCAAAGGCAAGAGCGATGTTGACTTTCTCCCCGATAAGCAATTGAACTGTCGAGGCAATAATGCGCATTTCCTCAACTGGGGCATCTTGGACTTCATCAACAGCGATAAACAGGCCCTTTGAGCCCTGTGCAATCTGCTTTAGTTTTGCCCGAAGGCTCATTTCGCTTGAAGAAATGTCCAACTTGGCAGAAGCAATACCAACGTTAACGCCAAGCGAAGCGGAGGAAAAAGTCAGTTGGTCTTGAATCTGTTCCATAAGATCGTGCGACAAACGCGGACCAGCCGAAACAACAACGGCCTTCCAACCCAGTTCAATCGCTCGGTCGCGCAGATCGCAAAGAAGAACCGTTTTTCCCGACCCGCGCGGGCCTGTGATTCGCATAAGGCGTGCGGGGGCGCCAACGCCGGACATGAGACCCTCCACGAACTCGAGAGAGATATCATCACGACCGATGATTCGAGGAGGCTCCGCACCGGCGGTCGGACGAAATGGATTGTAGAACTTGGCTTTGTCCATAACCAGAATCCTCAGTCAAACGTCGCTTATATAGATTTATAAACTAGTATATATGTATATATAGCTTAATAAGTGGCTATACAATCGATAATGTAAAGAGAATTCATCGAATTAGGGGATACATTCAGGCAAAACTAATCCAACGAAACAAAAATGTGGAAATAAATGCTCAATCGTAGCCGGATGATCACCGACTCCGATCCTACGCGTGCAATAAGCGCAGAGATGGCCCTGCTCTGCAAGCAAAGCCTCCAGAACCTCTCGCTTACTCTCTCCGCGCAACGCCGTGTAATTAAAAGTCGTGTCGGGGGTATTGCGTATGACCCTCTTGGCTTTGGTAAGCGCTGCAGGCTCTTTTCCCTTAACGATCGGAATCACGACAGAAGCTCCTCAAGCTCAAAGGTCGTCTTAGCAGCAACAACATCGGGGTCATCCAAGCCCACAAACACCTCAAGCTTTTGGAGCGCAAGCCTGGCGTCGTCAAAGCGTTCTTCATCAACGGCGCAATTGAATAAATCGAACAATCGAGCCGCCTCTTCAGGTCGAGAGAATGCGCCCAGAACGGTGTTGAGAATATCCCCAGCATCGCGTCCACGCGTTTCCATAGCGGGTACCGTTGCAGCGTCCTCTCCAAGAATGCGGATGTTACCGCGAGGTACCGACGCCACCACAACAGGTGAATGCGTTGTAAGTATAAACTGTACGTTTGGAAATATGCGAACCAGGTCCTCGAGAATCCGCGCCTGCCAGCGGGGATGCAAATGAAGGTCAATCTCATCGATCATAACAACAACGTATGGCCAACCACTTCAGGCTTCAATTGTGCAGAGAAAAATGGGCAGGAGATAAGGCCTTTCGAGCCAGCGTTAGTGTAAGGATGTCGATGGCTAACCGCCAAACGCAAGCGACCCCTGTCTTAGAATCTGGAATTGCTACATAACTCATAAATCGTGGAGCCCGCAGAAACAGAGTAGCTCAACTTCGCATTTGTGAACAAAAAAGCCCAGCAAAAGCTGAGCTTATTAAACAAAAGGTGCTCCATGGCGGATTCGAACCGTCGACCTTGGGATTAGAAGTCCCCTGCTCTATCCAACTGAGCTAATGGAGCAAATAACCGAACGCCAAGCAAGCGCGAGCCCGCCAAGCGCAAATAAGTATAACCTACTTGAACTGTTCGCGGTATGCCTTGCATACCTCAACGACCGGGCCGTCCATACGAAGGTCGCCCTTCTCAATCCAAACGCACGCTGGCAGATGCGCTCAACCTGCTCCATGGAATGCGACACGAACAAAGCCGTCACGTCACCGCTCTGGATAAAGTGCTGAATACGGGCCTCGCACTTTTGCTGGAAAAACACGTCGCCGACGGAAAGCATCTCATCGACGATCAGGATATCGTGCTCGGTAATGGTGGCGATTGCAAAAGCAATGCGCGCAACCATACCCGAAGAGAAGTTCTTGAGCGGCATGTCGACAAAGTTCTGCAGCTCAACGAACTCGATAATGCCATCAAAGTCGGCATCGATAAATTCTTTGGTATAGCCGACTAGCGCAACGTTCAAATAAATGTTCTCGCGTGCCGTCAGCTCGGGATCAAAGCCAGATCCAAGCTCAATCAGAGGTGCAATGTTGCCATGAACCTTAACGCTGCCCTCGCTAGGCTCGAGCACACCAGCGATAATCTTGAGCATCGTGGACTTGCCGGAACCATTAGTACCGACCAAGCCCACGATCTCACCGCGGTGAATATCAAACGAGATGTGCTTAAGCGCCCTAAACTCCTCAAAGAACAACTCATGCTTAGCGAGCTTAATAAAACATTCTTTGAGGCTGGTCAGCGGGTCAGACGCCATGTTAAAGATCATGGTGGTGGCGTCGACCTCGACAGCCAGAGGCTGCTCGTTGTAATCAACAACGGATTCAGTCATCACAGCATTCCTTTAGATGTAGAAGATGAATTTGCGCTCGGACTTGTGGAAGACGGCTACATCTCAGGATGCCAGGGCCAAACGGCTATACTTTCTACGATTGAATATCAAAGGAGCATTGAGTGAATTCTGAATCTATTGCCGTCATTATCCCCTGCTACAACGAAGCCCTCACGATCGGCAAAGTCATTGACGACTTCCACCGCGAGCTTCCGCAGGCGACGGTCTATGTATACGATAACAACTCGTCAGACGATACCTCGCGCATCGCAACGGAACACGGCGCCACAGTGCGCTTTGAGCCCCGACAGGGAAAGGGCAATGTCTGCCGTCAGATGTTCCGCGATATCGATGCTGCTTGTTACCTGATGGTCGATGGCGACGACACCTATCCCGCCGAGAAAGCCAAAGCCCTCTGCGAGCCCATCCTCAACGGCATGGCGGACATGACTGTGGGCGATCGCCTGTCCAACGGCACCTATGCCGAAGAAAACAAGCGTGCGTTCCATGACTTTGGCAACAACCTAGTTCGTGCCATGATCAAGTGGATCTATGGCTACAGTTTCGACGACGTTATGACAGGTTATCGCGCCATGAGCCGTCCCTTTGTCAAAACGTTCCCCGTGCTTTCCGAGGGCTTTCAGATTGAAACAGAACTTTCCATCCACGCCGTCGACCACCGCTGGCGCATCAAGGATGTGCCTATTGAGTACCGCGATCGCCCCGAAGGATCCGAATCTAAGCTTAATACCGTCAGCGACGGCATTAAGGTCGTCGCCATGATTGGCACGCTGTTCAAGGACTACCGCCCGCTCAAATTCTTCAGCCTCGTTGCGCTCCTGTTTGCAATAATCGGTCTTGCCCTGGGCATTCCCATCATTGTCGAGTATTTCCAGACCGGTCTTGTTCCGCGCTTCCCAACCGCCCTGCTCGCCGCATCGTTTATGTTCCTGTGTGGCTTAAGTCTCGCGACTGGTTTTATCCTCGACTCCGTGGCAAAGGTCGAAAAAAAGCAATGGGAAGTCAATGTGTATAGCAAATACACCTTCGGTGAATATCGCAACGACAACACGAACGCGAGGTAAACCGCCATGCCGCTCATTTCCATCATCGTGCCGTGCTACAACGAGCAGGAATCGCTTCCTATCTTCCTTAAAGAACTCGACAACGTCGTCCATACCATAGCCCAAGATGATCCAAGCGTCTCCTTTGAGGCGATCCTCATCGACGATGGCTCGGCCGACGAAACAATCGCTGTCATGAAAGCAGAGGCCGCCTGCAACCACACCTACGCCGTTCGTTGGTACTCCTTTTCACGAAACTTTGGCAAAGAGGCGGGCCTATTTGCCGGCCTCCAGCATGCAAAGGGCGATTATGTCGCCACCATGGACGCCGACATGCAAGATCCGCCCTCGCTCCTACCCCAAATGTACAAGATCCTGCAGACCGAAGACTACGACAACGTGGCCACGCGTAGAACCACTCGCGAAGGCGAGCCTCCCATCAGGTCGTTTTGTGCGCGCATGTTCTACAAGATCATCAACCGCATTTCTAGCGCCGACATCGTTGACGGGGCACGCGACTTTAGGCTCATGAAGCGTCCGATGGTCGACGCCATCATCTCCATGGGCGAATACAACCGGTTTTCCAAGGGCATTTACGGCTGGGTCGGCTTTAAAACCAAATGGCTCCCCTACGTAAACGTCAACCGCGTAGCCGGCGAGACCAAGTGGAGTTTCTGGTCGCTGCTCCTCTACTCCATCGACGGCATCGTTGCATTTTCCACAGCGCCGCTCTCCATTGCCGTCCTCATCGGCATCGCTTTTTGCCTCATCGCCATACTGGGATTCATCATCATCCTGGTCAAAACACTCGTTTGGGGAGACCCCGTTGGCGGATGGCCCTCACTCGCCTGCCTCATTTCGCTGTTTGGCGGCATGCAACTTCTGTGCCTGGGAATCATTGGCGAATATCTGGCAAAGGTCTACCTGGAGACCAAGCGTCGCCCCATCTATATCATTCGAGAGTCTAATGAGGAATCTGATGACACGACCCAATAACCGCACGCTCGTAAACGCCGCATTCTATGTAACCTGCTTTGCGTTTTCCGCCGCGCTTTTTGTGGCGCTTGCCGCGGCAGGACACGTCTACCCCTTTGGCGACAACTCGTTTCTGACCGAAGACCTCAAGTATCAATACATCGACTTTTTCTCATGGTTTCGCCGAGTCCTTCTAGGCGAGGCGAATCTTCGTTACTCCTTCGCCCAGGGACTCGGTACGAACACGTGGGGGCTCTACAGCTACTACCTCGCAAGCCCCTTCAACCTGCTCTGCGTGTTGTTTCCCCAAGACAAGCTTACGCTCTTTGTATTTGTCATCAGCGCGCTCAAACTTGGCTGCGTCCATATCAGCAGCGCTTGGTATGTGCAAAAACGCTTTGGCCTGTCAAAGCCCGCAGCATTCCTGTTTTCCGCATCGTTCACCTTTTGTAGTTGGACCGTCAGCAATCTGCGCAACCCGCTTTGGATTGATTGTCTTATCTTTCTCCCCATCTGTGCCTACGGATGCTACGAGCTCATTCGCAAACAGAGGATGGCGCGACTCATCATCGCGACAGCGCTCAACGTCATGTTCTGTTGGTATACGGCATACATTAGCATCCTGTTCTTGTGCATCTTCGTGCTGGTGGAGTTTGTCGATTACAATACCGCTGAAGGATTTAGCTGGAGGCTCATGCTCGATCGGGCACTTCGGTTCGCCGGTGCCATGGTGCTTGGACTACTCCTGTCCGCTTGGACGTTCCTGCCGACCATCCTCGCCATGGCCAAGGGCGGCCCTATTCTGGCACTCGGCCCGCTGTTCAGAACCGGTCCTAAATCGCTTGTCAGGGGCTTTATCCCCTGCATGTGGAGCAACAAACACAACACACCGCAGTTCTATAGTGGCATCATCATGATGCTGCTTGCACTGAGTCTATTGTTTAACCGCAAGGTCCCAGCCAAGACACGCATCGCAACCCTCGTCGCAACTGTCATCCTCATCGCAAGCTCCATCTTAAGCCCACTCGAGTACATCTGGTGTGGCATGCGCGTTCCCAACGGGTTCTATTCGCGTACTCCCTTTTTGCTGAGCTTCTTTACCCTATGGGCTGCAAGCTACGCCTTGCAAACGCTAAAGAACCAACCCAAATGTCTGCGAGCTTATCGTCCCGCCGTCGTCATGCCCCTGATAGCGCTTACCGTTATCGAGCTGTTTGCCAACGCCCACGTTATATGGAATCAACTGTACTCAGGCTATTCCGAAGACGCCAACACTACCTATGTAGCTAGCGCTACAAATGTCCTCGCGGCCATTCAAGAAGAAGATCCAGCGCCGTTCTACCGCATCGACCGCACGACCACGCGCGCCGGCAGCGCGGCCCTCAACGAAGGCCTGGCGCTAGGCTACAACCAGCTGTCGTCGTACTCGTCTGCCAATAACCCGCAGGCAATTGCGCTGCTCAACTCCCTTGGGTACAGCAGCGTCGGTGAGTTTTCGACCCGCTATGCCGAGCCCATTCTTGCCGTCGACGCTCTACTGGGAGTCAAGTACGCCATCGCCGAGCACGCCCCCGCAGGATACATTACGACCAAGACGGCCCAAAACGGCACCGAGAGCACGGTCTACGAGAACCCTTACTCGCTTAGCGTTGGCGTCGCAGCATCAGACGACATCAAGAATAGCGAGCTTAACGGTGCGAACCCCTTCGAGAAGCAGAACGACCTGTACAGCAAAATCCTAGGCCGCAATGTAGAGCTCTATGCCAAGATCGAGGCCACAACCATCCAGGATAGTCAGAACTCAAAGCAATGGAACGTCACCGTGCCGGCGGGATCCATCGGATATCTCTACATCAATAAAGACGCGAACGCCGGCAGCTATTGGCCTGTCGCCCTCACCATCGACCAGCGAACTATCCAAAACGAGGCCTGGAGATTCGACAACAATATCCGCCAGATTGCGGGCACTTTGGATAGCCCAAGCTCGCACAACATAGCGATGGTGCCAGCAGAGGGCTACACCGACATACCGCAAGGCGACGAGCCTGTCTTTTACGCCCTGAATCTGGATACCTTTGAGCAAATCATCGATGAGCTTAAGGCAAGCGAGTTTGTTCCGACGGTTTTTGAAGACGGCGAGATCGAAGGCGAGTACATCGCCAAAGATGACGGAACCTTGCTGCTGAGCGTTCCGTACGATGAGGGCTGGAACGCGACGGTCAACGGAGTCGCCGCTGAGCTAGCGCCTGCAGCCGATAAGGGCCTGTCATGCCTAAACGTGCAGAAGGGCACGAACAAGATCGTAATGACGTATAAAACCCCGGGAGCATCTGCAGGGCTTACAATAAGCTTGGCGACCGCCACCGCTCTTGTCGCAGCAGGACTTTACGCTAGGCACAGGAAAAGCCGCCGTTAAAGAACGGCGGCTTTATCTCTCGCAAATTTCAGAGCGGCTAGAGCGTCTTAATGTAGGGAGTGGTCCGTGTTCGCGGGCCTCGACTTCCTCGAACACAGAGTCCAGGCTCCCTTTGACGGAGAATAAACTGTGGGGTAACAAAAAATCTTTTGCGCACTTGGACAGCTGACATATCTAGACAACGAAAGACATGGCATATGCCTTCGGTATGATTCGAGTTGCTGAGATTCGAACAACCAAGGAGGCGCAGTCATGTCCGCACCCATCGTATCAGTCGACCACGACGCGATAAATGCCGATCTGTCGGAGCTTGTGAGAAAACGATCGTGTCCCCACCGCCATGCTCGCCGCATCGTTTATGTTCCTGTGCGGCTTAAGCCTCGCAACTGGTTTTATCCTCGACTCCGTGGCAAAGGTCGAAAAAAGCAATGGGAAGTCAATGTGTATAGCAAATACACCTTCGGTGACTATCGCAACGACAACACGAACGCGAGGTAAACCGCCCTACGCCGTTCGGTTGGTACTCCTTCTCACACAACTTTGGCAAAGAGGTGGGCCTATTTGCCGGCCTTCAGCATTTAATCCGCCTCGCGCACGAGCGGCCGCGTGCGGTTTACTTCGAGCGCTCGGAGATCAGACCTCGAATGAGGTCGACGGTAGCCTCATAGGAATGCGGGCGGTCGAACTGTGCCGCCGCGAGCTCGCGCGCCACGCGACCCATGCGCGCGCGTCCCGCCTCGTCCTCGACAAGCTCGCAGATCACCCTGGCGAGCCCCTCGGCGTCACCCGGCACAACATTCACGCCAAAGCCGTCACGCACGACCTTCTCGCGAAACTCAACGTTCATGGACGTGTTAATCATGGGGCGTCCCGAGGCCAGATAATCGCCTATCTTGGTGGGCACGCTCTGGGGCGCGTTCGCCACCAGCGAGTTGACCACCATGTCGGACGCCTTGAGCCAAGCCGCCATGACACGGTACGGCATGTAGCCCAAAAGCCTAGCAGGCGCCCCGGTTCGCTCAACCGCCGCCTCGACGGATGCGCGTTCGGGGCCATCGCCAAGAATCTTGAGCCTGAGCTCGGGATGCGCCTTGGCAGCTATCGCCACAGCTTCGACGAGCGTCTCCAAGTCGTAGAGCGCCGAGATATTACCCGCGTAGGCAACCCAGACCTCGCCCTCGGGCTTTTCCACGGAGCCGACGTTCTCAGCGGCGCCCGCGTCAAACTCCTCGAGGTCGTTGCCCACGTACACCACGAGCTTGGGGATGTCCTCGGCGCGGTCGCGGAAGGGGCGCGCGGCGTATTCGTCGGACGTGCCCACCACGGCGTCCGCCAACGCGTACGCGCGGCGAGCTTGGCGCTCGAACGGAGCGAACGCTATGTCGGAGAGCACCGGAACGTCGAGCGCGATACGGAAGGCCTCGGGCCACAGGTCGTTCACGTCGACCACGAAGGGGATGCCGTAGCGTTTCGCGGACCGTCCCACGGCGAGCGTCACATCGTTGGGCGGAATCTGGCAGTAGATGAGGTCGTAGTCGTGGTCCGCATCGAAGTACGCCGTCACGCGCTTGGCCATCACATGGTGCGCCCAGATGCGCTGGGGGCACATGTTGGCGGGATAGCTCGGCTCGGCAATGAACTTCACGTTGAACGCGTGCATACTCGTGTCGAACGTCGCCAAATCACGCTGGCGCTTCTCCCAGTGCTGGAAGCCGCTCGTGATGAAGTCGACTTCGAAGCCGCGCTCCACGAGAAGCGTCGCGAGGAACGTGTAGCGCGTGGCACCCTTGACCTCGTGGCCAAGCTTGGCATCGGCGCTGAATATGGCTATGCGCGGTTTGCGGCTCATGGATCATCCCTTGGTAGCGTGCTAGTGACGGCGCTTGGAGACCAAGCGCATGATGGAGTTGTACGAGAAGCTCAAGCGGTTGAGGAGCGTGGCCATACGGTAACGCTGCTCGCCGCGCGCCCACTGGTCTATGTCCGCACGCCTCAGTTCGCGTCGGAACGCCCTGGCGCGCGCACGCCCACGGCTGCGGTCCTCATCGAACAGCAACGCGATGTTGTAGTGCGTGTCCACGATGAGGTGGACCTTCTCGCGCAGGTAGCAGACAGACTCATTCGAAAGCTTCTCCCCGCTCGCGGCGCATACCTCGCCGTACTCGCAGCGCTCAAGGTAGTCCAGGAGCTCCATGACCACGCGGTCGTGATCGTCCCAGCGGCGCACGTAGTTCGCCTGGCTCACAGACTGGTTCTCGTTGCCCACCAGGTACTGATACACCTCAATATCGAGGTAGCAGATGGTGGAGGCGGGCACACTTGCCTTGACCACGTACTCGTAGTCCTCGTAGAAGGTGTGCTCGAGCAGATGGATGCCGATACCACGCAGGTAGTCCGTACGAGCGGTAAGCGTGTGGATCATGATCTGGAACACGGTGTCGCCGTTGGTGAGAACGCTGGAGAAGTCGAGCGCACGACCCGTGACGACGCCCTTGGCGAGCGGGAACAGACGCCCCTCGCCAGAAGCCATGTCGATCTCGCGCTTCTTGTCTACCACAAGGTCGCAATCGAGGTCGGCAAGACGCTCGAGTAGCTCGGCCATACCGTCCGTGTTCACCCAGTCGTCGCCGTCCACCACGCGGAAATAGCGCCCGCGCGCCTCGGCCAGGCCGGCGTTCACGGCCGATCCGTGGCCTCCGTTCTTCTTGGAGATGACACGGATCACGCCATGGCTGCGCGCGGCGAACTCCTCCGCAAGCGCACGGGTGCCGTCGGTAGAGCCATCGTCCACCACGACGACCTCGAGCTTGCCCACGAATCGCGGGTCGAGGTAGGACTCAAGACCTCGCGCGAGGTAGCTCTCGACGTTGTAAGCAGGGACAGCGACGGTAAGCTGCAGCGCGCTTCCGCCCCGACTCTCAACAGCACTCATGCATACACCCCTCTCGCGGCTGACAGACCGCGCGGCATCCTATCCAACCGTCTTAGCGCACGCGTATGCGCGCGAAGACCTTCCCCGCACCACATGCACGCAGCGACCCGCGGCGAGCATGAGGTGCGGATTGCCCCTGGCGAGCAGGGCATGGAGTGCGCGCGAGACGCGTCCCGACCTCGCCGGAGCCTCGACGATGAGTTCACGATACAGAGGGTCTGCCGCGAGCTCGGCGCAAAACGCACGGCGGGCCGCCGCGTCCATGCCCGCCCGCTCGTCGAACGTGCGCTCGATGGCGCTCAGCACATACCGCGCAAACCTAAAGCCCAAGCGCGAACGAGCGTCGGTACTGTCCAGGCCCCAACCGCGCAGCAGCTCGAACAACTCCGCCACGCGCCTGCGGTGCACCTCGTAATAGCGCGGCACGAATTTGTTCGTAAGGTTTACATTCTCGCGTTTCTGATAGCGATAAAGCGGACGACATATCACGGCGGCCGAACCCACACGACGCGCAACCTCGATATTGAAGCAGACGTCCTCGATGAGCGGTACATCCTCGAACGAGAGGCCATCGAGCACCTCTCGGCGGTAGACCTTGTTCCAAGCGTACCCGAAGAGCGTGAGCTCCTCGAGGTCGAGAATGCTCGAGCGGTATTCGTCGCGATTCAGCAGAAACGCGCTTCGCCCCGCGGCAAGCTCGATAGCCGCAGGAGAATCCGCTGCAACGACGTGACACGTGGGGGCATCGAGGTCATCCGTGTTGAAGATTGCGCCGTCCAGCGCCGGCACAAGCTCTCGCGTACCCGTAACGGCCCCGTTGTCAGCGCGGTATTCCTCGCGACAACCAAACACGACGACATCGCACGAGGTATTCGGGCGAAGCGGAAAGCTCGCAGGATCGACGACGCCTCCCATAGGAGCACCAGCACCCATGGCTATGGCCGCGCGACACTCCTCGAGAAGCTCGGGGTCGTACGTGTCATCTGGGTCGGGCATCCATACGTAGGAGCCGCGTGCCGCCGCGATGCCGGTATTGCGCGCGCCGGACAGGCCTTGGTTCTCCTTGTGGCGCACAAGACGAATACGCGCGTCTTGTGCAGCGGCCGCCTCCACGATCCTAGCCACGTTATCGGGAGAGGCGTCGTCAACGCAGATGAGCTCCCAGTCCGCACACGTTTGAGCACGGACGCACGCTATGGCATCGGGCAGGTAAGCCGCCACGCCATAGCAGGGCATGATAATGGAAAAGAAGGGGCGGCGCTCGCTCGCGGCCGCCTCGTCGCACGCGCCAGACATATTAGTCGAACTGCGCCTTGTAAGCCGCGCAGACCTCGTCCACCGGGCCGATCATGCGCTCGTGGCCCTTCTCGATCCACACCGCGGAGGTGCAGATGCGCTCCACCTGCTCGATGGAGTGGCTCACGAACAGCACGGTCACATTGCCCGAGTCGATAAAGCTCTGGATGCGACGCTCGCACTTCTGCTGGAAAAACACGTCACCCACGGAGAGCGTCTCGTCGACGATGAGGATATCGGGCTCCACGACAGTGGCGATGGCGAACGCGATGCGCGCAACCATACCGGATGAGTAGTTCTTCATGGGCATGTCGAGGAAGTCGCGCAGTTCGGCGAAGTCCACGATCTCGTCCAGGTGCTCCTCCATGAACTGCTTGGAGTAACCCAAAAGCGCACCGTTGAGGAAGATGTTCTCACGCGCGGTGAGCTCGAGGTCGAAACCAGCGCCCAGCTCGATGAGGGGCGCGATGTTGCCACGAACCGTCACGGTGCCCTTCGTAGGCTCGAGCACGCCGGCGATGATCTTGAGCATGGTGGACTTACCAGAACCGTTGGTTCCCACCAGGCCAATGACCTCGCCCTTCTTAACCTTGAAGCTCACGTGCTCCAAAGCATGGAACTCCTTGAAGAACAACTCGTGGCGCACGAGCTTGATGAAGTACTCCTTGAGGGAGTTGAGCTGCTCGCTGGCCATGTTAAAGACCATCGTGACGTCGTCGACCTCGATGGCGTACTCGGTGTTGGTAGCGTCTGCCATGATTCCGCCTTAGACGTAGAGGATGAACTTGTGCTCGGTCTTCTTGAACACGAAGATACCGATGATGAGCGCGATGATGGCCCACGCGATGCACATGAGGAGCACCGTGGGCGTTGGGTTCTGCTGCCACAGGAAGATGTCACGCATGAACTCGAGATAGTTGTACATGGGGTTTATCTTCACCAGCATGATGATCCAGTGCGGGGCACCCTTGTCGATAAGGAGGGAGAGGTCCCAGAAGATGGGCGTGAGGTAGGTCCACGCGATGATGACGACGCCCCACAGGTGGATAATGTCGCGGAAGAAGACGGAGAGCGCGCCAATGGCCATGCCTACGCCAATGCAAAAGAGCATCAGCAAGAACAGGCACAGGGGCAGCCAGATGAAGTGCCATGTGGGCATAACCTGGAAGAACAGCATGACGATGGCCACGGCGATGAGCGAGAAAGCGAAGTTCACGAGCGCGAACAAGACCTTCTGCACCGGGAAGATGTACCGGTTGACCTTAACCTTCTTGAGCAGGGGCGCGGCGTTGATGATGCTCGTGAGCGCCGCGTTGGTGGAGTCACTCATGAGCGAGAACGTCACGTTGCCCACGATGAGGTAGAGCGGGAAGTTGGGGACGTTGCTGCCAAACATGTAAGAGAACACGATGGACATGACGATCATCATGAGCAACGGGTTGAGAACGCTCCACAACACGCCGAGGAAACTACGGCGGTACTTGAGCTTGAAGTCCTTGGTGACGAGCTGCTCGAGGATGAGCAGGTCCTTCTTATACGGACGCGGGGCCTTTTCGGTTGCGAGAGTCTGTGAGGACACCGACGACGCCTCCCTATTGATTGCACGTTAGCGGCAGATGCCGCCCTTGCCGAACAACGTATGATAACACAGGGGCGCTTGCGCGATTTCTCGCCTCGACGAGCTGCATACAATCAGGAGAGTTGGGTGCGCACTGACACCCAAGGCGGCCGAAGTTCTCGAGAGGGCGGAGGCAGATCAGGGCGGGAAACGATGCCCGAAGGCGCCCCTACCCCTTTGCGTTCTCCTTGGCTCGACGGGCGGCGATGGCCTTGCCGTTCGCGAAACCACCGACCTTGCGCAGCAGGCCGCGAACGCCATTGCTCTTCACGAAGAAGCAAGCCTCGCTTGCGAAGTACTTCACGCGCGGCCACACCGACACGCGGCGGCCGGCAATACCCATCTGCTCCAAGTAGAAGCGCTTGCGCTTGGGCGAGAGCTTGGGGTGTCCGAGCACGATGTCGGTATCCATGCGCGAGAACACGCGGCGTGCGCCGTCCTGCACAATGGGGTTCTCCCAGCCATCGTCCACGATTCCGCCGTGGATGTAGTTGAAGCCGCGCATGTAGTGCGCCTCGAGAATTCCACGATCCGTCACGTTCAGACGTTCGAGGATATCCGTCATGTCGCACCAGCGGTCGAACGGCAGGGCAACGGCCGCGTCCTTCTTGTGGTTGTACGTAGCGCCGGGCAGATCGCAGCGGTAGTGGTAGAACGCCTCGTCAAACGTCATGATTGCCTTGGCCTGGCAGAACGACTCGATAAGGAACGGGTTGTCCGCCCAGCCGGCACCCGGGTACGGCACGAAGCGGATATCGCACTCGTTCAAGAAGTCGCGACGGTAGATGGCGCTCCAGATGCTGGGATGCTGCTCCACCATGATGGGCAGGTCGGCCAGGGTCACGGGGCGCGTGGTATTGGGCAGACGGTGCGCCAACACGCACTGCTGCTCGTACTGCGCTGAAGGGTCATCCCAGTCGTGCACATCGATCCACGGACACTTGACGATGTCCACGGGGCCATCCACCATGGCCGCACGCTCGAGCATGCACCGGTACATGGCGGGATCGATCCAGTCATCCGGCTCGATGATGGAAACCCACTCGCCATGGGCCATCTCCAGGCCACGGTTGCACGTGGCGCCATAGCCCTCGTTGGGCTTGTCCACCACCACAACGCGCGAATCGCGCGCCTCAAATTCACGAAGAATGCCGAGGGAGCCGTCCTTGGATCCATCATTCAGACAGATGATCTCCAGCTCACGATGTGTTTGGGAGCAGATGCTATCCAGGCACTGGGCCAGGTACTTCTCCACGTTGCACACGGGAATGATGACGGAAACGAGCGCGGAAGCGTCGGATTTCATGCAGGACGACCTTTCAGGAACGCTGCGGCAAAGCTCATCGAGCACCTGGCCGCATTCTTATCTGAACAAGAATACCAAGGAAGCCCCGCATACTCTCCCCTTTGCTATCATTTGACACGAATTATCAAACCTCGGCGCCAAGAAGCGGGAACCTCACGACCTTGAGCAAGAACCCCGCAACGACGCCTCTCGCACGCTCACAGATCGGATACACACATGGCCGCATCGCCCTTAACCGCCAGCATCTCCCAGGTTTTCGAAGCCGAGCACGGCCACGTTGTCTACCGCGCCGAGCTTCACGGCTGCGGCGCCGGCACGGACGTGCAGCTTCCCAGCCCCGCGGACTTTGCCCTCGCCGGCAAGAACGGCTCTCCGCTCGCCGTGGATACACACACCCGCTTCTACATCCTGGAGCCCCAAGCGCCCGGACGCGCGCCCATCCTGTCCATTCTCACCACCGGCTCCACCGCCAACTTCACCCTCACCTATCAGGGCATGTCGCTCGATACCATGACGGGTCGCCGCCGCGAGCGCATGCGTATCCGCCGCGACCTCGACATGGTGAATCCCAGCATCGACGGCGCGTACGCAAGCTACCCCAAGCCCCAGCCCCTGCCGAAAGGCTCCATCCCCCAAGACTTCCACCCGCTCGTGAGCATCATCTGCCCACTCTTCAACACGCCGCTTCCCTACCTGCGCGATATGATCGACTCGGTGGTGGCGCAAACCTACACCAACTGGGAGCTCGTGCTGGTAAACGCCAGTCCCGAGAACGAGGGCATGCAAGAGGTTCTCGCTACCTACACCGATCAACGCATCAAGACCATCGACTTTCCCAAGAACCTGGGTATCGCCGGCAACACAAACATCGGAATCAAACAGGCAGCCGGTGACTATGTTGCCTTTGCCGATCACGACGACACGCTCTCCCCCTATGTGCTCGAGCGTTACATGGCATTCGCCACCGAGCATCCGGACGCAGACCTCTTCTACTGCGACGAGGACAACTTCGAGGAAGACGACTCTGTCGGCTACGCCCCGAGATTCAAGCCCGACTTCAACCGCGACCTGCTCTACTCACACAACTACATGGTGCACATGCTCATGGTGAGCCGCTACATCCTGGATCGTGTCGAGCTCTCGCCCGACGAAGTCTCCGGAGCTCAGGACTACGACCTCTCCCTCAAGGCCGTGGAGCACGCCCGCTGCATCTGCCACATTCCCGAGGTGCTCTATCACTGGCGCGTGCACGCCGGCTCCACCAACGGCGGCGTCATGGAGTCCAAGCCCTACGCCGTTCTTGCCGGAGCCACGGCGTTGGAGAACCATTTCTCGCGCCGGGGCATCGAAACTCACGTTTCAGAAACCCATAATTCCTGTGTGTACCACGTGGATTACAAGAAAGCATCGCGCCCTCCACGCGTGGGTTTAGCCATTCTGAGCAACAACACGCAAGACACGGCGCGCTTGTCTAAATCTGTTGGCAGTGTGCGCGGCATCTCGAGTACGAGCATCATCCTGAACCCCGCGAGCCTCAAGGCGGCGACGCAAGAGGTACTCGAAACCCTGGATACAGACCTCATCGCCTTCGCAACCGACATGATCGAGCTCGACGACGAGAGCTGCATCGCAACCACGGCGTCCTACTTCTGCCGAGCAGAAGTAGGCATCGTATCTCCCAAGCTTTTCTATCCCGACGGCCTCATCGCCCAAGCGGGCACCGTGCTCCTTGCGGATGGAACCCCCGTTGCCCCCAACCGCAACTTCACGGACAACATGGGCGGCGGCTACAACGGCCTTGCAGAGGCAACATGCAACTTCTCGGTCGCAAGTCCCGATCTCTTCATGATCCGACGCAGCGACCTCGAAGCCTTGATCGATCGACTCCACGAATACGGGAACCTCCAAACCGAGGTAATGGAGCTCTCGTTCCTCCTGCGCCAGCAAGACAAGCTCGTCCTCGGCACCCCTCATGCGCGCGCCACCACCCACGGCAGCGCCTACGTAGCAGCCGCAAACCTCAACGCTATCTACGGAAGCGCCACGGGCCTTGCCGAGCTCTGGCTGCGGTTCCCCACCATGCGCAAAGACGTACTCGCGAATCCAAACGTAGAGTACACGAGCGGCTATCCGCGCCTCGATATCGAGCGAGATGATGATGCCAAGGCCAAACGGATCTACATCCGAGGGGTTCTTTCGAGTATCAAGCATCGCATCTTGGGATAGATGCGCGGCACGGCGATGCCGCGGACTCGTCGATTGACTTGGCGGAAATAGCAGACATAAAAAAGAATGGAGCCCACCGAAATGGGCTCCATTCAACACGCAGCGATTATCTTGGCCCACGTCAACTGAACCTAGTTAAGTGGACGTGCAGGTATTGGCTATTCAGCCAGCAGCTCGCCCATGTACGCCTCGAGCTCGGCGTACCAATCCGTGGGCTTGAAGCCAGTGGCCTCTAGCTTGGCGAGTTCCAGCGCGGAGTGCTCCGGGCGCGGAGCGATGGGGCCGGCAGCGTTGGCGTAGTAGTCGGCCGTGGAGACCGGCACCACCTTGCCGCCGTTGCCGTTGGCGCGCTCGAACACCATCGCGGCGATCTTGGCCCAGCTGGCGGGCTCGCCCGAGTTGGTGCAGTTGTACAGGCCATAGGGCGCGGGGGCCGTCGGCTCCATGTCACCCTCGCGGTAGCCGAGCAGGTGGAAGATTGCTCCCGCCATGGTCTCGGTGAAGGTGAGGCGGCCCACCTGGTCGTCCACCACGGTGACCCGCTCCAGGGCGTCGTCCGCGCTCGCGCAGCGGTCGGACAGCGCGCGCATGGTCTTCACGAAGTTGTGGCCGCGGCCGATGACCCAGCTGGAGCGCAGGATGTAGTGCGCGGGGCACCCCTCCACCGCGAGGTCGCCGGCGGCCTTGGACTGGCCGTACACGGAGAGCGGCGAGAGCGCCTCGTCCTCGGTGTGCAGCTCGGCCGTGCCGTCGAACACGTAGTCCGAGCTCACGTGCACGAGCGTGATGCCGTGCTCGGCGCAGGTGCGGGCGAGAAGGGCGGGGGCCGTGGCGTTTGCGGCCCAGCAGACGCGGCGTCCCTCGGGCGTCTCGGCCCTGTCCACCGCGGTGTAGGCGCCGCAGTTGATGACGGTGCCGTAGAGCGACCAGTCGTACTTGCCGTAGGCCGCCGGGTCGGACATGTCGAAGGTGTCGATGTCGCAGTAGTCGAAGGAGTCGTTGAGGCCGCGCTCCTCGGCCATGGCGCGCACGGCACGGCCGAGCTGGCCGTTGCAGCCGGTCACGAGCGTGCGGCGCGGGGCCATGGGCAGGGCGTCGGCGAGCATCGGGTGCGCCCTGTCGGCCTCGGAGAGCTCGCACTCCTCCAGCGGGATGGGCCAGTCGATGGCGAGCTCGGGGTCGGCCAGGTTCACGAACGTGTAGGTCTTCTTGAGCTCGAGGGACCAGTGGGCGTCCACCAGGTAGGTGTAGGCGGTGCCGTCCTCCAGCGCCTGGTAGGAGTTGCCGACGCCGCGCGGCACGAAGATGGCGCGCGAGGGGTCCAGCGTGCAGGTGAAGACCTTGCCGAAGCCCGCGCCGGGACGGAGGTCCACCCACGCGCCGAAGACCGAGCCCGTGGCCACGGAGATGAACTTGTCCCAGGGCTCGGCGTGGATGCCGCGCGTGACGGCCCTGTTGTCGTTGAAGGAGATGTTGTTCTGCACGAAGCGGAGGTCGGGGATGCCCGCGGCCACCATCTTCTCGCGCTGCCAGTTCTCCTTGAACCAGCCGCGGTTGTCGCCGTGGACGGGGAGCTCCACCACCTTGAGCCCGGGGATGCCGGTCTCGGTTACGGTGAGCTGCTTCTCGAAGTCGAATTCTGCCATGAGGTCCGTTCCTTTCCAAAGCCCGGGCCCGTGCACGGCGAGCTCCCCCCGGAATCATCCCCATGTCCGCAAGGGAGCGCACCGTGCACGGGCCGAGAAGGCGTCTCGCGTGCACGAGCGCCGTCGAGATCAGTTCGCGACGGCGCCCTCGATCAGTGATAACTTACTGGCCCTGGGCCTTGTAGCGGGCCTCGGTAGCGGCCTTGACGGGCTCCCACCAGGCGCGGTTCTCGGTGTACCAGGCGATCGTCTGATCCAGGCCCTCGGAGAAGTCGGTGTGCTTGGGCTCCCAGCCCAGCTCGCGGCGGAGCTTCGTGGAATCGATGGCGTAGCGGCGGTCGTGGCCGGGGCGGTCGCGCACCCAGTCGAAGTCGTCCGCGGGCCTGCCCATGCGCTCGAGGATGGCGCGCAGCACGTCGATGTTGGACCTCTCGCCGTCGGCGCCGATGAGGTAGGTCTCGCCCATCTCACCCTTGGTGAGAATGGTCCACACGGCGCTGGAGTGGTCGTCGGTGTGGATCCAGTCGCGCACGTTGCGGCCGTCGCCGTAGAGCTTGGGGCGCACGCCGTCCAGGATGTTGGTGATCTGGCGCGGGATGAACTTCTCCACGTGCTGGTAGGGGCCGTAGTTGTTGGAGCAGTTGGAGATGGTCGCCCTCACGCCGAAGGTGCGGTGCCAGGCGCGCACCAGGTGGTCGGAGGCCGCCTTGGTGGAGCTGTAGGGGGAGCTGGGGCGGTACGGGGTCTCCTCGGTGAAGCGCGCGGGGTCATCCAGCGCGAGGTCGCCGTAGACCTCGTCGGTGGAGACGTGGTGGTAGCGCACGCCGAACTTGCGGGCGGCCTGCAGCAGGCAGAAGGTGCCCTCCACGTTGGTGCGCAGGAACGGCTCCGGGTCGGCGATGGAGTTGTCGTTGTGGCTCTCGGCCGCGTAGTGCACGATGGCGTCGTGGCCGGGGACGAGCCTATCCAGAAGCCCGGCGTCGCAGATGTCGCCCACCACGAGCTCCACGCGGTCGGAGGGCAGGCCCGCGATGTTCTCGCGGTTGCCGGCGTAGGTCAGCTTGTCCAGGACGGTGACGTGGACGTCCGGGTGGTTGTTCACCACGTAGTGCACGAAGTTGGACCCGATGAAGCCGCAGCCTCCGGTGACGATGATGTTCTTAGGTTCGAAGTTCTCGGACAAGGTGGTTCTCCCCTATTCCTAGTAGTCGATATTCCTGGAGTTGATGGCGCCGGCGGCGACCTGCTTCAGGTGCCCGCCGTAGACGGACTTGCCGTAGGCCTCGGCGGCCGCCTCGAGGGCCGGCGTGTCTATCCAGCCGTTCTCCCAGGCGATCTCCTCGGGCACGGACACGGGCAGGTCCTGTGCGCGTTCCACCGAGCGCACGAACTCGGAGGCCTCGTAGAGCGACTCCATGGTGCCGGTGTCCAGCCAGGCGTAGCCGCGGCCGAGGGTCACCACGGAGAGGGAGCCGTCATCCAGGTACATCTGGTTGAGGGTGGTGATCTCCAGCTCGCCGCGGGCGCTCGGCTTCACTTTCTTCGCCATCTCGGTCACGCGGCCGTCGTAGAAGTACAGGCCGGTGACGGCGTAGGAGCTCTTGGGGTGCGTGGGCTTCTCCTCGATGGAGACGGCGTTGAAATCCTTATCGAACTCCACCACGCCGAAGCGCTCGGGATCGTCCACGTGGTAACCGAAGACGGTGGCGCCGCCCTCGCGCTCGGCGGCCTCCACGGCGCGCTTGAGATGGCGGGACAGGCCGTTACCGTAGAAGATATTGTCGCCGAGGACGAGCGCGCAGGGTTCGCCGTCGATGAACTCCTCGCCGATTATGAAGGCCTGGGCCAGGCCGTCGGGCGAGGGCTGCTCGGCGTAGGAGAGGTTCACGCCGAAGCGGGAACCGTCGCCCAGCAGGCGCTGGAAGTTGGGCAGGTCGGCGGGCGTAGAGATGACCAGGATGTCCCGGATACCAGCCAGCATGAGGGTGGACAGCGGGTAGTAGATCATGGGCTTGTCGTAGACCGGCAGCAGCTGCTTGCTGGTGACGAGCGTGAGCGGGTACAGGCGCGTGCCCGAGCCACCCGCGAGGATAATGCCCTTCATAGGTTGGACCTCCAGAGTTGGGCGTTCACAATTGTTTTCAGTATACGCGAGAGGGCACGCGGGCTGCGAAGCTGCACAAAAGAAGGACGAGGAAAGCCAAGCATACAGTCTCATTGGTTCACGTCCTTACGAACTACAAGACTCCAACCATTTTGACCATATTTGGTCCACCGCGCTCGGCAAGTTTTCAAGGGCGAAGAACAAGCACGTATTGCAGATATACACTCTCCCGCTGTCTGCTAACTGTCGGTTTTGATATACGAGCAGATCAAAGAGCCAGGATACAAAATAAGCGTCAGACAGCACAGGGACTCGCTCGTGAAGCACTGAATCCTCGAAGGAAAGACCTTCAAGGATGTGCTGCATTTTCGCCACGTTCATTCCGATATTGCCAGCCATGTCGAACGGTCCCAACTGTTCAGGACTATCGAATCGGGTCCTCCTCTCGTTCACAAGTGTTTTGTAAGACCACTCAGCAAGATTATCAACCTCAACGGCACTCGAGAGATAATCCTCATCGTCAACGCACCTGAAGTTCTTCCAAGACTCCAACATAGGATAGTTGAGCAAAAGCTTTCCGGAATCCGTGCTGTTAGAGAAAGCCGTGGCAAATCGCAGGAGCCTTTCGGGGTCGAACTGCCCAGACCCAGACCTTCCCGCGGCCTGCGGCTCATAATCGAACACCAAGACTCCGTCCGTATATGAAGCGCTCAACAAGTCCGCATCATCCGGATGCCTGTCAGCTAGCAAGGAGCGAAGATCGGTGTCATCATAATCACCGTCGTACTCCTCGTCTATGACCCTCAAGGGCTCTGAATAATCGTGCGAAACGAAATGAACGCGTAGTCACTACTTTTATTAAGAAGTTTAAGGAGCCTGCCTAGCAGTCGGGGTTCGAAGAATCTTAGCTGGCAGCTAAGAACTTATAGGAAATGCCGTGCGGAATGATCGTGCGGCAAAGACCAAGAGCGGGTCGATCGCGGCCTGCTCCCTCTACAAGGAGACGGGTATGAGAAGACTGAAGAAGATAACGGGAATTCTGAGCGTGATAGCTCTGAGCATAGCCTTCAAGGCGCCTGTAACCTACCTGACGACACCTGAAGAGGAAAGGCCTGACATCGCAGAGGCATTCGACATCGAGGATGAAGTCATGGCCACCGAGAGGCAAATTGCCTGGGACGAGTTCCCCCGACGAATTGATCGTCTGGTCGAGGTTCCGGGAACCTCGACCCAGGTGCCAATCGTACAGGCAACACCTGATGCCCCCAATGCCTATCTTTACCCTTTACAGGGATGCAATGAGGCAAGGCGCATATGGCACGTACTACATCGACTGCGAATGCACGCTGGAGTCATCTTTCGTCATCGTCTGCGGGCACCACATGTCCGACGGCAGTGTATTCGCGGACATCGCAAACTTCATCGATGAGACCTACGCCCAAGAACGTAACGAGATCATCATCCACTGAAGGGATGCCGAAACGCTTTGCTTGAAGCCGGTTGTCGTCGATATAGTGAACGCCAGCAGAGAAAGGCTCGTGCTGGACGAAGAGTTGAAGCCGAACGAGCACCTTACAAGCACAGACCTGATTCTCGAAACACCATCCGATGAAAACCAGCTCATTGCCTTCGCCACTTGCTCGTACCAGACGTGGAATTCAGGGATCGTGGTCTTTACAGAATAAAGGAGTTCTACAATCTTTTGCCAAAGAACTGTGTTGAAAGGCTGCTGAAATGCTGATTTCGATAACCCGATTTCGAAATTAAGCCACTCCGTTTTCTAGCATAGCTTTTGTAACTCCCTCTGACACTGACTCGAGAGTGGCTTTATACATTTTCAAAAGCTGGTTCTTTCTTTGAGAGGATGCCACTAATCCTTCTGACGTGAGCGCAAGCCCAGTTGAAGTTATTCCATCACACGGCTTAGAAGCATCTGTCACGTAACCAATCTCACGCAAGAGCGCAACTCTGTCGTTATAGTCTTCGTCGGTCAAGCATAAAACGCCGGCATCTATGTACCAATTCCCATATAATGCTTTAAGAATGTCGGCAATATTATCTTCGTACGTGCTGATTTTTCGAGTGCGCGGTTTATACTCGACTTTAGCACCTTCGGGTATATCCCAATCATTCCCAGAAAGAATTGCGCCTCTTATGCGGTTTTGCGATAAGAATCTTCTAACCGAACTTGTGTCGCCATTTCGATACCTTTTTGCGTACGAGAAAATGTCCAAGGCGCAGTCCAATCGGTAGTGTCGTGAATGAATGATGGTGTGATTCTCGGTTCCTCGGGTAGCCACAGGCTGCCCGAGGAACCGAGAATCACCTAGAATGCCGTCATTCTAGCCCATGTCACACCGCCTTCCTGCCGGGAATCGGGTTGTCGGCCACGACGAGCACGATGATCCTGGCCGCATGCTCTGCGGCGGTGCCCCCGTAGGCGGGCGCGGGTGCGTTCACCTTCGCGCCCTCCACGTGCCCTTCCCATGGACTCGTCGCTGAACCACCGGCGGCCCGCCCAGTCCTCGTCCATCTCCGAGAACACGGCGCCCATCATCCTGATGAGCGACTTCCTGATGGGGGAAGAACTGCACCACGCGGTTGCGGCGCTTGAGCTCGCGGTTGGCGCGTTCCTGCACGTTGTTGGTGCGCAGCCTGACGTGGTGCCCGCAGGGGAAGTCCAGGTAGGCTAGGACGCCAGCCTCGACCTCTTCCAGCACCTCGGCGCCCTTGGGGCAGAAGCCCTCGATCTACCCGATGGCCAGCTGGTAGAGCTCGCGAACCAGCTCGGGGTCGCGCTCGGCGAACACGGCCTTCAGGATACCCAGCACGGCCCCCCTCTTCTGCCCGGTCGGCGCGTTGCCGGCGGCGTTGCGCACCAGGTGAACGATGCATCCCTGCCGCGCGGCGCTGTGTTTCGTCAAATAAAAGTCGACACTTGGGGCTACAAACAACTTGCGGAGGGAATCGGCGACCCGTCGGGCTGCGTAGCGGTAGGCATAGAGGGAACGACGTCGCATGGCGCCGGTCTATGCTCCTACCTCATGGAAAGCGGCTATGCCGTCTTCGAAGTACTTCGCCCCAAGAGGGAAAAGAGGCGGGTCGGAGAGGGCAAGCCCGATGGCATTGACGCCGAGCACGCCGCCCGCGCAATGGCTGCCGGAAAGGGCATAGTGCCGAAGTCCCACAACGGGTGGGTTGAGGGCCTGCGCGCTCTTACGGTTGCCAGGTCCATACACGTCAACACCATGACCGGCGTATCCAACGCCATAGCCTCCCTCTTGGCGTCGGCCCCAGCGCGGGTCAGGACCAAATACCTGCCGCTCAAGGGAGCGAGCCTGTGCGGAAAACTGGGGTCTTGCCGCCCGAATGCGGAAGACGTCGTCGACGGGCCGTTGTCTGCGTCCCTGAAGGCGCTCGCCAGGACCTGGCTGGAGCTCGATGAGACAGCAGGCCAACTGGAGAGTGCCATGCGTCGGTTCATCGAGGCCAATGCGCCAGCCCTCCTGCAGGTGAAGGGATGCGGCACCGTCAACGCCACGGAGCTCGCGATCGCCGCGGGCGACAACCCCGAGCGCATTCCAAACGAAGCAAGGTTCGCTTCGATCTGCAGCGTGTCCCCCATTCCCGCCTCCAGCGGAAAGATCGACAGGTACAGGCTCGACCGCGGCGGGAACAGGCAGGCCAATAAAGCTCTCCACAATATCGCCGTAAGCAGGATGAGCGGGGACGAGGAAACGCTCGCCTACATGGCGAAGCGCAAGTCCGACGGCAAGACGAAGCGAGAAGCCGTGCGCCGCCTAAAGAGATTCATAGCCGGGGAGATTTACTCGACGTTACGGCACCCCATGAGGCTGAAGTACGCCCAGGGCTCGAAACTGGCGGACATGCTAAAATCGCTCAAATTGACCCAAAAGCAGGTTGCCCGAGAGCTTGGCGTACCGAATGCGAGGCTCAGCGAAATAGAAAGAGACATATGCCCCCACGAGGAAATCAGACGCGAGTACGACCGCTACCAGGACGCTAAAATGTCGGCCAATAAAGGACTTGACAGCCTATAGGAGCGTCATTCGGCACGCGATCCGTGCGCGTTCCAAGCCATCGATAAATAAATCTCAGTTAGCTGTGTGTTATCAGCTTTGACGGTTCCTTTAACTTGAACAGTACTGTCTATCATCATTCTCTTGGCTTCTTAGACAGAGTATTGACATCCACACCGCTTGCATTTGAATGCGCCCTCATCTTTAACAAGGTCGGTTCCTCCGCACATTTCGTAAACACGCTGTTACATTTCGTGGTCCTTTCCCTATTGGTAAGCTTTGCATTTTGCTGCTCACTTATCAAACACCTCAATTACTCCTCTGAGATCTTCGTTGCGGATTTTCTTCTGCAGCCCGTTTACGGCACTTGCGATACTGCTTTCTACATCCTTGGTATAAGCATTGCCTATAGGATTTGCCATTACTGACGTTTCATTTAAGCGATCGAACTCGGCTTTGCAGTTATCGGGAACAGTGTCCGATAGTACGCTCAATTGCAAAAGAGTTTGTTTCAGCACGCAGTTTTGTTCTCGGTAGTAACGTTTTAATTGGAGATGTATCCAGCTCCTCCTTTTAGCATCAGAACAAGTCCTGCCGTCATAATAGCGAACACAGCTACAGCAATAATTGCGTTTAGCGGAGGAAATGACGAAGACGTACATTAAGCGAATGAGAGCTGCCAACTATCAACGCAGCTCGGCAGCGCTCGGCTACAATTAGCATTGCACTGCAACCATTCACAGAGGAGTTCCCGTGCCTTCCAACCCGGACATTTCGGTAATAATTCCCGTGTACAACCCCGGTCCACACTTTGATGAGTGCATTGAATCGGTTCTGTCTCAAGCCGGCTGCTCCCTTGAAGCGATCTTTGTAGACGACGGCTCCACCGACGACTCCCCCGCCATTCTTGACGAGCTTGCCCAAGGCGACTCTCGCATTCGAGTCTTCCACCAGGAGAACCAGGGGGCTGGTCCCGCTAGAAACCTTGGAATTGAGCATGCCGCGGGTGAGTACATTGCGTTCATGGATTCAGACGACTACTACCCGACCGATCATGCGCTTTCCGATTTGTTGACCGCTGCCAGGGACAAAGACGCCACCATCTGCGGCGGGTCCATGGCACTTCTAAACCAGGAAACGGGAACGTTCATTGACGCGTTTGCAGACGACGAGCTCTACGTGTTCGACCACGAAGGCTGGCGCGACTACGCAGACGACCAGATGGACTACGGCTACCAACGGTATATTTTCCGAAAAGACCTATTTGAAGATACAGCCCTGCGCTTCCCAGCTCGACGTTGGTATGAGGACCCCCTCTTTTTCGTACCCGCGATGTACAAAGCCCAGCGCTACTATGTGTTGTCGGATGCAACATATATTTACCGCATCGCACACAAGCAGACCAACTGGACCCCACGCCTCGCCTGCGACCTACTGAAAGGTTCCATGGAGAACTACCGCTTCGCACACGAACACGGCTTCATCAAGCTTGAAGACACAATCATGCATCGTCTGGCCACTGTCGACTGCCCACATGTCGTGTTCAACATCACGGATGAAGAAGTAATCAAATGCCTCGGCGACTTCCAAGCAATGCTCAACGAGCTTGATAAAGACGAAGTTGTCCCCAGTCTTCGCGAACTCGGCAAGAGGTCGGAATACTTAGACGTTGTAGTTCAGGAGCTCGTTGATGAACGTGCGAACACGGTGAAACTAAAACAAGAATTGGCCCAGGCCCAAGCTGCCTATGACAAACTGAAGAATCGACACGAAGTCGCCCTCGTAAGGCTCGCACGTAGAGTAAGCATGTCGGGGTTCTACCGAAGACTTCAAAGCGTAGCGCACTTCTTTTTGAAGCACCAATAGAAAGGGCATGGCGACCAATCGGGGTCGCCATGCCCGAAAAGCGTGGCTTTTAACTACCGAAATAGCTTTCGACCCACACGGAGTAAAAGTCTTCCAACGCGGCTCGGTAAACAGGAAGCGTAAAGCCTTCGCACCCTTTCCGCTTGGATTTCGGCGAACTCATCCGCACGAACTAGAGCGCACAGGGACTTGCACGCATCCCCGCAGGAGAGTAAGGATGAACGAAGCATAGGTTCAAAGACCTTCGAATCGGAATCAGGAAGCCCTGGAAGGCTTGCCTCCGCCGCTTGGAGAGTCGAAAGAATATAAGAAGAGAAATACCCCTCTCCTTTCGAGAATGCGAATTCGAGATTGTCAACCGAGCAGGGAAAGACAGCTCCATCGTTTAAGAACATGGGGGCAACGCTCGCAGATACGCCCCCATTGGAAGATCCCGTCTCGAGCATCACCGTATCGTGGGGCTGCACCTTAATCCACGGCAGGAATTTGGTACCAAGTCGGTATTCCCTTGTGCCGCGGCACTCCTCCTCAACGGCTACCACGTAATCTCGCTTAAGATCGCGAAGGTCTTCGTACAGCCATCTCTTCGAAGAAATGAAATTGCGAACCATCGCAATACCAGAGTACAAGCGAGACCCTTCTTCACTCAACGTAACGTCGGAAAATCCGTCCGAAGGAAACAAGCTTGGCAAAAAGACCTTGTTGCAAAGATTTCCAACTTCATTCCAAGAGCGGAAAAATCGAACAGAGTACGAAATACCCGCTCGATCCAGAGCAGCAAGCTCGTCGTCAACAATGGGACGATACGGATCGATGAAGCCCGTCCTGGTCCATCCGCAGGTGGTTACAATCACCTCACGAGACTTGGCATATTTCTTCTTCAGCTTTTCCTGGGCGACATAATATGAATCATCACGATTGCCCCCAGACAGATGAAGCACCGACGCGGGCAGAACCATTACGCTAGCGTCTGCATCCTGGACCTGAAGCGAGAGATCTACGGCATAAAAGTGCCAGCCGTTGCACGTCTCCTCATCAAAATGCACCTTAGAGAACAAATCCTTATGGCAACCGAATAGGCACTCATCCAGGGTGGAGACCATTGTTGGGGACTCCGCAGTATGGTGGCACCAAAGCTTGGAGCCCTGGTACATACCAGAAACCATTTTGCGGCAGTATCCACCCTCAGTCTCGACTGCACCCGCAACGCCAACGAGCAAATCATGATTCTCACGGACCTTCTCGATGAACTCCGAGATAAAAGAGCCATCCAAAAAGACAATATCCTGATGCGAAAAGAGGACCACATCAGACTCGGCAACATCAACGGCATGATTATAAGCCGCCGCTGCGGAAGACCAAGCGCGCTCCCTATTGTCCATCGCAATCAGCTGGACCCTGAACGGAAGATCTTCGACGGAATGGCGGAAGCGTTCAAACTGCTCGAGCTTGTTATACACGCATGCAATTGAAAGGTCGTAAGCCATTTACTCCCCCAGATACACCGATGCAATCTCATCTTCAAAACGAGACCAATCACGAGATTGGGCCGTCTTAATACCACCAGAAATGAGACGGTCACGAAGTGCTTCGTCTTCGACCAAAGATTCAATCATAGCTGCTGCCTTGCCCTCTTCTCCATGGTTAATAAGCAAGCAGTTTTCCCCGTTTACAAGGTACTCGGCGTTACCGGGGTTCGAAATGGCAACTGCAATACCACCGGTCGCCATCATCTCAAGCGGAGGATAGGAGAAGCTCTCCAGCAGACTCGTCTTCAGGAGAATATGGCAGTCCTCGTAGACGGAATGTATCTCCTCGCTCGGAATGGCATGGAGAAACCTGTCCACGCGATAAAAGCTCTTAGGTTCACCGTTGTAGGAAAGATACCAAACCTCATATTTTTTGGGATCAAGCTTGTCAACGATACGGAACGCCTCGTCGACGTTCTTGTAGTCAACCTTGCAATCGCCCTCGATCAGAATGCGAACCTTGCCGGAATACTCGCGCTCCTTCACGCTATAGCGTTCAACGTCCATTCCGTTCTTTACGCAACGTGCCGATACCCCGTAATCCCTCTTAAGCCATTTCTGACACCAGGGAGACATGGTAAAGACGTCAAGGCCCGACAAGTAGGTTGCGGACGCGGCAACACGATGCCAGTCAAGAGGCTGATAAAAACCGGGCTCGTAACCCTGAACGAAATACAAGCGATGGTCGGCTTTCCTATAACGCTCAACAAACTGAGCCGTTTCCCAGAAAGTCGCGACAAGACGCTGAAAAGTTCCGTCAATAGGACAGTCGTCAATAGCGGCAGGAAGAACACGTCGATTAATAACTGGAATGCGACATCCCTGCACCTCGACCCAGCGATCTTCGCCCATGCCATCAATTATTGTTACATCGATGCCCCTACGCTGAAGAAAGGAGGCGTGACGCAAGGTCACGATATTGCCCCCGCTAATATTCAAAGACGGAACCGCGAAGGCAATATTGGACGGCATCACATCATGAATGAAATTGACCAACGACATGCCGGAATTAAGAGTCGTACGATGAGCTGAGCATTCCTCGTACGCCTTCTCAGCAAGCACCCTCCTCCTCGTGGCATCATCAATGAGGTTGATGAGAGCGTCGTACCACTGTTCAGTCGTAGAGCACAGGATTCCGGTCTCACCATCGACAACCTCGCTTGCGAAAGCACCAACATTACTTGCAACAGTCGGAACCTTAACGAGACTTGCCTCAACCCACTTATTCTCAGATTTTGCGCGATTGAACACGGAATCTGCCAGCGGTGCAATGTTGATGTCTACCTTCGAGATGAGCTTGGGCAGGCGGCGCCAGTCACAGAACGGGAAGGCTTCGACCCTGTCCGCCATCCCAGACAAGGCATCAGGAATCGTCAGCTCACCTACAATGCACAGTGTAACCTCAGGACGCTCCTGCATTACGCGCGCAAGAGCAGGGAGCACGAGTTCGAAGTCGTCACTATGAGTAATGCTGCCCGAGAAGTAACCAATGCGGAACCTGCCATCGCGAGGCTCATGCGCTTTCTTCCAAGCATGCCTCTCGCGCTTGGTCACGGCATCGATAGAGACGTACGGGAACACGTCGCGCTCGCGCACGGCTTTGCTACAGAAATTGAGCATCTCTTCAGAAGCCACGTTTCTGTTGATGCATACCTTAGGCAGGTACTTTTTAAGCTCGTTAGCCATACCTTCGGTAGTAGTAATTACCCCGTCGCACATGAGCATGGTCTTCTGCATAGCGCGAACGCCGTCATCGTACCCACGCTTCTGTTCCTCAGAAAAAGTCGACAGAAACGGAATGAGGTCAGTGTACTTCGTATCAATAACAAGATCGTCGATATCGTAGAGGACGGCCTTGCCCAAAGACTTGGCAAGCGTAATGAAACGCCCAATTTCTTCAGAGTAAGGACAGCGGAAAATCACAAAAACGTGAGCCGTGCGAACCCAGTCCTCGTCTACATCCCAGGCCTCAACCTTGCGTGCGCTCACACCGTGTGCAACAAGCTGTTCAATTTGATGGTCAACACGATAGCGAATGGGGTGCGGAACGGAATAGGCGCATCCATTGACAAACAGGACATCCGTGAAGACGTCCAGAGGGTCAACAAACTCGTCACCCGGCTTCCGACTATGCACGCGAAAGCGAGAAGTGCGCACCCTCACCCTATCGGTGAAGGCGTAGATTCCATCTTCGTCAAGAAGTGTTAAGGCATTAGCACAAAGCTGCTTGATCCTAGAAATGCTCGGCATATAACCCCTTCAGTCTAGAGGTAAAAAGTAATGATTGGAATCATATTAATGGAGAAGATTGCAGCCAACAACGCTGCAGACGTAATGAGCACGTTCCCCTCCGAGCGCTTCTTGCCCGGACGAAGCATGCAGCACAAGGGAAGCAAGACAAGCGGGAACAGATACCGTCCCTGAATTCCAAGAATGTAATCAGTGACTTTCTCGACCTCGAGGCTCCACTCGCGCATAGTCAAAACCAGAAGCAACAGGTTTACCAAGCTGAGAACGCAAACAAATACCTTATCAACACCGCGAACGAGTACGCTACAGTCTTCATCGCTATAGAACAGCACCACTACCTGAAGAACCAAATAGACATACACACAAGGGGTCCAGGTAGCCAGATTAAGCGATGCAAGAAATTGGCCAAGGTACGAATCAATCCAGAACGGACCAGCAATCCAGATGGAGTTAGCTAAGATGCGCGCGCATTCTGCGGGAGAGCGCATAAGCTCAAATGAAGCCGGGAAAAACGAGCCGTGATAAAACACGACAACCAAAGCCGCAAGCGCGCAGCAAACTAAAAAGATACCGAGGTAAGCCGCAAGAAGCCTCTTGCCTGACAACCTCCTATTAAGGAAAACAAGCCACAGTAGAGCTAAGGGGGCAAACATCATTTTCGCCAAAGCCATCACAACCGTAAGTGCGGCGAAAATTAGCCATTCTTTCCTTGCAACCTCTTTCTGAGAATTCAATTTAAGGAAGTGCACAACAAAGGCAATTGCAGCGATATTCACCAATACATCCGCAGACAAAGAAGCTTCTTGCTGAATCAACATTGGATTAAGAAGAAACACCATCAGCGCGGTCTTTCCACACGGAAGCAGGCGGATGATGTAATACCCTGCGGCGCAGAACAACGCGCCATTGACCAAGCGCGCGATGACAACTGCAACTATCGCGTTCACGTTCAATACGCGCAAAACCGAGATAACCATCGCCGGAATCGCGTACAGGCCATCCGCATATGCCAAATAACGATCGTACGAAATCATCGAATCCCACGAATCTGGAGTCGAAATCGACGCATAGAGATCAGCATAAGTATGAGGGAGGGAATCTGGATCAAGCACTTTCGGCACAAGAAAACTGCCCGAGTGACGACCAAACAAATCAAGTGCTTGAGCGATATGAGCATGTTCATCTGGGACAGTGCCCGGAATAATGAATAGCCCGAAAGCCAGAACGGCAGGAACGGAAATTAGCAGAAAGACTTTCTGTACATCATTTGAAAAGCGCCGTGCCAGGAACGCAAATTCATAAAGGAGACAGGCGAGCAACAGCGCAGGAATAACCATAGAGGACTTCCCGACTAGTCCAGCTTTATATTCCAGTACATTCGTAAAGAGCATCGCAATTGCCAGTAGCGAAGTCGCGAAATACGCGAACATGAACAGCCAATCGCGCTTCGCGTTGTCTAGTTTCGCGCTCGCGGAGACATGAGCCCCGAAGGTTGATATCGCAGTCATCTAACAAATCTCATTTCAGATAGGGACCATTTTCAATCGGGCCAAGGGCATGGACTATCGAGAACTAATCATCGTCACCCCGGTATAGCTCCTTCTCTACGATGGCCAGCCTCTGCGTCAAGTTTTTGATGCTCGCCGCCTGCTTAGTTACCACCACGCTCAGGATGAGCGAAAAAGCCAGTATCATAAACAAGCCAAGGAAGAACACGAAGTTCGTGGTCAGCACGAAGCCGAACAACTCGCCAATTGCACCGATTAAACCGGGGAAAATCGCTGCAATGAGGATTACCCCCGACAAGGACAGCCAGAAAAAGGAATAGCGTAAGGACAACTTGCCCTTGGATACGAGATGGATCACGTAGACGAAGAACACGACCGCAAAAATCGCGGTAAGGACCTGGGTAACAAACGTCATTTCAATCACCCCTCATGACCGGTAAGGGAAACAATCAAGATGGACATGGTTACCTTTATCATGTAGTAGATGCTAGATAGGCCTCCGATGGAGGATTTTCCTCCTTGACGCTCACGCATCTCCACAGGAACGTCCTTGACCCTGAGACCGCGCTTGAGACAAAGTGCGATGGATTCAGGTTCCGGATAGTCGATAGGGTACGAATCGGCAAAAAGTGAGATAGCCTTGCGACCGCACGCTCGAAAGCCAGATGTGGCATCGGTCACCGTTGTGCCTGTAAGAACCTTTAGAAGCTTCTCGAACCAGGTAATACCCACTCGACGAAGCCACGTCGATTGAAAACCTCCATTGACCTCCAAGAAGCGCGACCCGATTGCCAGGTCGGCACCGGCCTCAACCTCGGCGACAAGTTTAGAAATATACGATGGATCATGCTGGCCGTCACCATCCACCTGAATATCTATGTCGTAACCGTTGCGCTGGGCATACTTATGCCCGCACTGAACGGCACCGCCAATGCCTAGATTTTGAGCGAGGTCCAGAACATTTAACCCATTTTCGCGACAAACCGCGAGGGTTTTGTCCTTGGATCCGTCATTGACAACGACATAATCATAGCCGGCAGCAACGACGGCGTTGACGGTCGCGAGAATGGCATCCTGCTCGTTATATGCAGGAATTATTACGAGAACTTTGCTCACCTGACCTCCTTCAGATCGTTGCTAGTCTGACTATTTCCGTAGAAAAGATTAATCAGCCGCGCAATGGAGCTCGGCCAAAATCTGCGAAGCATGGCGAAGTCCTCCATCGTTCGCGTGTCATCTTTAATCAAAGCAGTGGTCTCAGATCCCTCGTGAATACGATGGTGCATGAGCACCTGGGAATCATAGTAGAAATCTCCATCAAGCTTTGAATAACGTTCCCAAGCGTCCCAGTCCAAATCACATTTGAAAGTCTTCTCGAAAGGGAAAGTCGGCAAGTTGGCCATATTCAACGTCACCGAGGGGCAGCACACGGGCGACCCGACCGAAATGACGCGGCGACGAACCCAACGTGAAGACGAATGTTTCCCGTCCTTTATTGGAGAAAGCAGCATGCGCTTCACGCGAAGCAGCTGATTATCATCAACGTTCTTCCCACTTCTCAACTCACCATAGTTGGTAAAGAAGATGAGCAGATTGTCCATCTTATTCGCAGCAAATAGAAGATGAGCTGCGTACTCAGGCTCATAAGTATCGTCCTGGTGCGCAACGGTGACAAGAGAAGTGTCAGCGCAACTTACCGCGTAATTCCAGTCATCGGCAATCCCAGGCTTTCCATCGCGAACGAAAAGCTTTACGGAGTAGCGCCTTGCGAGCTCACGCGTTGCATCGCACGGAGTCGAAGTGGCAATCAATACGTTGGTCCTTATAGTCTGTGCAAGCAAGGATTGAAGGCACTCTTCAAGAAAGGGGCTCTCTTTGTACGCGCAAAGCACAAATGTATGGTCAGTAGGGCAAAAACCCATTCAACTATCCTTCGATCAAGCTACTCAATTTGTCATCAGTTATTATACTTACGTAGCAACAAAATAGACCGTACTCAGAAGAGCACCACAAGCAGCATCCACCCGTTGTGCTTTCAACCGCTCTCATCTTCAAACTCAGCCGTTCAAAGGATCATCTCATGGCTCTTTCCCTACCAAAGGTCACCATCATTATCCCCGTCTACAATGCAGGACCAAGCATCAATCGTTGTATTGAGAGCATCCTCGCCCAAACGAATAAGTCTTTTCACGTACTCCTAATTAACGATGGTTCGAGCGATGACTCACTTGAACGCATCCAACAAGCGGAAAAAGACAATCCAATCCTCTTCACCGCCCTCACGCAAAATAATCAAGGAGTATGCGCCACAAGGCACCGGGGAATCCAGGAGTCAAATACCGAATACATAATGTTTGTTGACAATGACGACTATCTTGATCCCGACTACGTCGACGTTCTTCTCAGCAACATCGAGCACAACAATTCCGACCTCGTTATCTCCGGATACCGAAGAACAACAGAGAAGAAAGTCCTCTTTGAGGTGCACGCCCCAGACAATGCATACACCCCGTACAGGATTACCGCGCCCTGGGCCAAGATATATAGGCGAGATCTACTTCTCAATGAAGAAGTGCGCTTCCTTGAGACGAACCTAGGCGAAGATATTCTATTTAGCCTCGCAGCCTACAAGCATGCAAGGACGATTCAATGCGTTGATTACATTGGATACAACTGGTATTCGAACAGCTGCTCCGTGTCTAATACCAAACAACAGGGCTTAAAGGCAGAATGCGATCCGCAAATTCTACTCAATTCGCTTAACGACCTCTACCCAATCAAGTCAGAACGACCGGCACTTTTCGTCTACTTTATAGTCCGCTACGTGGTCTGGTATTTGCTTTTTTCCGGCAGAACGGCAACTCGCGCACGATTTACACAGGTTGCTGACTCCCTATTTGCCTGGCTCGACAAAAACGGATACAGGCTCAACTTCCATTTCTATAACAACGAGATATCAACCGAAAGCCTAATCAACCGCGTTGCCGTGAGCACGCTCTACGGATTGAGCCGCTTCCACCTTATTCCACTGTTCGCGAGGCTGTATTGCAAGGGCCGGCCCGCGCGAAACACGACAGGACGCTGAAACCGCAGACAACCCATGCCCTTATATCCTATTGAGACCACAGATCTTTGGGACGAATGAGCTTTCGATACAGACTTTCGACCTTGCGAAACACAACGTCATCAGAGTAGCAATTGCTAATATGGCGATGTGCGGAATCACCCATACTCTGAATTAAAGCAGGCTCGCATAGATATTTTTCCATTTTCTCTGCCAACGACTCAGACGACCCGGGTTCAAACAGAAATCCCGTCACCCCGTCAAGAATGATATCGGGAGTTCCTCCTGAATTCGATCCAATTACCGGATTACCCACCATTCCAGCCTCTGCGGTTGTTAGACCAAAAGCCTCTCGCGCTGAGCACATGAGTTCCACATCAGCTTCCTGATGGAGTCGTCTGCTGTCGGGTGTAAAAGAATGAAACGAGACGAAATCATCGATACCCAAAAAGCGGCTATAGCGCTCAAGCTCAGCTCTATATGCATACGGGTCATTGCCCGTAATATCAAGCCTGAAATTCAAATACCCTTTATCCTTGATGCGCTTCACCGCATCCAGCGCAACTCGATGACCCTTGCTCTTTTGAATAGTGCCAATCATTGCAAAAGAAATGCAAGCACTCTCGGAATGCACTTTGCAGCGTCTATACGGGACACCGTCTGCAATAACAACTTGACTACAAAACGGTAAAAGCCGCGCATATTCATCCCTTATTGCATTGGATACAAAAGCAACGGTAGATTTCGAGCTGTTGATGAAGTCAAGCGAACTCTTCTCTCCATCAATATAAATAAGGTTATCCTTATGAAATTCGCGAAAATGCCAGACATGAGGTATATCGAGAGCATTTGAGAGCAAAGCGCCCACGTTAACCACGCTGCTGTTGCTGTGAATAACGTCAAAATCTTTAAATAGATCTAACTTTGATTTAGGCACACTCCGAGTAAAACGATATGCAAGCTTAAAACAATTCGAAAGAGGAGCATTGGAGTACTCGGGAACCATCCACCATGAATACCTCATACAGATGATACTTGCACCAGTCTGTTGGATAGCGATAGTTGCCGGGCATTTTTTAACAGGAACAAGAACGGAGACAACATGGCCCGCGTCTTGAGCGTGTCGAACTAAGGACAAGAGAGCGCGCGTTGACCCTCCGACACTTTTTTCATGTGACACATACAAGATTTTCATTTCGCTCCTCGGTCGTTTCGCCTCACGTACACAGTAGTATTAAAACCTTATAAGCTAAATAGTGCCATATTCAACAGCAACACAAACATCCTCGCACTACCGAACCACCGAAGGCACGACCAGCATCAACCAAACTTCGATACACCACTTGAGCGTCACAGTAAAATGACGATCGTCCAAAAGCAAGGACGCCATAGATCGCATCGGCAATACTCAACAACGATAGCAAGGCGACCATATCAAAAAGCGACGAGACCCTATCGCCAGCGCAGCGTGCCAACCCATGAAATAGTATTCACAACTTTCTCAGCAGCAATGCCAGCCAAACCACCGAAATCACAGTGAAGCAGAACAAGCCACAAAGCAAGGATACGGTCGCACCGTTCATGCCAATTGCCGAAACAAGGGGCGCAGCCGACACAACAACAACTGCCATAGCAAATGATACAGAAACAATGAGACATCCCTGCTGCCTCAATACCGTCAACACACCGGCGAGAAACCACACGAATGCGGTCACTATTCCACACACGACCAACAAAGGGAACAAGCCAACGTACGGAAGTATTTCTGCACCAAACATTAACTCCATCGCAAAAGGACCTATCCACATTGCAACGGGATACGCCACAACAGCAAGAGCCAAGATGGCGCACGCGACTTTCATCACAAGCAGTGAAAACTGCTTGGTATCCCCTCGTTCGAACAGAAGAGCAAGCGGAGTAATAATCGGAACAATAATAAAGTTGGCGCACGACTGGATTATGGCCACCGGCATTGCAATTGAAGCATAGGAACCCAAGGCATTCGAACCAAGGAGCTCATCAACAACAAGCCTTGGATACTGGCCAAGCGCTGCGATCAAAAATCCGTAAACGGCATATGGCGCGCTTTTCCTTAATAACCTCCAGACAGGAAGTCCATATCCATATTTCCAACCATCGGAATACTGGAAGGCCTTCTTTCTATCAAAGCCAAATACTACAAGGCCTGAAGCGATCGCTAAAGCAAAAATCGCAACGATGAGATCCTTGGAAACAACAAGTGCGCCTATGAATGCGACGGGTTCAACAACGGCTTTCACAATAAACGAAACACCGACGATATCCAAGTGGCCGTTCTTTTGCAAAATTCCCTGATAAACATCCGCATATGCTTCAGTCAAGCGAAACACCATATACGTCAGGATGCTTGCCGATTCGTAAATGTCATATCCACCCAAGGCAATAACGGCAATGCAGACCAACAGAGACGCGGCACACGTAATGTGTCGTGACTGAAGATAGCAAGAGTTGGAGAACTCAGGCTTAACATCGGATACCTGAAAGTTTCGCATACTAAAATGCGAAAGGGACAGAAGGGTCGATCCTATCGACATCGAGATAGCGAACACACCTGCAGCCGAGAACCCGCCGAGCAAAGTAACGAAATAGGTTAACAGCCACTGCGACACAAGGTAAGAAAAGTTACCGATTGAATTCCACGCCATATCACGTGCTATTCCCTTACTGCTTATCATCGATGTCAATCCGAATCCTCCAATTGATTCAGGCGATTATGGCTTCAACTTTACTCGCCAACAATAGGGACTAGAAAACTAGAACGCCTCTTACTCAAAAGCTCCCATAAGTAAGCGGCCGTGGATGCAATCTGCATCCCCATCTTTATACAAAGGGGGCGAACGACAGCAAGAATAGGTGTCGAAGAATATACAATAGCAAAGCGAGCTCCTACTTGCGGAGAATACGCCTCAATAATACGATCCGCGCTCCGTCCTTTTGCTACTTGACCCCTTCGGAACAAGAACAAGATTCCACTTCTGCGCAAACGTGCCATTGGAATCATAGAGCTGCACACAAGCCCCTTCATCGAGCGATCCACCTTGAACGTCCAGAACCTAATTGGAAGTAGGATTCGCAACAGTATACACCCCCTCCTCGAGCAGGTCCTCCTGCGCGACGAGTGAGAAGCGCTGGGCGGCGGTGCCGTTGGGGGGGGCAGGCATCCGCATTCGCCCCGTCCCTGTCCGCAGCGGAGGCGATGTCGAAGGGCGGGACCGGCCGGTCCCGCGCGATGCAGGTGTTCCCATCGAGGAGCCCCCATGCATGCTCGGGGCCGTGTTTGCCGAGAAGGATGAGGACTGGGCATCAAGGCGCCGGTTCACCGTGGATTCGATCGCGAAGGCATATGGGAAGAACGCAGGCACTCCCGCGGCTTCCTGCACGGGGGACGCCAGGGAGCGTGCCAGGTGCATCATCGAGCTCATGGTGGCGGATAATCCGATAGGAAGGAAGGCGGCATGATATTGGAGCAGGATGACGATCGAATTCTAGGCGATTGCACCAACAATCGGGACACTACCGAAACCAGATGGCCTCAGGCCTTTTCATTTACCCCTCTACACAAACGGACGTGTAACAGCCAGGAAGGATACCTCTTGCTGGCATAACAACCTCTCCTAGGATTGCGGATATGTGATGATTGGAGACGTAGCCAATTGTATTAGCTTTCAAATAACAGGCTAGTTGCCCAAATACTGATTTGCCTTCGCGACCAGCCAGTTGACATCCGTTCCAGCAGGGCAACTAGTCGATGAATACCACTTGTGAATTCCGACATTATCACCCATCGTTAGATGTCTCCAACCCTTAGATCTTGCAAGCGCGGCCATAAGCTGCGCACTGGTATCTAGAGTGGCATACGAAGGCGGATTAGCCGTTGTTCCCACATGCTCGATAGATACCGAACGCTTATTCCATTCCCAGTTGCCAACGGCCCAAGCCGTGTCGTTGAGGCCAACATACTGATGAATCTGCCCCGGCGCCACGCCATAATGAGCCGATGCCTCACGCGAGCCCCAGAACGTATTGTCGATCTGTGAAAGTGACGTGCACTCCGAAATATGGATCACGATCACGCTCCAGTCTTCGCCATAACGAGACGACGAATAATGAGCACACCCCTTCCACTGAACACCAGTCAGTGTTGGAGGAATGTAAGTTGCATTCTCAAAAGCAAAGCGCTGATCAGTGGAGCCACAATCCTCGCTAAGTGCGAGCGAACCATCTACTGAAGCGAGAATGAGCCCGCTGGTCGACTGAATCGTATAGCCCTCTCCCCTGTTGTATACCAATTTCCATTTTTGAGCGCTGCTCTCGTTGCGGGTCCAAATTTGAACGCCGTTACCAGCCGTCTGGTTACCATTCTTTATATCGAGCGGCTTACAAGATCTAGCGCTAGAAATCTCATACGTTCCATCGGAATTCTTGCGAACATCCCAGATCTGAGCCGCCGTTCCGTTCGAACCGTAAAAACCAACTGATGTACCAGCGGTTGTTGAGCCACCAGATACATCGAACACCTGAGACCGATTAGACATTAGCTGAATGGTATATGACCCTTCAGACAGAACACCGACGCGCTTTACATCAAAACGAACACCAGGCAGTTCAAGCGAATCAACCATACCTAACGTCGCAGATGAACCGGAAACACAGAGATACTGACCTGTGGCTACATTTTGCAACGCAACCTTGCCGCCAGAGAGCGCACTGTGCCACCGCTGGGAATCGGCACCATTAGATGTCAATTGAACGAGTTTACCTTCATCAGTTAGAGAAAGAACCTTCGCCGAACCGATACACTCAATCTCATAGGTGTTATCCAGGCCGGGCACTTTGCTCACATACCATTTTTGAGCAAGCGTATCATTCGATGCATAAAGCTGAACCGCGGCCCTGTCCTCCATAGACCCACCAGCTACGTCCAGAACTTTCGATGTCGTGGCCGACTCAAAGGAAAAGGCGCCCTCGCTCAAATACTCTGTAACCCGGCGAAGCGTAAACTTCTGAGCAGCGCTTCCATTGGGAAGATATGCATCTAGATTCGCCCGATCGCTATCCGAAGCTCCAGCAACGTCCAAAACCAAGCCAGTAGACTTACTCACAAAAGAGAAGGTGCCATCGCCATTGTCCACGGCCGCAAAAAGCCTATTAGAGTTCTCGTTATCACAGGCCCATTGTTGGACATTGGAACCCGGAATTAACTTACCACCGTCCACGTCAAGCGCTTTTTGAGACTGTGCATTACGAATTAAATAGTATCCGTCGTAGTATTCAAAGCTAAACAGCTGAGCAAGCGTACCGTTGCTGTTGTAAAGCTGAACATTGGCCCCATCGGAGCTTGAGCCACCGGCAATGTCGATGACCTTTCCAGTAGAGCTGCAGGCAGGACTCAGCGTGAAATATCCTTTTGGAAGAATATCGTCGCATTTGGCAACTGACGGAGACGTGCTCAGCAATGCAAAACGCGAGTTGCCCTCGCTGGCGCTCAACTCAACATTGATTCCATTGGACGCATTGCCTCCCCTAGAACCAAGATAAAACCCGGGCCTAAGAGCACTCTCGATAAGGTAGGAACCGTCGGATTGCTTGGAAACAATCCATTTTTGAGCAAATGTTCCATTGGAGACATATTGAGCAATGTTAGTTCCTGCGGAGGCGTTTCCTCCCGCAACATCAATCACCTTATTGGATCCTGCATTGGCAAACGTAACGTAGCCCTTATCATCGTGGGAAACGATCCATCGCTGTGCATTGCTCATGTTGGACTTATATAGCTGGATATTGGCACTATTGTCTTTTGAACCACCAGAAACATCCAACACGAACGAATAGTTCTTGCTCGAGCTCACGAGATACTCACCGTCAGCCAAATCAGACACGTGTGCCGCAGCATCAGCGTCCTGCTCAGAACGCAAGCACTTAAAGGCTGACGGAACGAATGCGACCGCAAGCTCGCGAGCATCGCCTCTGGTTACCGTGACTAATTTACCGGAAGCACTCACGCCCAAAACACAACCAGAAGCGGCATTCACGATATGGTATGAACCATTACCAGCATCTTCAATAGTCCAGTTATAAGTTAGCGATGAAGGCGAAGCGTCTCCTTGCTTAACCGAGGCACCAGGAACAATATCGCCACCCTGGGCATATAGATACCGGTAGGATTTCGCAGACTTAATCGCATATAGGCCCTTGTCGGCATCATATTCAAAGCCAAAGGCCTGCGCAATCGTCCCGTTAGCGCCATAAAGCTGAATGGCAGCCCCGCTGTCCATACTACCGCCGGTCACATCAAATACGCGACCGTCAGAAGCCGTAACAACGGCAGATTGAGAATCAATTGTCTGAGCCTTAAAGACATCTCCGACAGTATACAAATGGAATCGCTGCGCAGCGGTGCCGTTATCGTCGTAAACTTGCACATTTGCGCCATTTGCAGTTGATCCGCCGGTGAGATCCAAGACAAAGGCTGTCCTAATCGCAGAGCAGATCTTGACGGAGCCGTCCCCGCAATCAACGAGGATCCACTTCTGGGCCCAAGAACCGTTAGGAGCATACTGTTGAACGTTTGTGCCAGCTTTCTTGCTGCCGCCTGAGACATCTAGAACTTTTCCCGAACCGACATTCGTTATGGTCACATAACCATACTTGTCATACGAAAACTTCCAACGCTGGGCGTTAGTTGCGTTAGATGCGTAAAGCTGAAGATTCGCACCGGAATTCGTAGACCCATCGGTAATATCGAAGACCTGACGCTCGGAAGCAGAGCCAATGGCATACTCAACGCCCTCCTTCACAAGTCCCTTGCCCGAAGCAGCAAGATCGTTAAGCTCCTGACGAACGGTGCGCGCAGCAGCAAGTGTCCATTTCTGGGCATCAGATCCGTTATAGGTATAGATTTGAAGCGCAGCACCACTCACGCCATTAGCGCTGGGAACGTCAATGGCTTTACCGGATTTTGAATTAATGAACGAGTACTCGCCATTGCCGCAATCAATAACAGACCAATGCTGTGCGCAAGTACCGTTGGATGAATACTGGGAGATTGCTCCACCATTAGAGACAGAACCGCCCTGCGCCTCAAAGGGCTTGCCAGAGTTAACGTTTACGATTTCGTACAAGCCATTGCCGACTTGCTTAAACGTAAACATCTGAGCCTGGCTATTGTTGGCGTTATAGATCTGGAGCCGCGCTCGGTTATCCGATGAACCTCCGTAGATATCCATAACAAGCTGAGGGTTGAGCACGCTCTTTATGGAAAAAGCCATATCGGTTTTTACCGCCGATGCGGAAGCAAACGTAAAGCGCTGCGCAGTCGATTTATTCGGAGCCCAGATGCGAACCGAAGTGCCATCCGCCGTACCGCCGTCCTTTAAGTCGAGCACCCAGTTGCCAAGAGCGGACTGAATGTAGAATCCATTGTCAGCAGCACGAACGTGCCACAGCTGGTGATCGTCCTGAGCATACGACGCCTGAACAACCGCAGAACCACTCTGCGCGTTCCCATCTGCCACAGAGAGATACTGCCCAGTCGACTCGCTCTTGATGCGATACGCCCCAGAGTCAGCAGGCTCGAGTGCAAAACGCTGATTAGCTGATCCCTGAGCGCCGAGTAAAGAAAGGTTGCCATCGTTGCCGACAGTAACGCCCGAGGAATCCTTTGCAATCGAATTGATGTAGTAGGTTCCCTCATCTAGAGCAAAATGGGGCAGATTGAGCACATTAATAAAATCGGCAGAGGAAAAAGCGCTCATGTCGACCGTGTTGGCGGTAATGCCATCAAGACGCTCAGATGAAGTGTACTGCCATCCATACTGGCCAGCACAGCTAAACGAGGTCCTAAGTTTAGAGCCGTACTCTGCAATCCAGGAAACGCGAGGGCGCACGCTAGCGGCTTTAAGATAGGTATCCGTATACCAACGACCGGAATAAATGGACACGTTGCTTATGCCAAAACCAGACAACGTATTGAAATACGCATTCACAATGCCCTCGTATGCCGAGGCGCTATTGGGCGATATTGGATTACCGTTGCTGTCGTAAAACGCCTCAAGGTCATAGAAAATCGGCAACGACAAATCGTATAGACCGTATTTGCTCACAATCTGCTGAGTAAAGTAGGCCTCACTTGTAGCATCATTCGAATTCTGGGCAGTACTAAAGATGTACAAGCCAAACGGAATTCCCAAACGACGAACTTCGCTCAAATTGCGTTCAAACTGCTTATCGAAATGACTCGTTGAATGTGCAAAACGCAAGATGACCGCATCCACACCAGATTTTTTAACTTTGTTCCAGTCAATCGTCCCCTGCCACTCCGAGACGTCAATAACCTTAAGGGCAGGAGAGGCAAAGACCTCGTCGTATCCGTTATAGAACGTTTTAGAGGCGTTGGTACCGCCCCAATAGGGAGATCCATTAGCCGAACGAGTATCGAGCGCAGCGGCGAGTGGCTCGCCCTCCATTGAGCTGCCGGCAGTGTAGGTACCCAAATCCTCGTCGGGGTGCGCCTCGCCATAGGCAAGACGTTCCTCCAGAGAGGCATCAACAGGAAGCGTAGCATCATCGGCAAAAACAGGGGTTGCCCCCAGACCGCAAAGCAGACCGAGAGCAACCATCAACGACGATGCAAGACAAGTTTTCTTGCGCATATCCATCAACCTAAATCCAAACTAACAAAGGGCGATATTGCGATACCAACCCCAAAGCGGCGTATACGTCGTCCCGTAATAATTGACCCAGTCATCAAGCCCACGGACGTTAACACGACCAATGTTCTCAATTACTTTGCCGTCTCCAATATAAATTGCAAAATGGCCCCAGATGGACCCTGCCCACGTATTGGAGTGAGACGGGACAGCAATAATCATACCAACTTTCAAATTAGCGCGGTTGCTGTCATGGCAATAAGACCAAAACATGTCGCAGGCATCGCCATTTGCATAACCGTAACCCGCCGCGTTAAACACGCGCGATATCCACTCAGAACAGAGGTTAAATCCAGGAGAAGGAGTGGAGTAAGCAATGTCGACGAGTCTCCGTTGCACACCGTTAGCGTCAGCGTAAGGTTGCTCAGAAACAATCGTAGTATCAAAGCGCCATGAGTCGCTACTACCATTGCCAAGAACAAGACCGTTATCGCTGTCCATCAAAGCAAAAGAACCGTCAGTAAGCATCGAATAAATTGCGATGCCGCCGCCATCGGCAAGGCGAAGCAGCCACTTTTGTGCACTAGAACCATTCCAGTCCCATTGCTGAACAGAAGCGCCATTAGATGCGTTAGCGCTCGGCACGTCGAGCGCCTTCCCAGATACAAAGGCAGTCAGACTGTAGGCACCGTTTCCCAAAGAACGGACATACCACTTTTGCGCATTCGTTCCATTAGCGGAATACAGCTGCACTCGAGCTCCGGCACTGCTGGATCCGTCGGCAACATCCAGAACACGATTACCGCTCGATTGGTTCACCACAACATAATAGCCATCGTCAATAAGCGAAACCGCAACGAAACGCCATGCCTGAGCTGCCGTAAAATTATTGGCGTACATCTGAATCGCGGTGCCTGCAGCGGCATTGGCGCCGGTCAAGTCAATCACAGCGCCCGAGACTGCATTCACAAGAACAAGACCGCCCATTGGAGCCACGCGCGGAATCCAGTGGGAACCTTCCGCAGCCTCCTTAACGCTGATCAGCTTGCCATCGCTTTGCGAAAGGTACTTACCCGAATTTGCACCCTTGATAAGAACTGACCCATCATCGCAAACGCTAACCGACCATTTCTGCGCCAAGGTGCCGTTGCGATTCCACACCTGCAATTTAGCATCGTCAGCTTTCGACCCACCAGAGACATCGATGAGACGGTTACCGTCTACGCGAGAGTAGATCTCATACAGTCCGTCTCGAACAAAGACCGTCGGAACCGAAAGCGTCCATTTTTGCGCGAGCGTTCCATTTTGTGAATAGAGCTGCAGCTTAGTTCCGTTGGCAGAATTAGCCCCTGTAACATCAAGGGCCAAACCGCTTTTGGCGGAAACAAGAGACACGCTGCCGTCGGCATTCATAACGACGCGCCACCATTGAGCGGTCGTACCGTTTTCGGCATATTGTTGAACCGCGGTTCCATTCGAAACGCCACCGCCGCGGCAATCAAGAACCTTACCCGATACCGCAGAGCGAACCGTATAGTATCCCGTCGACTTGTTATACGTAAACGTCCAATACTGAGCAAGCGTATCATTGGAACCATAAAGCTGAGTTTGCGCCGAATCGCTTAAAGAGCCACCTGTGACATCGACAACCTGACCGCCGTTGAGCATGGAGCCAAGTCGATACAGTCCGTCATCGATAGTCTGAGCGATCTTAACGAGATTCCAGACCTGTGCATTCGTAGCATTCCAGCTATAAACCTGCGCGTTTCCCCCATTGGACACGCTGCCGCCAGAGATATCAAGCACGTAGTCACCAAGGCAGGACTTTATAAAATAGCCGCCATCTTGGCGGGCAACAAAGTCCCAAAGCTGCGCATTCGTATGGTTGAGAACATATTGCTGAACATTCGTGCCGTTTGCACCGTTACCGCCAGACACATCGAGTGCCTTGCCGCTCGCGACATTTACGAGCAAATAATGCCCATTAAACTTCTCGATTCTCCAGCGCTGGGCGGGCGTACCGTTTTGACCATACTGCTGAACATTGACGCCGTTATCGCATGAGCCGCCCGTGACATCGAGGACCCTTTTAGAGCCGGCATTAGAGATCTCATAGACGCCCTCATCGATGTTCATTGCGGGCAGATCGGAAATCTGAGGATTCGAAGGCAATGCGGAAGGCTCAACAGGAGCATCCGGAACAGGAAAAGAAGCGCTAGTCTCATCGTCACCCATAGCAGGGGCCTGCGCATCGCCAGAAGTGTTATCGCCGGCATCTTCCGTGGACCCCAAGGAATCCTTTTCTGAAGTTCCGTCGGCTTCGATCGAATCATCTTCAGCAGAAACTACCGAAGAAGCTAGGGCCCCATCATTCGGGGTAGCCAGCTCAATTGAGTAAGCCTGAATGGGAGAACACAAGGCAGCGACAGCGAAGCATGCAGGAACAATCGGCGCGAACAGGACTGATTTTTTCATCTCTAATGAACCTCGATTAACAAAATTGGATTATACGAACGGGCGTGCAGCACCAATGGGATTGCCGCGCTCGTAAACACCGTGGACGCCGACACCCTGACGGGGCCAAGAGTCAATCATGCGACCATCCCCCAAATAGATGGCGATATGCCCGCGGTAATAGATGACGTCGCCGCGCTGCATACTGTTGACGCTTACCGGCATAAAGGTACCGTTATTGTACCAATTCATAGAGTTGTACGTTTGCCAAGAAAGCCAACGATGGTTATAGGGGTTGTAGATACCCATATCCATACCCGTGGCATAGAGGCACTGCAGCACGAAGCCCGAGCAATCGACGGCGCCGCCGGGCGCGGTAGAGTAAGGCTCGATGTACTTCGTGCCAATATACTCATAGGCACGCTGAATAAAGGCATTGACACAGTCGTCTCGCGTGGCATCAATCGCAATGCGAGACGGCGTAACATAGGTGAACTCGCCCGTGCAATAGCTCGGAAGCTTCACCGTCAAGCTGCTTACCTGTGGATAGTTCGAAGGGTTCTGATAGCCGATCTTCGCAGGACGCTCGGCAGAAAGAGCACGCCAAGACTGAGCAGCGGAGCCAGTGTAAGACCAAAGCTGGACATTGGCCCCATTCGCGGTGGCCCCGTCGCTTACCTCCAGGACCTTATTGCCGCAAGCCGAAACAATCTTGATTCCGCTCTCCCCCATTTCGAAACGCCACTTTTGCGCGTTGGACCCATTCCACTGCCACTGCTGAACGTTCGCTCCATCCGCATCAGAACAGCTATAGACGTCAAGAGGATAGGCGGAGCAACAAGCCGTAAGCGAATACCAGCCGTCACCGACGCCACGAACCCACATGCGCTGGCTCAACGTACCGTTAGAAGCATAAATCTGAACGTTTGCGCCATTCGAGCGAGAGCAGCTAGCCACATCGAGACGCTGATCAGTAGCATGCATGGGGGCAAACTCATAAAAACCGTCAGAAATAAGGGGGACAGACGCGATAGTCCACCCTTGCGCTGCGGACCCATTCTCGTCGGCGCAGACAACTGATCCGCCAGAACCAGAGATGGACAGTGCCTTACCGGTCTTTTTATTCTTAAGTTCAATACCCTTTCCAAAGCAGACCTCAATCGACCATTTGGCCTCGTCAGCATCTTTGTCGGACGCCTGAAGAACAGCACCGTCAGACTCTCGTGTCAAAAGATACTTGGCGGAGTTGGCACATTGGAACGAGTAATAGCCCTGATCATCCTTGCGAGCCCAGAACTTCTGAGCCAAGGTACCGTTTCCCGTATAGACCTGCAGCAGCGTTCCATCTGCATAGGAACCACCGGTAACGTCGAGATATTTACCCGTAGAATCCGAGTAGATGGAGTAGCAGCCTTCGCTGAGCGAAACAGTAAAGGCCTCGAAAGTCCAGTGCTGTGCGGCACTGCCGGATTCGGCTGCAGTCGTCACGGAGCCATCTGATTTACGCTCCAGCACCAAGTTGCTCGCAACGGAACGGATTACAAAGCTATCTCCATTGGGCTCAATACGCCACTGCTGATTTGAGCCAAGGCCGGGGAAATCCCACTGTTGAACTTTTGCGCCCGGGAAAATGTCGCCACTATCAAGATCTATTCCCTTAGTAGACTTCGCCGAAAGAATCGAGTAGAAACCTGTAGCAGAATCATATGAGAGCTTAAAACACTGAGCCATTGTGCCATTTGTGGCATACGTCTGAATACGGGCGCCGTTGGAAACGGAGCCTCCCGCCACGTCAAGGCATGTAGAAGAATCAGAAACGGAGTTGATCTGATACATGCCATCCGCAACCGTTTGGGTGCCCGCCTCGACATGAGGATTAGCATCGATGGCAATGAAACGCTGCGCCGCAGAGCCATTCGCTACCCAAATTTGAACGTTTGCACCATTGGAGACGCTTCCACCGCTCACCTCTAAAACAAGATTACGTCCCAGACCGGAGTAGAACACGAATGCCCCATTTGTCTGCTTAACAGGAATCCATCGCTGCGCGGCAGTGCCGTTGGTGGCATATTGCTGAACGTTGGCGCCGGACTTTTTACTTCCACCGAAGACATCAAGGACCGAGGAGGTTTCCATATGAGAAATCGTCACGTAGCCGGTAGGCTGACCGTCGGAGTCAAGCGTGTTCTTAATGACCCAGCGTTGAGCCGGGGTATTGTTGGAGGCATAAATTTGGACATTGGCGCCATTCGCGGCAGAGCCACCAGAAACATCGACAACGCTTCGTGGTGACGAATCCATGCCGAGGGCGTAAGTTCCATCGGGGATCTGCAAACCCTGCGCGGCGGCAAAGGCGTCGATATCAGCCTGCGTCCAGGTAAAGCCCTTCGTCTGGGTCAAAGCCCAGGTGACAACATCAGTCGAGGTAACAGCGACGCCGTTTTCAAACGAAAGATATAACCCATTCGCGACGTTTTTTATGGCAAAACCCTCTCCAGAAGACTCGAGAATCCAAAAGCGATTCTTCGTATAGGAACCAGCATCATCAAGGGATCCATAGAGATGGGCAGCGCCGCTGGGTACGACGCTACCGTAATCGGCGTCAATCAACTTGCCCGAAACAAGCGAAGCGATCGTGTAATAACCGGATGCGCTGTCATACGTAAGACGGAACGCCTGCGCGACGGTATCGTTCTTTGCGTACGACTGAAGAGCCGCACCGGATTCAGCAGAAGCGCCCTTCACATCGAGCGCCAAGCCGGCAGATTCAAAACAATACACACCGTCAGCGACGTTCTGCCCTAAAGAGTCAACGACCGGATTTGAGTCGAGCGCAAAAAACAGCTGCGCAGCGGTCTGATTGGCCTTATACAACTGGACATTGGCTCCATTAGCAGAGCTACCGCCCGCGATATCAAGCACGTACTCAAAGTTGAGAGCGGAATGTATCGTCAATCCTCCATCGGTGCCCTTAACGGCAACCCACTTTTGCGCACGCGTGCCGTTAGCCACATACTGCTGAACGTTACGACCAGACTCGGCTATACCACCAGAAACATCAAGCACCAAACCAGAACCGGTATTTTCGAAAGTTAAAAACCCGTTCTCATCCTCATGAACTACCCAGCGTTGAGCTTGAGTCATATTCGAGTTATACATCTGGACATTAGCGCCGTTTGAAGAAGATCCGCCCGCAACATCCCACACCTTGCGAGATGCATTGCTGCAAGCAAAAACATAGGTCACGCCATCAGAAAGCGTCCCTTTGTTTTTAACGGCTAAGTCCTCAATGCTCTCAGCATCTTGAGACTTCGTATCATCGGCCGATTCACCGGCAGGTGTCGACGAGTCTTCAGATCGCCCCTCGCTAGATGGGACAGTCGAGCTATTCGGTGCTAAGCCACCATCGCCGCTATCAGCAGCGCCCAATACGATTGCCCGATTAGCATCGGACCCGTTCGGAGACACTTCTTCGGCAAATAACGGAGAAACTCCAACGGAGGAAACAAAAAGACCCGCAGCCAAAACCACTACCGAAATAGCAGCTAGGCCACGGGCATATCGACTGCAACTCATATCAGACCCCCGATTCAAATTAACACTGAATCTATAATAGTTGATACGAGCCGCAATATCGCTGCAATTGGTTACTTAATAACGACTGCTTGCGCACCTCGTTGCTGGTAGACCCAAGCAATCCAATCTCGATCGTAGGTGGTATAGCCATCGATGGTATCGGAAATCATGACCTTATTTGTTTGAGGGTTATAGCCCTTCAGAACAACCGTATGCGAGTTAACGCAGGCAAAATATCCACCCTGTCGGGCATAAATATTTCCAACGTTGCCCTGATGAACGGTAGTCCAAATAATGACCGGATGTCCTTCATCAAGGTAATTGCAGAGGTCATACAGAGAGGTTCCCGATACGTCGTACGAACGCAGGTTGCTCCCCCTACTCGCCAGGAAATTATTGGCAGCCCTATTGAGTCCAGGAGCGCAGATCTCGTTACCGTTGTTATAGCTGTGGGGGTCTCCCCAGAAGCACCAGACAAAGTCCCAAGAGCTACGGGGGATCCATCGATCGGCCATCTCGCAAGGACCAACACCAAAACCGTAATAGTTAAGGACGTTGGTCAGGGCCGCCGATTCGCAACCGTTAGGAAGTCCGACGGAATACTGGTTGTAAACAGGAACAGCCAAGTCTACCGCCTCGGGCGTATAGCTCGTCTGGGCAAAGTAAAATCCCTGCGCGTCGGAGCCGTTAGCAGCGTAAATCTGGATATTGGCTCCGTCATTAAGCGCGCCCCCGTTCACGTCCAAAACGAGCGAATCGTTAAGCGCAGAACGAATGACAAAGGAGCCACCACCAACGTAGTCAACAAGCCAACGCTGAGCAGCGCTTCCGTTCCCCTGCCACTGCTGAACATTGGCGCCCGAAGCACCCTGAGCATTCAGGACATCAAGATATTTTTTGCTTCGGCAGTTTTGAATCGAAATGGTTCCATCCGAGTTAACGCTGACGTTCCATTTTTGAGCTCCAGAATCATTGGAGGACCAAAGCTGCACGTTAGCACCATTGGAACGAGAGCCACTCGCCACATCTAGAACCTTGGAACGGTTAGAAGCAGCGGCAATAACATAGGTACCCGAATCAACTAACGAGCAGGTAGACAACTTGAAAGACTGTGCCAAGGTGCCGTTAGAATCATACGTCCTGATATTAGTTCCGTTGTTTGTTGAGCCGCCTACAGCGTCGAGGACCTTGCCGGTTGCAACGTTAACGAAGTTGATACCGCCCTTGTCAATCTGGGCGGTCCAATGCTGAGCGTCGGCATTATCAAAAGAACGGACACAAACGTTGCCATCTTCATCTGCCGTTAAGACCTTGCCAGACACCAGGCTTTCAACGGTATAGGTATTGTCTCGGTCGGCAACCTTGGTCACCTTCCACTTTTGAGCAATCGACTTGTTGCTTCCATAGAGTTGAACGTTAGCGCCATCGCTGGCCGAGCCGCTTGCAACGTCCAAAACCGCAGAGGAAGATGCAGCGCTCGAAATGGTAAAGAAGCCCTCGGGCAAAAGCGAGGTCAGCTTTGTAAAGGAAAGACGCTGCGACGCGGAATCAGACGGGACGTCTCCGTACACATTAGAGTTGGCAACGCTTAGGGCCAGTCCGGTTGCTTTATTCGTTGCCGTATAGGAACCATCATCGTTGCGAACAATGGAAAACAGCTGATTTGAGTTATTGCCGTCACCGCTCCATTGGTGGACATTTGTTCCAGGGCACACATTGCCACCATCAACATCGAGAGCCTTGCCAGACTGGGCGTTGACGATTCGATAGTAGCCATTCTCATATACAAATTTAAAGACCTGAGCAAACGTACCATTAGCAGCATAAGTCTGGACGTTTGCCCCGTTGGAAGAAGACCCTCCAGAGATATCAAACACACGAGATGAATCCGATGCCACAGAAATAGTGAACCAGCCGTCCAAACCAAGATCGTCGGACGGGGCCACATCGGGAACAGCCGATACAAAACGAACGCTTTGAGCGACGGTACCGTTACTCGCATACGTTTGAACATTAGCACCATTTGAAGATGAGCCGCCAGCAACATCCAGGACAAGATCGGGCAGGATTGCGGACTGCAGCCGGAACGAGCCACCAGACACCGAGGGAGCAGCGATCCACCGCTGGGCACGCGACCCATTCGACGCATACTGCTGGACATTGGTTCCCAACGTGCAGGAACCACCCGCGACATCGAGCACCTTGCCAGAGCAAACATTTTTGATAACCAAATAGCCGAGTTCATCATGCGAAATGTCCCACTGCTGCGCCGCAGTCATATTCGACGTATAAGACTGAACATTGCCGCCGTTGTCTTTAGAGCCACCGTTCACATCCAGAACCTTAGCTCCTCCGACACCAAGCGCCAAAACATAGCGTCCATCGGCAATATTGCCCGCATTTTGCTGGGCAAGCAAATCCAGCTGTTCACGCTGAACGTCTAAATTGAAAAATGTCCAACGTTGAGCGATCGTTCCGTTATCCACCCAAGTTCGAACATTCGTGCCGTTACCTGTATTACCGCCGGCGATGTCGAGGCAAATCGACGGATCAAGCGCGGACACCAGCTTGAAGGAGTCCCCATCCTTAACGGCAATCCATTTTTGAGCCGCAGAGCCATTTGACGCATATTGCTGGACGTTCGTTCCAGACTGAGCGCTTCCACCAGAAACATCAAGAACAAGACCCGAGCCTTTGTTGGTCAGTGTGATGAAACCGCTTTGATCATGTGACACAGTCCATGTTTGTGCAGCCGTAGCGTTGAGCGAATATATTTGAACATTGGCACCAGAAGACCAAGATCCGCCAGCAACATCAAGCGTCTGCCAGGAGCTTTTTGCCGAGCGGATATAGTAGGTGCCGTCAACAAGGTCAGAGGCGTGGGCGGCAGCAAGCTCAGCGAGGATGGTAGCCCTGGGCTTCTCAAGCGTAAACGTCTGAGCAGCGGATTCATTGGATTGATAGAGACGAATCTCAGTTCCATTGGAATCGTTGGCGCCAGCGATGTCAATAGCAAAATCATCATCGATGACAGGCGAAAAGACAAATCCGCCGCCAACCTGTCGAGCATGCCATGCAAAACCCCAGGCGTCATCATCGCCAGCGTTCTGCGTAAGACGCGGATGGTCAGAGAAGCAAGAAGCATCGTTTGGATAGCAAAGGTACAGCCCCGACTTAATGTTTTTAAAAGCGTATTGGCGGTTACCAAGATCAACAAGGGCAAACTGCTGTGCAGCCGTCTCGTTTCTCCCATACAACTGAATCGCAGTACCGGCGCTCACCGAACCACCCGTAACATCGAGCACACGATGCCCCGACAAGCTCGAAGTAAGAAAATAGGTGCCCGCATCAAGGGTCGCATATCTAGTCAGATCAACGTCCTCAGTGGAGTCCTCGGATGCACTGTCGAGGCTCTCGTCGCTCGACTCACCTTCCTGATCCGCATCGCTCGAAAGAGAATCCGGAACAGAGCCGGTAGCATCCTCGGTTTGCTCAGAACCTTCAGCGGAGAGCCCCATCGAGGAAGTTTCGGCAAATGCCGTTGAGCCCAAATCGAACCCGACGGGCAGCATCAGAAGCAGCCCCAGTAAACATCCAACTCGCAATAATGCGCAAGCGCGTTTTAAATGACGCATGACATCCCCCAGAAGGTCTCGCCAACACCTACGACGTAGCGCATTCCCCACGCGTGCGTGTTGCTCAAGCATCGCTTCATACAATCCAGCATGCGGTGAAAATGACTATACTTTTGCTTCATTTAATCGCGGTTTAGGGCGATATGCAACTTTTTGCGTCAAAAAAGGCGGCTCGTCAAACGCGAGCCGCCTTCTGCCTTAGTAGTTAACTACCTTCGTTCCATAGGGAATGTTGTCGTAAATCCATTTGGCATGATCAGTTGTAAGCCTGATACACCCTGCCGAAGCGCGGTGTCCCATCGTGTGATCCATCACATTGAACGTCCCTGTATAACATGGTTGCGAATGGAACAGATAGTCTCCATAGAACTGTGTGTAATACCAGCAAGTATATCCATGTCCAAACGAAAGACCCTTTCCGTAGACAGAATATTCGCCCAGTACGGTCGGCGACTCATTCTTACCAGGGGCGCACTGCCAGAAAGACCATAACTTCCAGTTACCACGAGAGCCCCTAAAAATACCCGTTCGACACCCAACGGTATCAGTCAAAATTAACCATTCCGTATTACTGTTGTACCACTGCGCACGATTGTACATAGCTTGCTGGTCAGCGGGAAGCGGCTGAACATACGTAGTAGCCTTAAACGTAAAACGCTGCGCCTTCGAATCGTTACTCGCATATAATGCGACATTCGTACCGTTTGCCGTGTCACCCCCCGAAACATCAATAACAAAGGCTCCGTTGAGTGCGGAGGACAGCTTAAATCCGCCAGGAACATATTCTATAAACCAACGCTGAGCTGCACTTCCGTTCCTAGACCATTGTTGGATATTTGCCCCAGAAGATACAGCCGCATCCTTAACATCAAGAGCCTTGCCGCTAGCGGCATTTATGATGCTGTAAGAGCCATCGCCGTTGCGAGAAAAGTTCCATTTTTGAGCACCCGAATCGTTGTTCTGCCAAATCTGGACGTTTGCACCGTCTGAGTACGATCCGCCAGAAACATCTAAGACCGAACCAGCGTGAGAAGCCATTCGGATGAAATACGTACCATTATCGATGGTTGCCGAAGTAGCGCGCAGGCGGAATCTCTGCGCAGCGGAACCATTGGAGGAGTGGACTTGAACATTGGAAGTCGATGCAAAATTACCGCCCTTCACATCAAGCGAAAGGTCTTGGTCATCCGCAGACACAAACTCAATACCATTGCTATCGATTAGCGCCACCCATTGCTGCGCCTTCACATCTGCCGGAGCCATCGTGCAAACATTGGTACCCGAAACAGAAAGCCTGTTAGATGAGCAAACGGATTCAAACGTATAGGTATTCTTTGCTCCATCCACCTTTTTAAGCAGCCATTTTTGGGCGAAAGAACCATTGCTGGCATAGAGCTGAACGTTAGCACCGGAGTCAGCGGATGCGCTCGCGACATCAAGCACAAAGGAGGAGTTCGCAGACGGATAGATTTCATAGAGGCCTTCGCTCAGCAGGTCTTCCTGCTCTGCAAAAACGAACGATGTCTGGACGGAATCTCCCGCCATAGCAGCAACTAGATTTGAACCGGATACTGCAAGCATGAGCCCCGTACCCTTATTGAAAAACGAACAGCTTCCGTCTTCATTGGCAATAACGCTGAAAAGTTGGTTGTCGTTGGGGCCTTCATCCCACTGCTGAACGTTTGTCCCCGGGACGACGTCGCCCGCCGTGACATCAAGCACCTTACCGGAGCCGGCATTGCGCAGAACATAGTAACCGTCTCGATACTCGGCCTTAAATAGCTGGGAAAGCGTGCCATTGCAGGAGTAAGCCTGAACGTTGCCTCCGTTGTTCAATGATCCACCGGCAACGTCAAGGGCAACAGCGCCATTTGCGGAGGGCGAAATAACGCACCAACCCTTGTCTTTCAAAATGTCATCGCACGGGTCAACTGACGCCGGGTTTGCAGCAATAAAGGTGAAGCGCTGCGCAGCAGTTCCATTCGAAGCATATAGCTGCACGTTTGTCTGAGAGTTCAGAGAGCCGCCGGCAATGTCAAGTGCACGCTGTTGCCAAACAGCAGAAAGAAGTCGAACGCTTCCATCGCCATTCGGCACCGCAATCCACTTTTGCGCAAAGTTCGCATCGCCACAAGCCGTGTACTGCTGGACGTTCGTTCCCAAAGAAGTTGAACCCGCGGAAACATCAAGTACTTTGCCAGACTTTATATTCGTTATCGTGAGGTAGCCGTTATCGTCATGCGAAACACGCCAACGCTGAGCGGCAGTTGTATTCGATTGATAAATCTGCACGTTTGCACCGCTGGAAGTAGAGCCGCCGGCAACATCGAGAACCATACGAGACAACGGCTGACCAGCAACAATAGCATAGTCCCCATCTTTGACGACTTCACGGTTATCGGAGGCGAGCTTATCGAGCTCAGAACGCACTGCCATCGGATCCACGAAGTAGAAGGATTGGGCCACTGTTCCATTTGCACTATACAGTTGAAGTCCTGCACCAGATGCAATAGAGCCACCGGGGACGTCGGCGACCTTTTGCCCGTTCAGAGCCGACACAATACGAAAATGATTGCCATCTTTCTCAATGATCCACTTTTGAGCCTTGGTTCCATTGGCGACATAGGTCTGCAGCTTCGTGCCGTTGGCGTCATTGCCGCCCACCGCATCCAGAACCGCCCCAGCACCATGAATCGCAATGGTGCGATATCCGTCCTCCGTCGTCGAAACATCGAACGTTTGGACACCTGAATACCCGAACTTGTCGAAAGACAGTGACCCGCCGCCCGCGTCCAGCGCAAACGAATCATTCGAGGCCAAAATGGCATATGTCCCATCGGGAAGGTCGGCGAGATGTGCTGCCGCCCGATCATCGAGTTGCTGTTGCTCAGTTTTGGCAGGCGTTAGTACCCATCGCTGAGCTGCCGTACCGTTTGCCTCATACAGTTGAACAGCAGAGCCATTTGCGGCAACTCCACCCGAAACGTCAATGGCAAACGACTGGTTGAGCGCCGAAATCAATGTATAGCTGCCGTCGGTTTCCTTAATTGCAATCCAGCGCTGAGCAAGGGTCCCGTTATCGGACCAAAGCTGAACGGAATTTCTGTTGCTAGCGCTGCCTCCCGAGACATCAAGCGTGCAGCCCTTGACAGAAGCAATGACAACGAAGCCATTCTGATCATGAGAGACACGCCAGACCTGAGCATCGGTATTGTTTGAACCGTACAATTGCAGCTTTTTGCCAGCGGCTGCCGCACCACCAGGAACGTCCAGCACAAACTTACTGTTAGCCGAAGAGCCAAAGGTATATAGTCCGTCTGCAAGGTCATCGACATGTTCGGAAGCAAGATCGTAGACAGACTTTGGCTTTTCCGGTATCGACGCTTCAGAAGAATCCGAGGCCCTTGAATCGGAGTTGTCATCCGAAACCGAATCGGCATCAGAATTAACTTCAGACTTGCTCGACCGCCCCGCAGCTATAGATGCCGTTGCATTTTGACCGGCAGACGAACCATCTTCAGCAAACGCAGGAACAAGACCAATTCCTAGCAAAAGTGCAATAAAGACCAAAACAAACAAGGCTTTTCGATTGCCCATAGCTGTCCCCTTTCGTACGGTTAATTACACTTTATGCCAACATACATTTCCCATCGACAAGAGATTCGTGAACAGTAACGGCCAAACCCCGAAAGGTCAACCTGCGACAAATTTGGAAACAAGCTTTCGGGCTAAGAAAAGCTTGGCTCCCAAATACTCGTCCTTCATGTCCGCTTGGCTTTCAAATTGCTTGAGAATTTTCAGACAAATCGTCTTCTTAGCACTACGATTATTCTCAATTCCCCTGCGCTTGAATGTATTAAACACGACCTTTTCAATTGCCTTCATGGACTCAGCGCGATTGGCACAAAGATTTGTACGAGCGTCGTTAAGCCCAAGCGTTGTTCGAATGTCGTGCTGAACGGATTCATCTCTAGCATCGATGCGTCCGTCGCGATGGTAAAAAATGGACTCAAGCGTATAACGCTTGGTCGGATCAACCGTCAAGGATGCATTACCGCGTCGCTTGTCGCACGTCGCCCCATTCCTACCGTCGCAGACAGCAACCAGATTACAGTAAGAAAGACTCAGCTCTCCATCTGCCGCAGAGCCATCAGGATGCTGAGGGATTAGATGCTCGATCGTAGCCGGATGTCCATCCGTACCGATCCTGCACATACAGTAGGCGCAAAGATGCCCCTGTTCGACAAGCAATGCCTCGAGAACCTTGCGCTTAGGCTCCCCCCGAAGTGATTCATAACAAAAAGTTGCATCCGGAGTGTTGCGGATAACCCTCTTCGCCTCAACAAGCGCCGCAGGCTCGCGCCCCTTTACAATTGGAATCACGACAACAGCTCCTCAAGTTCAAGGGTTGTCCTCGCGGCGACCACATCCGGATCGTCCGCTCCAACGAACGCCTCAAGCTTCTCAAGCTCAGCCCTAGCGTCAGCGTGGCGTCCCTCGTCTACGGCAAGGTTAAACGCATCGAACAAGTGAACTGCCTCCTCAGGACGTGAAGAGGCGTCTAAAACAGTGTTGAGAATGTCTCCGGCATCACGTCCGCGCGTCTCAGTTGCAGGAACTACGGCGGTATCGCCGTCAAGTATGCGAATGTTGCCGCGAGGCACCGATGCCACAACAACCGGCGAATGCGTTGTCACAATAAACTGAACGTTGGGGAAGATGCGAACGAGATCCTCCAGAATTCGCGCCTGCCAACGAGGGTGCAGATGAAGATCGATCTCGTCAATCATTACCACGCCCGGCGTTTCGAGCACACGTTCGCCTAGTGCAGGATTCAACATCGCCATGCGATATGCGATGTCCGCAAAAAGACTCAGCGTGCCACGATATCCGTCGCTCATTGAATGAATCCTATCGCGATGATAATTACCGTCGGCAGTGCTATACGTAAACACCAACTGGCCGAGTTCAGCATCAAAATCGACCATTGCATCTACCGTGGATGCCGCCGCATCAAAACATGAGGCAAGCGCCCTCTTAACTGCAGAGAACAACGCACTGTCACGCCTGTTCTGCCACTCCCAAATGGATTGAGATTTAAACCATGCATTCATACGTGCATCGTTCGAAGATGCCTGTAGGGCGCCTTCGTACCCACGTGTCCTGTTGGGCAGCGATTGGTCTTTAGGTTCAGTTCTCGTCCACAATCGATCGGTCCCATAGCGAGCAAGAATGGGGAGAACAACCGTGTCGCCACTACCAACAAGCTCCTGCAACCGAGCGCCCGCCTCCACAACAGCCGCCGCATCAGCAATAGTCGCGCGGCCCTTAGCAGTATTAAGCGAACGCGACCAGCGCACATTCTCGCCGAGAACAATTCCGTCAGCACCTATCGTCACCGGGTACCGCGACTGAACGTCAAACATATCTCCTTGCTTAACGACGGCACCGCGGGCATCGTCAGGCGTAATGCCAGGCGCTTTCGCATTCTCAATCTTTTGAAATAAAGCGCCTAGAGCAATGCTTGCGGCATCAATAAGGGTGCTTTTTCCCACGCCGTTATCGCCGACCAAAACCGTAAGCTGCTGCTCAAAGTTAACTGAAATTGACTCGAACTTGCGAAAGTTGGAAACTCTGAGCTCGTTTATCAAATAGCTATTATTAGCAAATCCCACAACAGTCTCCTCAAAGCGCGCGTCAACGGTCGAAACGTTTTGTTTATTACCTTAATTGAAAATTGTATTCTGACTCAATCGAATCAAGTTACGCGATTAGCCCATTAATCCGCAGCACAGCCGCTCAATCTCTTTTGAGAAATCACCGTGAATCGGCGCCCATCCAAGTTTACCCTGAAGCTTGCTGGCGTCTATGGCGTAACGTCGATCATGACCGGGGCGATCCTTCACCCAGTCAATATGGTCTTCATCCTCACCCATTACTTTAAGAATGAGTTTGAGAACTTCAAGATTGCTACGCTCGCAATTGGCTCCGACAAGATAAGTCTCTCCGATTTTCCCTTTGGTCAAAATGAGCCAAACAGCATGAGCATGGTCGTCAACATGAATCCAATCGCGCACGTTCAGACCGTCCCCGTACAACTTGGGGCGTTCTCCGCGCCGGACGCATGCAATCGAATGCGGAATAAACTTCTCGGGATGCTGATATGGACCGTAGTTATTACAGCAATTAGAAATTGTGGCCCGCAGACCATAGGTGCGGATCCAGGCTCTCACAAGCATGTCCGCTGCCGCTTTGGAGCTGGAATAAGGGCTGCTTGGCCGATAAGGAGACTCCTCGGTAAATTTGTGCGGATCATCAAGCGCCAGGTCCCCAAACACCTCATCAGTCGAAATGTGATGAAACCTAACCTGATGCTTACGAGCAGCCTCCAGCAGCCGATACGTGCCTTCAATGTTTGTCTTTACAAAAGGCTCAGGATCGATGATTGAATTGTCGTTGTGAGACTCTGCAGCATAATGAACGATTGCATCGTGCCCGGGAATTAGCCGATCAAGAAGATCCGAATCACAGATATCGCCAACGACGAGCTTCACCCTGTCCTCCGGAAGTCCAGCAATGCTGTCAGGATTAGCAGCATAAGTCAGCCTATCCAAGATGGTGACACGCACATCCGGAACGTTGCTCACGACATAGCGAACAAACGCAGAGCCACAAAAGCCGCAGCCTCCTGTTACCAAGATGTTGTCATATTTTCGCTCCACGCACATCGCCCACCCTCAAGTTAACGTCGTCTCATTCTCCCACAATCTCACAGCAGCCAATAGAGCAACACTTTCCGTTGCTTCTACCCAAACGCAACTAAAACCGTTGCTAAGGCAATTAGGTATAATTCTCTCAAATCGCCTAGAGAAAGTGTTTGAATGCTGACCGTAATTGTGCCTACTTACAATGCCGAGCCGTATCTTTCTCAAGCTATAGGCAGCCTGTTAAGCGAAAACAAAATTGAGCTGGAAATCCTCGCCATCAACGATGGATCCACCGACAACTCGCTCGCCATTATGCAGGATTTCGCCGCGCGCGACTCGCGCGTTCGCGTAATCGATAAGGCCAACCAGGGTTACGGCGCTACCTGCAATCTGGGCATTCGCGAGGCAAAGGGCGACTGGATTGCCATCCTCGAGCCCGATGACTGGATCGAGCCGGGAATGTATTCCGACATGCTCGCATTTGCAAAACGCGAGTTTGGCGACCCAAACAAACTCGACATCATCGAGACACCCTATTGGATTATCCGCCGCCCCGATACTCCTCAAGAGGTCAAGCTGCACTGCGCGTATCGCGGTCGCATTAAACCGCCTCGGCAACCGTTCACCATTCACGACGCCCCGCACCTACTGGCCCATCATCCGTCCATTTGGTCGGCAATCTATCGTCGCGATTTTCTGTTGCAAAACAATATCTGGTTTAAAGAAATCTCGGGTGCAGGCTGGGCCGACAATCCGTTCCTCGTCGAAACGCTCTGTCAGGCAAAGGCCATCGCCTACTGGCCCAAACCGTATTACTGCTACCGTGAGGAAACGCCCGAGAAGGCGGCCGCCCTGGCCAAGCGCGATCCTTTGATGCCGTTTAATCGCTGGAACGACATGGTCGATATTCTTGAGCGGCTCAACGTCACCGACCCTGCCGTCTGGACGCCGCAGATTACCCGTGGTTTTACCTATATGGGCATCATGATTGAGCACACCGGGATTGAGGGGCACCCCGAAATCGAGCAGGCCATCCACAAGCTGTTCGAGCGCATGCCCCAAGAGCTGGTATTTGCCAATCCCCGCGTTACTCCCGCGGCAAAAAAGCTGTATGCGCAATATATGGGCATCGCTAATCCTAAGATCAGCTATTGCGCCTACGTAAAGGACCTCGTGGGCGAAGGCCTCTATAACGTATGGAACAAGGGGCCCAAGCAGACCTTGAACATGATCACGTCCCACTTTGGTTCTTACAAGGCTCGCGCTGGAAAATAGTCGGATGGGCAGTAAAGCAAGCAGAAACACCGCCATTGAAGCGCTGCGTTTGGTCGCGGTTGCTGGCATCGCGGTGTTCCACACGTTTCAGTGGACCTTTCAAGCCATCTGCATCGGCTTGCCGGAATACGCGCCGCTTGTCGCCTTCCCCTATTCCGGCGTCCTCGGTTTCATTAACCTACTGGGCTGCTGGGCCAACGAGGTCTTCTTTATGATCTCGGGCTATTTTCTCATTGCGTCGGCCGCGCGTGCCTGGGATGACGGGGCGACCCGGGCGTCGCGGCTGCAGCGGACGGTAAAACGTCTTGGCAAGGTCATCTTGCCCACCGTGTTTTACTGTCTGGTAGCGCTCGTATGGTCCACGGTCATCTCCCCCATTCCCGACGTCTCCCTGCATACGCACTATTGGTACTCCCTGGGGCTCGAGTTTATCTGGGTCTACGCTGCCACGGTCTGCATGGCGCCGCTGTTCGGACTGGCCAAGGATCGACTCCCTAAGAGGGGCTACACGGCAGCAGTCATCATCGTCGGTATCCTCGTTTTTATTATCAATGGCCATTTGGCGGCACAAAGCTTGGTAAACGGCGGCGAATTTTCTTGGCTCCAAAAGATTATGAGCGCCGTCACCTACGTCATCGCGTTTTTGATGGGAGGGCTGCTCCGCGACTATACCGGGACGACAAACCAGCGCAAAGCGCGTAACGTCGCCAACCAATTGCTTGCAGCGGTTTTGATCATCACGATCGTCCTGGAAGCCGCACTCTCAGCAACCGGCAATCTGTCGGCGATGGCAATGCTTTCCTATAAATCGACCTCGTTGATCTCGTTTACCCTCGCTGCCGCCTCCCTGCTCTTTGCGGCAACCCGCGACAACAAATCGAGTAATCCTCGCGCCGCAAATGTCATCGTCACCCTATCGGCTGCCACGCTCGGCTTCTATGTGATGCAATCGCTCACCAACAGCCTGTGGCGCCCAGTATTCAATGCGTTGCTCGTAAACATATTGGTCCGCCAAAACAACCCGGCAGCCATATGTATCGTCACGGGCGCGGTCATTAGCATCGTCTTCGCCCTAGCGCTCCTCATCATCGATGCAGCTAGAAGCCTTATCGTTCGCAAGCTCAAACAGCGATAAACGCACGATCGGCAGAAGCCGCAGCCGCCACGCCCGTGGCAGGTTCCTGCGTTTTATTCAAACCTTGCCAACAGAGCGCAGCGACCCTTTACAATAAGACCGTCCAACGGACACATTCGATAGCTTCCGCGCAACGCTCGCTCGCCGCGCGTGAAAGGATATATTGCCCCATGACTTCCACCCTTCCCGCTCCCATCGACAAGCTCGCCATCGTCGTCGTTACGTACAAGCGCCAGGAGCTCCTGGCCAACTTGTTCGACTCCATGACCGAGCTCACGGCCGCGCCTTGGCGCATCGTAATCGTCGATAACGAGAATTCGCGCGAGACCGAGGACATGTGCTCCGCGTTTAACGAGCGTCTGGCCGACCTGTGGGGCATCGACGCCGATCAGCCCGACACGCAGGGCGGCACTGGCCGCGTCGTCTACGCGCCTCAGCTCGAAAACGGTGGCGGCGCGGGCGGCTTCTCGGCCGGCACCAAATGCGCCTACGACCTGGGCGCCCAGTGGTTCTGGGTCATGGACGACGACGTGCTCGTCATCCCCGAGGGCATCGAGCGCCTGGCCAAATGGACCGACCGCTACGACGTCATCCAGGGCTCGCGCCTGGACTTCGACGGTGGCGCCTTCTTTTGGCAGTACCAGCTCATCCTTTCGCTCGGCATCCCCAACCCCGTCGCCAAGTGGGACCTGGGTCCCGAGGGCTACCGCGCCATGAACCAGCTGTGCTTTGGGGGAGGCCTGTTCTCGCGCCGCGTAGTCGATAAGATCGGCCTGCCCGACGCGCGTTTCTTCATCTATGGCGACGACGCCTGCTATGGCTACGTTGCCAGCCAGCACTTCCCCGCCGCCGTGGTCGCCGACGTGGTGCTCAAGCGCGCCCGCGCCGTCTCTAACTGGGACATCGCCGGCAAGCGCCAACTCAACTCCACGAGCGACACCAACCGCTACTACATCATGCGCAACCGAGGCTTCCTGGCCCGCTACATGCAGATCTACGGCGACTACCACCCCATGCTGTTCCGTCTGGGCAACGCGGCGACCTTCTGCAAGGAGTTCATCCGCCTGGCCGCCGTCGACAAATGCTTTAAAACCGGTATCCCGGCGCTGCGTCGCGGCATGAAGGACGCCCGCAAGATCATCAAAGATCCTAACTGGAAGCCCATGCCGCCCATGAAGGACGCCGAGTAGCAGGACGCTTTCGGCAGCTCGCCCCTACAACCGCTGGCACACCACGGACACGCGCTGTCCATCGAACCCAAAGCCCCAGCGTATGCGGCCAACGCCGGGTCGCGGCACGCGAATCTCATCGATCCCGTCACGTTCGATGTCGAGCAGCGCCTGCACGGCCAGCAATTCCAGCCCCAGGGCATCCACACCGGGGTCGTATATCATGTTCATCGTGATAAGCGGGCGCTCGTCGAGCATACCGAGGGTATCGGCCACATCGAACGTCCTTCCCGTAGGAAGCACCTGGATATCCCAGCGATCCGCACCGCGCTTTCGACTGGATGTCGGATTGGCATACCCCGGCATACCAAAGCAGAGCCCTTGCAGCAGCAGGTGGTACGGCAACGGCGAATCCGTCTCGACCGCGCCGACACCCGCGTCACCAAGAATTCGACGCAACGCTCGCCTCACCGCATCCTCGTCTCCGCGGCACAATCCGTCGCGAAACGCATCGACATCTCGCGCGTCCTCGGCGGCGCACTCAAACCATTCAATGATGACGAGCCGCAATGCCTGGCGAAGCTCGCCATTGGGCAGACGCAGAGCGCGGGAGAGAGCGCTGTTCACCGACTCATCAGTCATGTCCGTCGTTAAGAAGCCGGACAGGTATAACGCGGTCCACAGGTCATCGTCAGTCGATGCCTCTGGCCCCGCAGCGCCCAAACAAAGCGGGACCTCAACGCATCCATGGGGCTCGAGCAAATCGAACAAGACCGAAAGGCGGTCGAGATTCCACCCGGCAACTACCCTACTCAGGCAATCGGCATACCCATACAGGTCGGCACGCACAGGCGCCGTACAGCCTCGATCAAGAAAACCGATCACACGTGCCGGACTTGAGCAATAGGCCCCGCCAAACCGATATCCCTCGAACCATTCACGCGCATCATCCAGGTATTCCTCGCGTCCAGCATGATTCAACAGAGCCTCAACCTCGGCATCCGAAAAGCCGAACCAACGGTCGCGCCACGTCGAAAGCGGCGTCGACAGGCAATACGAGCAGTTTCGCGAAGAAAGCGCCGCTTCGGCAGGACCGGGACGTTCCCCCATCAGACAAGCCAAGCGTAGCGAATGGCCCGCGGCGGCAATGGCGTCGAACAGCACGCGGTCGAGCAGCTCCGCCGTATCGGCGTCGGAAGCGCCACTCGCGCTCGCACGGCCCAACCACGCCGCGTCGTATCCATCAACGAGCAGCACAACCCGTTCGTCGCAAGCCATCTCCAGCAGCCCAATGAGAACGCCTAGCACCGAGTTGACCTCATCTGCACTTGCCACGCCACGCGCAACGCGTTCGATGTGACGCATCTTATCTCGTGGTAAATCCGGAGCCTCCAAAAGTGCCAACAAGCGAGCGCACTCACCCGAAAGAGCGTCACGCACGACGCCGTCGACGTTGGCACCGCACCTCGCGGCGCCAGAAAAGTCCAGCAATATCACCGGATAGCAAGCGTACTCGTCCCGATAGCGCCCGCCACCCGCATCCCAAATCTGGGAACCAGCAAACAGGCCCCGATCGACCTGCCCGACTGTGGGTCGCTCCAGAAAAGCCTTAAGCATCGACAGGTTCATGCTTTTGCCAAAGCCTTCGGGCCGGCAACACGCCACAACAGAAGCATCAGCATCCAAAACATCGGCAATAAACATCGTCTTGTCGACTAGCACGCATCGATCCATGGCCTCGGCAAAGTCATGTTCGCCGACCGGTAGCGCCCCGTTACCCGAGCGGTTGATCAACTCTACGCCATCGTAGGCAGTATCACCATAAATCGCCTGTTCAGACACCGTAACTTCTCCCTAAAACGCAGCACGATGCCCATTGTATCGAGCAACCCAACCGCAATGATGCCGTCATGCAGACGTTTCGGGCAACGGTAGTAACAAGAACCCCGATGGGGCATAACAAATCGTTGCGCAACAAAACGGGGCCCGATGCAGCCGCACCGGCCCCCGTCCTAGTTCTTAGATTATCAGGCGACCAGGATCTTACTCCTCGGATCCGTCCTCGCCAGCAGCCTTCTTTTGCTGATCAAGCTTGTGCTTGCCACTCACAATGGATGTGGCGCCAAGCGTGGCCAAGCTCGCGCTGGCAAGGCTCGCCATCACAATGAGATCGCCGGTCTTAGGCATATTGCCGCCCGAGCTCTTGGTCGTGGTAGTGGTCGTAGTCGTCGTGGTGGTCGTAGCGCTGCCCTTGTCGTCAACCTTCTGAGCATCGGCGTCGGACTGTCTCGCGCCTGCATCGATCGAAGCGTCGGCATCACCGTCAGTCCTGGACTCGGGAGCCTCGCCAGAAACACCCTCACCAGAAGACGAGCCGTTGTTGTTGCCAGCCGTCATCAAAGACCCGATCATGGCGCCAAACTGCTCGCCAAAGGAGGGCTTGTTCTCGGTCGACGAATTGCTGACATCGGAGTCCTCGGTCGAGTCGGAATCAGTGCCAGAGCTCTCGCCAACATCAGCGGAGCCATTGGAGGGGCCGCTATCGGTTGAACCAGAAACGGAACCACCGGTTGAACCAGAGCCCGAATCACCAGCACCGCCAGCAGACTCCGTTCCACCCGAAGCAGTCCCGCCATTACCGGCACCATCACTGTTACCAGCACCAGTCGAAGGCGCACCCGTCTCGCCGCCATTGTCCGCATCGCTATCGGTACCAGGCGTCGGCGCAGCGGGAGCGGCAGGTGCCATGCTCGGGCCAGGCGCCGGCGTGGGTTCAGGCTCCACAGGCGTTGCCGCGGCAGCCTCGTCCTCGGTAATGTAGACCAGACAATCCTTGAGCTCGTTGCGGTAGCGATTCTTCCAACCCTCATGGTACTGAGGCTGACTCGAATACTTGCGCGCCACGTTATCAACCACGCTGTTGGAAAGCGCGGTCACAAACTCGCGGTCGGTCATATCGTTGGAAAGATTCGCCCAACGGAAAAAGTCCTGGCAGCCACCCGTGCCGCACATATTGGTGATGCTCCACACCATACCCTTGACGCAATCGGCACGACCGGAAATATCAATGCCCAGAGCGTTCTTAAGCCACGCCTCGGTCACCGCATAGTAGGAGTTGTACGCATAGGCATCCTGCAGCGCCGAAAACTCAGCCGGATCGGTGTTGCATGCACCCAGGAAGGAATCCTGCGCGATGCGGCCCAGCTCGGTGAGCTGGCCGTTCGCATACATGGGGTTGCTTCCGTTGGAAATCTCGCCGCCGCGATCGATCGCGGCCTTAAGCATGCCGTACTTAGCAGAATCGTAGTTGTAGACCTGCTTCATAAACGGAATGAGCGACCAGCGGCGGTCGAACTGGTAATAACCCAGTGCGTTATAGCCGTCGCCATACGAAAAGCCCTGGTTATAGTTGCCATGACTCTCGTATTTGGTGAAGTACTTCATCTCGTCGGTCACGTTGACAAACGAAACGCCCTGAACCGATCGCAGCACGCCCGAGAAGGACTGCTGGGTGTAAAGGCCTTTATCGATATCGGTGGCATCCGAGGCAACGCCGGGCGCGGGCTCCTCGGCCATAGCGGTAGCGGGCGCGGCAACGGCGCCAAACGAAAGCGCCAACGTAAGACCCGCGACAATCGCGGAATGCTTGGGCTGCATAGATCCTCCCTGCATTGGTGTAGTTAAAGTGCAGTTTGCAAAGATAAATTCAGTATTGCAGCTCGACGTTTGTTGCACAACAACAACTCGACAAACGGCAACAACCCTCCGCGAAATCTTAAGGAATTAGACGAATTGGTCGTCAGGCGCCAAGAGAAGCTCGCCATAGTGCGCCAAAAGGCCATCCCTCAGCTGGCAAAAGGCAGGGATATAGACGTTCAGGATGCGCTGGATCAAATCTTGCGCGAGTTTGTTGTCATAGATATGGACGTTCGTATTGCGGTCTCTGAGCATGTCTAGCCATGCGGCCTCATCAATAAAATCGTAGAACCGATAGGCTTCCTTCAGGATGGCGCGAGGCGATCCTGACGCAGCAAGCGTGGCGCCCTCATACTCAAGCAAACGTTTGAGGAGCTTCCAGCTCAGCTCAAACTGAAGATTGAACTTATTGATTAGGCCGCTCTGAACAAAATCATTGTTGAGGTCCTGGTTCGGAGCATCCTCAAGATTCGCCAAGGCACTGGCAAAGTTCTCATATTTTTTCATACAGGACTACACCATCCCTAGCTATTTCGTCGAGCAACGACTGTGATGAGGACTCATCGAGATTGACCACATCAACATCCAAAAGGGTATCAAGATGCTGCTCGATCAGGTATGAGAAATGCCGGAAATCCCGGCAGCCCCCTACGGCAATATCGATGTCACTCTTGGGCAGATTGTCGCCGCGAGCACGAGACCCAAACAGCACGACCTTTTCGGCATCGCATTCCTTAGCGAAGGAAACAATCTGCCGGTACACTCTGTCGAGAGACGCCATTTGCAGAACCTACAGCTTAATATCGAAGTTAATCTCGGGAACGGCAGCTAAGTCGGCCAACGTCACGCCATCGACGTACTTTTCAATCACGTCGTCCAGGCCGCGCCAGAACTTGACGGTGGAGCACAGGTCGCTACGGGTGCAGCTGTTGTCGATGCCATCACAAGCCACCGGGGCTGTGCTGCCCTCGACAGCACGCAGGATGTCGCCGGCACGCACCTCGGCCGGATCCTTGGCCATCATGTAGCCGCCGCCCTTGCCGCGCACGCTCTTAAGCAGGCCAGCCTTCATAAGCGGACGAACCAGCTGCTCCAAGTACTTTTGTGAGATATGCTCGCGGTCGGCAACCTCGCGCAAAGCAATCTTGCCCTCGGCATCGCCCAACGCCGCGATATAGATCATCAGTCGGAGGGCATAGCGGCCCTTAGAAGAAATGAGCATACCTACCCTCCCATCGCACCTGGGACAACATAACCTAGAGTGTTTGTCCCAAATCTTACGCGCGGAACAAGCAATCCTGGTATTTTGTCCCACAATCTGAAAAGTCGAGTGGATTAGTCGGGTTTTCCCTTGACTAACGCCGAACCCATAGTAACTTTATTCCGAGAAGATTCCTAGGGTTTAGTACACCTATGAGTACACCATATACAGAGAGGGACAGCATGAGCGCAAATCCGCTGCTTTCCATCGAGGGTCTGACCGCCTCCGTGGACGAGAAGACCATCCTCCACAACGTCAACCTCAACGTCGCCGCCGGCGAGACCCACGTGCTGATGGGCCCCAACGGCGCCGGTAAGTCCACCCTCGGCCACCTGGTCATGGGCGACCCCGTCTACACCGTGCAGGACGGCCGCATCGTCTTTGACGGCCAGGACATCACCGAGCTCACCACCGACAAGCGCTCGCGCGCCGGCCTGTTCCTGAGCTTCCAGGCGCCGGTCGAGATTCCGGGCGTGCCACTGTCGAGCTTTTTGCGCGCCAGCATCGCCGGCCGCCCCGGCCTGGAGATGAAGGGCAAGGAGTTCCGCCGTCGCGTGAAGGAGCTCGCGGCCGAGCTCAACATGGATACCGCCTACCTCAACCGCGAGCTGGGTGTGGGTTTCTCGGGCGGCGAGAAGAAGAAGGTCGAGATGCTCCAACTTCTGCTGCTGCAGCCCAAGCTCGCCATCCTGGACGAGACCGACTCGGGCCTGGACGTCGACGCGCTTTCCACCGTCAGCCACGGCATGGACGCCTACCGCAAGAGCTGCGACGGCTCCATGCTCATCATCACGCACAACACGCGCATCCTGGAGCACCTGGATGTCGACCGCGTACACGTTATGGTCAAGGGCCACATCGTGCGCGAGGACGATGCCTCGCTCATCCCCTGGATCGACAAGAACGGCTTTGAGACCTTCGAGCGCGAGGCCGCCGAGCAGCGCGCCCAGGCCGAGGCCGCCGCTGCCGAGCAGCAGGCGTAAAGGGGCGACGCTATGACCAAGAACCGCACCGAGGTCGCGGACATCGACCGCAGCCTCTACGACTTCACCTATGGCGAGGAGGGTTTCGAGCGCCTCGACGCCGGCATCACGCCCGACATCGTGCGCGAGATCAGCGCCAAGAAGGACGAGCCGCAGTGGATGCTCGACCTGCGCCTCAAGTCCCTCAAGATCTTCAACCGCTTCCCGGACCCGACGTGGGGACCCTCCATCGAGGGCCTGGACATGGACAACATCGTCACCTACGTCAAACCCAACACCGACCAAAAGCACGACTGGGAGTCGGTGCCCGACGACATCAAGAACACCTTTGAGCGCCTGGGCATTCCCGAGGCCGAGCGCAGCTACCTGGCAGGCGTCGGCGCGCAGTACGACTCCGAGCTCGTCTACCACAACATGCAGGACACCGCGTCCAAGATGGGCATCGTCTACTCCGGTATCGAGGAGGCCCTGCATGACCCGCAGTGGGAGCCGCTCATTCACGAGAAGTTTATGACGCTCATCCCGCCCACCGACCACAAGTTTGCGGCCCTGCACGGTGCCGTGTGGTCGGGCGGCTCGTTTGTCTACGTGCCAAAGGGCACCAAGCTCGACTTCCCGCTGCAGAGCTACTTCCGCCTCAACGCCAAGGGCGCCGGCCAGTTTGAGCATACGCTCATCATCGTCGAAGACGACGCCGACCTGCACTTTATCGAGGGCTGCTCCGCGCCCAAGTACAACGTGGCCAACCTCCACGCCGGCGCTGTGGAGCTCTTTGTGGGCAAGCGTGCACACCTGCGCTACTCGACCATCGAGAACTGGTCCAAGAACATGTACAACCTCAACACCAAGCGTGCGCGGGTGGACGAGGACGGCGACATCGAGTGGATCAGTGGCTCCTTCGGCAGCCACGTGGGCTACCTCTACCCCATGAGCGTGCTCAACGGCCGCCGCGCCCGCTCGAGCTTTACCGGCATCACCTTTGCCGGCGCCGGGCAGAACCTCGACACCGGCTGCAAGGTCGTGCTCAATGCGCCCGAGACCTCGGCGACCGTCGAGACCAAGGGCATCTCCAAGAGCGGCGGCATCCAGACCTTCCGCAGCTCCATCGTGGCCACGCCCAAGGCCGAGGGCTCCAAGGCAACCGTGAGCTGCCAGTCGCTGATGCTCGACGACCAGAGCCGCTCCGATACCATCCCCGCCATGGACATCCGCGCCAAAAACGTCGACATCGGCCACGAGGCAACCATCGGCCGCATCGGCGACGACAAGGTGTTTTACCTGATGAGCCGCGGCATCTCGGAGGAAGAGGCCCGCACCATGATCGTTAACGGCTTTGCCAACCCGGTCTCCAAGGAGCTGCCGCTTGAGTACGCCGTCGAGATGAACAACCTGATCAAGCTCGAGATGGAAGGAGCGATCGGATAATGAAACAGACCACGAACACCGCTGCTACCACGCTTGAACAGGTAAACGCGATGCCTGCAGCTACCTGGGGCTGGCTCAAGATGAACCAGACCAAGCTCGAGCTTTCGAACGAGCTTGCTACCGCTCCTACCGAGGCCGTTGAGGTCGAAGGCTTGGATGAGCAGTTTGCCGGCGCGGACGACGCGTTCGACACCGCCATGAACGCCATGGCCGAGCGCTTCCCCGAGCGCCGTGCCGCGGCCCCCGGCGATGCCGCCGATCGCGCCCGTATCACGCCCGAGACCAAGCTCGACGTGCCCGCCACCTCCGTCTACCAGGCAGGCGCCATCAAGCTCGAGGAGGAGCTCTCCCCCGCCGAGGCCTTCGAAACTGGCATGGGCGAGGCCGCCTACGCCTACCTGGCCGACCACGCCACTAAGCGCATCGTCATCGATGTGCCCGCATATAAGCACGCCACGGCAACCGTGCGCGTGAGCGGCGTCGACGCAGCGACTGTGATTGCCGCTATCGACGTCGTCGCCCGCCCGCAGGCAACGCTCGACCTGCAGATTGCCCTGGACTCCCCCGTTGCCGGCGAGGGCGTCGTGGGTTCTGTGCTGCGCGTGTGCGCCCACGAATACGCCACCGTCAACGTGACCTGCACGCAGACGCTCGACGACAGCTGGATTGCACTCGACGACACCGGCCTGTTCCTGGACGAGGGCGCGCGCGTCAACGTACAGCACACCGTCCTGGGTGCCGGCGCCAGCGCCACCGGCCTTGCCGGCGACCTGCTGGGCGACACCGCTAAGGTCACCATCGATACCGACTACCTGGGCGCTCGCGAGCAAGTGCGCGACTTTAACTACGAGCTGCGCCACCGCGGTCGCAAGACCGAGTGCGAGATCGACGCCAACGGCGTGCTGACCGGCACGTCCAAGAAAGTCTACCGCGGCACCATCGACCTCGTGCACGGCTGCAAGGGCGCAACCGGCACCGAGCGCGAGACCGTGCTGCTCGCCAACAAGGGCGTCGACAACAAGACCGTCCCCGTCATCCTGTGCGACGAGGACGACGTCGCCGGCAACCACGGTGCCACCATCGGCCATGTCCGCGACGAGCAGCTGTTCTACCTCGCCTGCCGCGGCCTTGACCAAAACGCCGCCGAGGATCTGTTCATCCGCGCCAAGCTGGAGGACGCCGCGCTTTCCGCCACCGACGAGCGCACCCGCGCCGCCGTCGTCCGCCTAGGCAACAACCTGATCGATAACTTTGAAGAGGAGCTCGCATGATCGATACCGAGCACGTTAAATGCGATACCTGCACCGCACCGGAGCCTATGGTGCTCGACGCCAGCGACGAGGCTTCGCGCGGTTGGCCCACCGTAGACATCGAGACTAATCCCTACAAGGCGCAGTTCCCGTTGTTCCAGCAGCACCCCGAGATCGCCTTCCTCGATAGCGCCGCCACCGCGCAGCGCCCCGCTTGCGTGCTCGACGCCGAGCGCGATTTCTACCAGCGCATGAACGCCAACCCCCTGCGCGGCCTGTACTCGTTGTCCGTCGAGGCCACCGATGCCATCGCGAAGGTGCGCCAGCAGATCGCCGACCTCATCGGCGCCGCCCAGACCAACGAAGTCGTCTTCACCCGCAACACGAGCGAGTCGCTCAACCTGGTCGCCAAGAGCTTTGCACCCACGGTGCTGGAGCCCGGCGACGAGGTCGTCATCACCATCATGGAGCACCACTCCAACCTGATCCCGTGGCAGCAGGTCTGCCGCGAGACCGGCGCCAAGCTCGTATACCTCTACCCCACCAAGACCGGCCAGCTCACCACCGAGGAAGTGCTTGCCAAGGTTGGCCCCAAGACCAAGATTCTGGCCGTGGGCCAGGTCTCTAACGTCCTGGGCGTCGAGAACCCGGTCAAGAATCTCGGCAAGCTCGTGCACAAATACGGCGGCTATCTGGTCGTCGACGGCGCGCAGTCGCTGCCGCACATGCCGGTCGATGTGGCCGACCTGGGCGCCGACTTCTTTGCCTTTAGCGCGCACAAGGCCATGGGCCCCATGGGCATCGGCGTGCTGTGGGGCAAGATGGACCTGCTCAACGCCATGCCGCCCATGCTCACCGGCGGCGAGATGATCGATTCGGTCACCGAGCAGGACGCTGTCTGGGCGCCCGTCCCCGAGAAGTTCGAGGCCGGCACGCAGGACGCCGCCGGCATCTTCGCCACGGGCGCGGCTCTCGATTACCTGGTCAACACGGTGGGCTACGAAAACATCCAGGCCCGTGAGAAGGCACTCGTCCACTACCTGATGGGCGAGCTCATGCAGCTCGACTTTGTCCAGATCATCGGCTCCATCTACTGGGACAACCATCACGGCGTCGTCAGCTTTAACGTCAAGGGTATCCACCCGCACGACGTCGCGAGCATTATGGACATGGACGGCGTCTGCATCCGCGCCGGTCACCACTGCGCGCAGCCGCTGCTCACCTGGCTGGGCGTCGAGAACCTCGCCTGCTGCCGCGCCAGCGTGGCCTTCTACAACGACAAGGCCGATATCGACAAGTTCATCGCCGGCCTGCATCACGTTTGGAGCACGTTCAATGGGTAATCTGTACACCTCCACCACGTTTATGGAGCACAATTCGCACCCCGACTACAAGTACGAGATGGACGCTCCCACGCACGAGCACGACGGCATCAACCCCAGCTGCGGCGACGAGCTCACCCTGCAGCTGCGCGTCGAGAACGACGTTATCGAGGAGGCCGCCTTTACCGGCCACGGCTGCGCCATCAGCCAGGCCAGCGCCGATATCATGGCCGACCTCATCACCGGCGAGACGGTCGAGGAGGCACGCCGCCTGGCCGAGCTCTTCCTGGCCATGATCCGCGGCGAGCAGCTCTCCGAGGAGGACCTGGAAGACCTGGACGAGGCCGCTCAGCTCCAGGACATCTCGCACATGCCCGCCCGCGTCAAGTGCGCCGAGCTCGCCTGGCGCACCCTCGACGGCATGCTCACGGGACAAAATAATCAGTAGTATTTGTCCCAAATCTTAAGAATTTCGTTGGCCGAATCGCTTGACATTGGCGGTTCGGCCATTTTCTTTCACTTCTATTCCGAATCCTCAGCCTGTGCGTTCACCCGCGCATAAGCGCACACGATACGCGAGACGGTGCTCTTGCTAATCCCCGTGTACCGCTCAATCTCGCGCACTGTATAGCCGCCATCGTGCAGGGCGAAAATGATCCCGTCTCGCCGCGATGGCGCCACGGTCTTAAGCTCGTTGAGTGGCACGCCCAGGCGCTTTGCCATCTTGTCAGCAAACGCATGCCGCTCCCACTCCGTCTCATCCATATCGTGAATCACGGGATCGGATCCGTCGGGCGTCTCCAACGAGTAGGCGATGAAGCCTTCGGCGGACCCAAAGAGCTCGAGCACCGTGGACGGATCCGAAAAACTCTTCGCTACGTCGCCGTCATACATCCGCAGGTACTCGGCAAAGCTGCTCCACGGATAACGCTCGATAAGGGCGATACCCGCTTCCTGCGGATTGGCGTGAACATAGCGAATAGCGGCCATTAGATAACGGTCGGTATCGAGCGAACGACGATCAAAACGGTTCTGGAACAGATGGCCTGTGCGCCCCGTACGCTTATTGAACCGACGCGCGTACGTCAAAAGCAGCCGGTGCATCGCCGCGCTCATCCTATCCTCGTAATCCGCAAGCACCAGGTGCACGTGATTGCCCATGAGACACCACGCCACGACCGTCACCCCAGCCTCGCGGCAGCAGTCGCGCATCAGCTCCAAAAACTCCCACCGGTCATCATCGCTCTCAAAGATGAGCTGCTTGCCCGTACCGCGGGCACAGACATGGTAAAAGCCGGTAACCGTTCTCCAAACGCGCTG